>NZ_JBXASN010000004.1:0-332827 GCF_058809335.1 Ancylobacter sp. GW821-FHT10E12 | reverse complement strand
CGTCCAGCACCTTCACGGTGCCGAAGCTCTTGTGAACGTTGGAGAGTTTAACGACGGCCGACATTGAGCTTCCTTTCCAGCCTCCGGCTCCAGGTCGACAGCGGGAAGCAGATCGCGAAATAGATCACGGCGACGACCACGAAGACGGTGAAGGGCTCGAAGATCGAGTTGTTGATGAGCTTGCCGGCCTGGGCGAGCTCGACGAAGCCGACCACCGAGGCGAGCGAGGTGTTCTTGACGATCTGCACGAGGAAACCGACCGTCGGGGCGGTGGCGATGCGCGCCGCCTGCGGCAGGATCACCCGTGTCATCCGTTGCCACGGGGTCAGCGCCAGGCATTCGGCGGCTTCCCACTGGGTCTTCGGCACCGATTCCAGGCAGCCGCGCCAGATCTCGGCAAGGAAGCCCGAGGCATAGATGGTGAGGCCGAGGCCGGCGGCGAGCAGCGCCGGCACTTCCTGGAAGCCGACAATGGCGATGCCGAAATAGATGAGGAACAGCAGGATCAGCAGCGGCGTGCCCTGTACCAGCTGGATATAGGCGATCGCCGCGTAGCGCAGCGCGCGGACCGAGGAGATGCGGGCGAGTGCCACCGCGAATCCGACCAGCCCGCCGCCGATGAAGGCGATGGCGGACAGGCCGAGGGTCCACGTGGCGGCCCAGCCGAGGAATTCGAGATGGACGAGGCTGAAGGTCGGCATGGTTCAGGACCTCACAGCGCCGTGCCGAGCTTGCGCTTGCGCACGAAGACGGCGAGGCCGAACAGCCACAGCGCGACGCGCACCACGAAAGACAGGGTGAGATAGATGATGCCGACGACGATATAGGTCTCGAAGGAGCGGAAGGTGTCGGACTGGATGCGGTTGGCGACCGCGGTCAGCTCTTCCGCCGAGATCTGCGAGGTGATCGAGGAGGCCAGCATCAGCAGCACATATTGGCTGGTGAGCGCCGGGTAGACCCGCTCGATCGCCGGCCGCAGCACGACATGCCAATAGACCTGCGGCTTCGACAGGCCGAGGCAGTCGGCGGCTTCCAGCTGCGACTTGAGCACGGATTCGAGGCCGGCGCGCACGATCTCGGACGTATAGGCGCCGACATTCACCACCAGCGCGATCACCGCCGCCGCATTGGCGGAGACTCGAATCCCCAGCGTGGCGATGCCGAAATAGACGATGAACACCTGCACCAGCAGCGGCGTATTGCGGATCACCTCCACATAGGAGGCCACCAGGAACTTCACCCACGGCTTGCCGTCGGCCCGGCCGATGGCGCAGAGCGTGCCGAGCACGAAGCCCAGCACGGTAGAGACTGCCGAGAGCTTCAGCGTCAGCCAGGCGCCCTGCAGGAATTCCGGCCAGTAGGCCAGCAGGGACGAGAAGTCGAACTGATAGGTCATACCGCCACCTGTTGCGCGCGGTGCCGCGCGACGAGCGCATCCAGCACCGGGGTTGCGGGCGCCCGGGGCTGTCCGGCGATCCAGTCGAGGAAGGCGCCGATCCGCCGCTCCACCTTCACCACGTGGTTCTGCGCGATGTCGGCGATGGGGTGATCGAGGAAGGGGTTGCGGAAGCGGTCGAGCGTGACCGCCACATAGGCCCGTGCCTCCTCGCCCATGCCGCGCGCGGCGAAGCCGGGTACGACCTCGTCGGCATAGATGGCGTCGAGCCGGGCGCGCACGCCCTCGTCGGCGAGGATGGCTCGCACGGTCTCGCAGGGCGCGCGGCCTTCGCTGGCCCAGATGTCGGCAAGCACGGTGTGGCCGAGATTGAGGATGTGCAGCTTCAGCCGCTCGAAGGGTTCGAGATCGTCGGTGAGGACGACGCTGGGATGCGAGAAGGGCAGGGCGAGGCCGGGCCGCCGCTCGATCGCCCATAGCGCATAGGGCTCGGCGACGGCACCGACCGGCTCGATCGGCTCGGAAACGATGCGGTCGACCAGCGTGTTGGCGAAGATCACCTTGCTGGCGACCCACTCGGCGAAAGCGGCCGGGGCGCCGCTGGTTGCGGCGAGGTCCTGCACTGCGGCCGCGAGGATGCCGCCATTGCGGTTGACGAGTTCGCAGGGCAGCACGGTGAGGGGTGCGCCGCCGGCCTTCCAGCGATGATGCAGCAGCGCGGTGAGCTTGCCGGGGAAGGAGGCGGGCACGCCGCCGGCGATGAGCGCCGGGTTGCGATCTTCGGCGGCGATCTCGTAGCCGGCGTCGCCCATGTTCGAAACGACGAGCCCGGCCTCGGTGGCGAACAGCGCCTTCAGCGCTTCCCAGTCCGCTGCCGCCGACAGGCCGCGATCGACCGAGCGCACGGTCACCGTCCGCTCGGTGGGGATACCCTCGACCATACCGCGAATGATGACGGGATAGCCCTCCGGCCGGCCGAAGGCCTTGATGCGGCCGGCGCGGGCGGGCAAGCCCGATGCCTGCACCACGGCGATCGGGCCGATGGCCTCACCGGCTTCGCGGGCCTCGTGGACGAAGAGATCGACATGCGCCTGAAGGAAGCGGCTTGTGCCGAACTGAACGATGCGAATGCTCACGCGCCACACGCCTCAACAAGCGCCGAGGCGGATGCGCGTGCGCCGTCATGCGCCGCAGTGAATTGAAGATAAACGGATTTCTTGCAGCTGCTTGCGCGCCACATGGCCTTTTCCTCACCCAGTGTCGATTTATTTTTTGTCTTCTTATATATAAAAATCCACGATAGACGCCGTGTGTCAATCTGTTTTTAATGTAAAAAAAACGACACTACCGAAAGGTGGCGTCAGGGGAGAGAAAGCGAGATCGGCATCCCATGAAGGGCAATACCGTCTTCAAACGCAGCTACAACCATTGCCTGCGACGGCTGGCTGAGCACTCGATCGGCGCACCGCTGCCGTCGGAAAGCGAGCTTGCCCAAGCGCTTGACGTCAGCCGCACCACGGTCCGCGCGGTGCTGGCGTCGCTGGCCGAGGGCGGAATCGTCGGTAGCGGAGCCGGGCGGCGCGTGCTCAAGCGCCATCCGGTCGACGCGGATTATTTTCCCGATACGCAGACCCTCTCGGCCGGGGCCGCGGTGGAACGGCGCTTCATGGAGTGGATCCTGCAGGGTGATTTCCGCGCCGGGCAGCTCCTCAACGCCGCCGAGCTCGCCCGGCAATTCGGCACCTCGACCACCACCATCCGCGAGCATCTGGCGCAGTTCCAGCATTTCGGCCTGCTGGAGCGGCGGCCGAACAGCGCCTGGCTGTTCAAGGGCGTGACGCCGGCCTTCGCCGCCGAGATCTATGATGTGCGCGAGATGTTCGAACTGCGTGCCACCCGCAGCTTTATCGAACTGCCGGAGCATTCCCCCGCCTGGTGCCAACTCGACGCCATCGAGAAGGATCATCACACGCTGCTGGCCAATATGGATGCAGAGTATCGACGTTTCCCGAAACTCGACGAGCGGTTGCACCGGATCATCCACGAGACGTCGCAGAACCGATTCATCATCGATTTCTATGACATCATCTCCACCATTTTTCATTACACTTATCAATGGAACAAGGCGGACGAGAAGCAGCGCAATACCACGGCGCTGATGGAGCATCTCGACTATATCGAGGCGTTGCGCAGCCGCGATCAACGGATGATCGACGCGCGCCTGCGCAAACATCTGCGCACCGCTCGCGCCACCCTGCTGCGGTCGATCGAATTCGGCCCGTTCCGTACTGAAACCGCCATTCCCGCCGCCTCCACGTGACCAAGGTCTTCGCCGGCATCGGCAACGATGCGCCGTCGGAGGAGGTGCTGCATGTCACCGCCGATACCGGCATCGATGCCGGCCATATCGACCGGGTGCCGGCTCCACAGGGGGCCTGTTCGGCGATGAGGTGCGTATAACGCCGGTGTATCATATAGCCGGCTATTAAATTAAGAAGATCGCGGTGAAGGGTGGCGTCGATTCATGCGTCTTGTCGGCCGGCGATCGCTGGGAGACTCTTCCAGCGGTTTGCATTGCCGACCCGTTGGATAGGACAGACGCCGACGACAGATTAAACGCCGGCTATCTTTCCGCAGGTCTTGCTGATCACACGTTCGCCGGGCGGCGCGGCTGGCGCATAAGGTGGCGGCACTGCGCGAACTCCCGCAGCCGGCGAACGCATGAGGGGCGCCGTCGCGCGGTTCAATGGAAATCGCGCGATTTCGGCAGCAGGCGCACCTGACGCGGGTGTCCCTGGGTGGAGCGCCGTCCTTGCAGCAGATGCTCGCGCTGGGGCTTCAGCCGCGGGTCCTCGTCGGGGTCGACATGCGGCGCCGGCACGCTGCGGGGGTCGTCGAACAGGCGGGAGAGCTCGGCGGTGCGGTCCATCACCCGCTCGCCCATCAGATGCACCACGCCTTCCGGGCTCTTCTGCACCCGACCTTCCACCATCACGAGCCGGGCGCCCATCACCTGCGCGCGATATTGCTCGAACAGCCGCGCCCAGAGCAGCACATTGACGATGCCGGTCTCGTCCTCCAGCGTCATGAAGACGGCGTTGCCCTTGCCGGGCCGCTGCCGCACCAGCACGATGCCGGCGGTACGTATCCGGGCGCCGTCGCGGCTCGCCGCCACCTCGGCGCTGGCGAGCACGCCCTCGCGGGCGAAGACCGGCCGCAGCATCCCCATGGGATGGCCCTTCAGTGACAGTCGCGTGGTCTGGTAGTCCACGGCGATCTGCTCGGGCAATGGCATGAACGGCAACCCGACATCCGCCTCCTCGCCGAGCTCGCGCGCATCGGCCGCGGCGAACAGCGGCAGCGGCGCATCGTCCGGCAGCCGACGCACCGCCCAGGCGGCTTCGCGCCGGTCGAGACCCATGGAGCGGAAAGCGTCAGCCTCCGCGAGCTTGGTCAGCACGGCGACCGGCAGGCGGGTGCGGCGGGCGAGGGTCTCGATATCCGGGTAGCCCTCGCCCCGTCGCTCCGCGAGCCGCTCCGCCGCGGCGGCGCCAACCCCGTCGACCTGGCGTAGGCCGAGGCGCAGGGCGAGCGTCCCGTCGGACCGGCGTTCCAGCGTGTTGTCGTGGAAGCTGTGATTGACGTCGACGGGGCGGATGTCGACGCCATGTTCGCGCGCGTCGCGCACGATCTGCGCCGGGGCATAGAAGCCCATGGGCTGGGAGTTGAGCAGCGCGCAGGCGAAGGCCGCGGGATGCCGGCATTTGATGTAGGCCGAGATATAGACCAGCTTGGCGAAGGAGGCGGCATGGCTCTCCGGGAAGCCATATTCGCCGAAACCCTTGATCTGCTCGAAGCAGCGCGCGGCAAAGGCGGGGTCGTAGCCGCGCGCGCTCATGCCATCGATCAGCTTGTGCTGGAATTCGCTGATGGTGCCGACATTGCGGAAGGTGGCCATGGCGCGGCGCAGCTTGTTGGCCTCCACATCGGAGAAATCGGCCGCGACCATGGCGAGTTGCATCGCCTGCTCTTGGAACAGCGGCACGCCCTCGGTGCGCGAGAGCACCTCCTTCAGTTCGTCGGGATCGTGCGGTGGGGCCGGGGAGGGGTAGGTCACGGGCTCCAGCTTGGCGCGCCGGCGCAGGTAGGGATGCACCATGTTGCCCTGGATCGGCCCCGGCCGGACGATCGCCACCTGGATGACGAGGTCGTAGAGCCTCCGCGGCTTGAGGCGGGGCAGCATGTTGATCTGCGCCCGGCTCTCCACCTGGAACACGCCGATGGAATCGCCGCGGCACAGCATGTCGTAGACGTCGTCTTGGTCGGCCGGTACCTCGGCGAGGCCGTAATCGACGTTCTCATGCGCGCGCATCAGGTCGAAAGCCTTGCGGATGCAGGTGAGCATGCCGAGCGCCAGCACGTCGACCTTCATGATGCCGAGCGTGTCGATGTCCTCCTTGTCCCATTCGATGAAGGTGCGGTCCTCCATGGCCGCGTGGCCGATCGGCACGATCTCGTCGAGCCGGCCTCGCGCCAGCACGAAGCCGCCGACATGCTGGGAGAGGTGGCGGGGAAAGCCGAGCAATCGCCGGGCAAGGCCGATGGTGCGGGCGATGGTCGGGTTGGACGGGTCGAGCCCGGCCTCGCGCGCCCGGCCGGCCTCGATCTCGCCGCCCCAACTGCCCCATACCGTGCCGGCGAGCCGGGCGGTGACATCCTCGGTGAGGCCGAGCGCCTTGCCGACATCGCGGAAGGCGCTGCGCTGGCGATAGGAAATGACGGTAGCCGCGATGCCGGCGCGCAGCCGGCCGTAGCGCTTATAGATGTACTGGATCACCTCCTCGCGCCGCTCATGCTCGAAATCGACGTCGATATCGGGCGGCTCCTTGCGCTCCCTGGAGAGGAAGCGGGCGAAGAGCAATTCGTTTTCCGCCGGATTCACCGCGGTGATGCCGAGCACGTAGCAGACGGTGGAATTGGCCGCCGAACCGCGCCCCTGGCACAGGATGCCCCGGCGCTCGGCGAAATCGACGATGTCGCGGATGGTCAGGAAATAGGGGGCGTAGCCGAGCTCGGCGATCAGCTTTAGCTCCTCCCCGAGTTGATGTTCGACCTTTGCCGGAATGCCAGCCGGATAGCGCAGGCCGGCGCGGCGCCAGCTCAGCTCTTCCAGCCAGCCCTGCGGCGTGTGGCCGGGCGGCACCGGCTCCTCCGGGTATTCGTATCTCAGCTCGTCGAGCGAAAAGTCGATCCGCGCCAGGAAGTTGCGGGTTTCCTCCAGAGCCTCCGGCGCCTCGCGGAACAGCCTCGCCATCTCGGCCGGGGATTTCAGGTGCCGCTCGGCATTGGCCTCCAACAGCCGGCCGGCGGTTTCGATGGTAGTGCCGTGGCGGATGCAGGTGAGCACATCCTGCAGGTCGCGCTGGCTCGGGTGGTGGTAGAGCACGTCATTGACCGCCAGCAGCGGCACGCCGGCTGCCTGCGCGCTGGCCTTGAGTCCGGCGAGGCGGCGGCGGTCGTCGCCCCGGCGCGGCATGTCGGCGGCGAGCCACAGAGCGCCCGGCGCCGCTTCGTGCAGGCGCGAAAGCAGGACGTCGAGCCCTTCGGCACGGCGCGGCGGCATGAGGATGAGCGACAGCCCGCCGGCATCGGCGAGGAGGTCGTCCAGCCGCAGCTCGCAGTCGCCTTTGCGCCCGGAGCGCATGTTGCCGGCCGTGAGCAGGCGGCAGAGCCGACCCCAGCCGTCGCGGTTCTGCGCATAGGCAAGGATGTCCGGCGTGCCGTCGGCGAAGACGAGGCGGGCGCCGACCGCCAGCTTGAAGGGCCGGGGAGGCGGCATATCGGGGTCGGCTTCGTCAGCCGGCGGCGGTCCATCGAAGGCGGCTTCGTCCGTTTCGGGCAGGAGGGGAAGGGTCGAGAACGGATCGATGGCGCCGATGCGCCCGATATCCGTGCGGTCGATGCCGCCCGGCTCCGTGGCGCTCTCGTTCCGGTCGGACTGGAGCGACGCCGTCCAGCCTTCCGCATGGCTTCCGCCTTCTGGAGCCCTGCCGTCCTGATCGGCGGAGATGCGATGCTCGGGTGCGCCGTCGTCCTCGGGGCCCCTCTCGCCACGGTTTGCCCCTTCCTCGCCGCCGGTCGTCTCGGCTCTGCCCTCTCCGGCGGCGACGCTTATCTTCCCGCGCTCCGCCTTCCACGCTTCCCGCCAAGCCTCCTCGGCCTCCTTCACCGCCGCGTAGGCACGCACGACGCCGGCAACGGTGTTGCGGTCGGCGATGCCGATGCCGCCATGGCCGAGCGCGAGCGCCTCTTCCACCAGATCCGCCGCGCGGGAAGCCCCGCGCAGGAAGGAGAAGTTCGTGGTGACGGCGAGCTCGGCATAGAAGGGCGCCGGGCGAGCCTCGCTCGTCGTCAGCTTGCTTTTGGACATCTTGCTCATGCGAACAGCCCGTGCAGGAACCAGCGCGGCGTGCCTGCGCCGCGTTCGTAGAGACCCGCGCGGAATAGCCAGAAGCGCCGGCCCTCGCGGTTTTCCACCCGATAATAGTCGCGGGTGCCGGCGCTCTCGATCTCCTCGGCCGCCGACGCAGTCGTGGGGTCGCCGCGCCACCATTCCGGCGCGATGCGTTCTGGCCCCTCGGCGCGCACCACCTCGTGCAGCACGCGCCGCCAGCGGAAGCGCAAAGGCGGACCGTCCGGCACCTCTGCCAGCGCGTCGATCGGCTGCGGCGGCTCGAACAGGGTAAGGGGGCGGGGCAGGTTGTCCTCCGGCGGACCGGATTGGCCCGCGATGGCGTCGACCGCGGGCACCAGCATTCCGGCGCGGGTGGGATCGTGGGTGTCGCGCAGCGCGAAGCGCAGCACGCGCTCGCGCCCGAGCCGCGTGGTCAGCCGGTCGATCAGTGCGGCGACCTCCTCTTCCTCGTTGACGCGTCCGTCGAGGCCGATCTGCGCGGCGGCGAGCGGCTCGGCGCGCAGTACGGCAAGACGGATGAGATCGAAGCCGAAACCGGGGTCGAGTGGATCGGCGAGGGCGTCGAGCCGCTCGCGGAACAGCCGAGCGAGGGCGAGGCCGTCGCGCGACGGGCGGGCGGTCTCCACCCCGAGCCGGCGCACCGCGCCGTCGGTGCGGAAGAACGAGGCCTCGAAGGCGCGTCCGCCCTGGCCGCGGCTCTCAAGCATCCGCCCGACATCCTCGACGAGCAGGGCGAGGGCGCCTTCGATATCGGTGGAGCGGGCGATTGGCTCGGCGAAGCGCCGCTCGGCGAGGCAGTCGGGCAACGGCCGGCGCGGCACGATGCGCGCATCCTCAAGGCCGAGGGTGCGCCGCAGCCGCACTAGCAACTCCTCGCCGAAGCGGGCGGCGAGCGGGGTGCCGGGGCGCTTGGCAAGGGCGCCGATGGTCTTCAGCCCGGCCCGGGACAGTCCGCTCACCGTTGCGGCCGGCAGGCCCAGCGCCGCGATGGGCAGGCCGGCGAGTTGCGCCGCTTCCGTGCCCGGCGCGAGGACGCCGCCGAGCCCGCAGCGGGCGGGAGCACGGGCGGCCTCCGGCGTGCCGGCGACGACGGCGAAGCTGGACAGGCCGTGCGCCTTGAGATGCGTAATGAGGCGGGCGCGCATCACCGCCTCGCCGCCGAACAGATGCGCACAGCCGCTGATGTCCAGCACCAGCCCGTCCGGCGGATCGAGCGCCACCAGCGGGGTCCAGCGGTCGCAATCATCCGCCACCTGCTCCAGGAAGCCGGCGTCGGCGACGGGGTCGTGCTCGACGACGTCAAGGTCGGGAAGGCGAGCCCGCGCATCGGCAAGCGTCAGGCCGGGCTCCAACCCCTGCGCCCGCGCCGCCCGCGACAGCGCGGCGAGCCGCAGCCCGCCCGTCGTCCGCTCGACGAAAACAAGGGGACCCGCGGGGCCCGGTCGCGGCCCCGCCTCAGCCGGCGCGGCGGAAGGGGGTCGGCGCCGCAGCCTCGCCAGCCGCTCGGCCGGCAGGAACGGAAACCACAGCGCGAGGTAGCGGGAAGATGTCGTGGAAGGAACAGGTCTCACGGTCCCACTCCAATTGCCAGGAACCGCCGGCATGGCCGGCACGATGACGCAGCAGCGAGACGAGGAAGCTCGGAGCGCCCGGCGCTTCGCCCGCCAGTGGACGGGACGGTGCCGCCCGCACCTGCCAGCGGGTCGCCGCCGCGCTGGGAGCGGGATAGCCGCCCGGACGCAGCAGCAGTACGGCGAGGCCGGAGCCGCCGGCGCGCAGCGACAGCCGGCGCGTCGCGGTGAGATCGAGCGCCTTCGGCTCTCCCCAGGGCTCCACCAGCACCGCTCCGAGCGCGGCGCAGCGCGCGGCATCGTCCGCCACCCGCAGCGCCGCTTCGCCTCCGTGGGCGCGCACCAGCAGCAGCCGTGCCGGATCGAGCCCCAGTGCGCGCAGGCCTTCAGCGGCGAGATGGCCGGCTTCGTCGTCGACCATGTCCTGCCGGATCCACAGCAGCGGACGCATGGCTCCCGCCGGGCGGGCGGCGGCGGCCCGCATCGCCAGCGCCAGCGCGAAGCCGGCGGCCGCCGCCATGTCGCCGCTCTCGGCCGCGAACACCTCGTGCAGCGCGCCGCAGGCGAGCGGACCGCCGAGCGCGCCATCCGCGCCGGGCGCGCCGAGATCGAAGAAACTGGCGCTGGCAGGCAGATGCTCCGCCTCAAGGCCGGCAAGCATCCCCCGCAGCGCGGAAACACTCGGTGTCGCACGCATTTTTGTTCCTCTTTTGTTCCTTATAAGCGACTCGTTCCGCTCCCGGAGTCAAGAGCGGGCTGCACCGACGCCGTGCGTCGGCTGGGCGTGTCACGTCGCCTGCATGAGGAAAGAGGATGCTCAGTACGAAAATCGATGATAATCGGAAGCGTTATAAAACAAATACATGGCGCCTGGGACATGTCTCCAAGAACATGACGCCGGCACGGATGCGGAAGAGACAGGTGCTGGTACATGCGTGAAACGGCAACGTCCCCCGCGTGCCGCAGTGTACCCAGCCCAGCTGCGACCCGGCCGGGCGCCTGGGTACGGGGCCTGATCGGCCTCGCCTGCGCGCTGATGCTCAGTGCCTGCGCTTCCGGCGAGCTGCCGGGCACCCTGTCGCCCGAGTTGACGCAGGCCGACATGCTCGGTGCGAAGAAGCCGGCGCAGGGTTTCGATGTGCTCTACGTCACCGACCGCACACCGTCGATCGCCCCGAATGGCGGTCTCAGCTACAGCTCAGGCCGCGCGCGCTTCATCAGCTTCGGGTCGGCCGAGCTGGAGCCCGCCACCTCGGCAGGGTCCTCCGCAGGCGACCTCAAGGTCGAGGCGGTGAACGAGATCGGTCAGTTCCCGCCGACACCCTATACCGCCGAGCCGACCCCCAAGGGGCCACGGCGTGCGCCCGGCGCGGTGAGCGCGCATGAGCAGGCGGCGGCCGCCCTGCAGGCAGAGGTGACGCGCCGGCTTGCCACCGTACGGCGCAAGGAATTGGTGATCTTCATCCACGGTTACCACAACAGCTTCGACGACGCGGTGACCTCCACCGGCGACATCTGCCGCACGCTGAGCCACGAGTTCGTCTGCGTCGCGCTGACCTGGCCGGCCGGCGGCACCGGCGGCGCCTTCATGGGCTACAACATGGACCGGGAATCCGGCGAATTCTCCGTGCCGGACATGAAGAAGGCGATCCGTATCCTCGCCGATACCAAGGGCGTCGAGCGGGTGAACATCATCGCCCATAGCCGCGGCACCGATGTGCTGGCCAATGCCGTCCAGCAGCTGGGCATCGAGACCTATGTGAGCAAGTCCTCGCTCTGGCAGCGCTACAAGATCGCCAATCTGGTGCTGTTCGCCCCGGATATCGACCTCGACGTGGCGACCACCAAGATGTTCGGAGTGATCTCCGATCCCGACCTTCCCTTCGGCTCGAAGCCGAGCCCGGACGGGACGTTCCCGTCGCAGGGCCCGGTGCATCTGACGATCTATTCCTCGCCCAACGACAAGGCGCTCGACATATCGGCGCTGCTGTTCGGCAGCAAGGAACGCCTCGGGCAGATGGCGCTCAAGAAGCTGGCCGACGGCAAGATGTCGAGCGTCGCCTGGAGCGGTGCGCAGACCGAGGGCTTCGCCGATTTCATCGTGTTCGACGGCCGGGCCGGGTTCATCGGCCACAGCTATTTCATCTCCGATCCGCTGGTGCGGGCCGACCTCGCGGCCCTCATCCGCGATAGCAAGAGGCCCGGCGAGCCCGGCCGCATGCTGGTCGAGATCCAGCGGCCGTTCTGGCGGATCGGTGACCCGCGCCGGGAGCCGGCGGCTGCCAGCTCGCCGCCCGCCAGCTCTCCGCCTGCAACGGAGGCGCCGCAGGCCGCGATGCAGTGACGGCGGGATAGCCGCGACGTTTGCGCGGCTCAGCCGGCGAAGCCGCCATCTGCCAGGAACGCCGCCGCCTCGGGTATCGTCTCGCGGCCGAGAAGGCGCTTGCGGTGCGGAAATCGTCCGAAGCGGCGGATGACGTCTCGATGGCGCACCGCCGCTCCTCGCCAGCCTCCCGCCAGAAGCCGACCACCGCGGCGATCGCCCTCTGCGCGTCGGCTGATACCACGGTCAGGACGATGCCTTCGGTTGTGCCGCCGGCGTATTGCCGTGGATCAGGTCACGCCCGGCATAGATGCCGCCGGTAATCTCGATGGCGAGCCGGTCGGCATCGCGGCGGCGGGTCTCGGCCATCACCCGGGCGCGCTCCTCCTCGTCGACCTCCATCAGCGCCAGCGTCTTCTCGCCCAGCGCCAGCGCCGATTCGAAGGTTTCGCGGATCTGGAAATCGACCCCGGCCTGGATCAGCTCGATGGCGTGCTCGCGGTCGAAGGCGCGGGCCAGCACCGGCACCAGCGGAAATTCCGACTTGACCAGTTCGGTGATCTTCAGGCTGGCCTCGCGGTCGTTGACCGCGATAACGATCGCCCGCGCATCGTGGGCACCGGCGGCGTGCAGGATGTCGAGCCGCAGGCCGTCGCCATAATGCACCTTGAAGCCGAAATCGCGGGCATTGCGGATGGCGTCGGTATCGGTATCGATGATGGAGATCGAGCAGTTGTGGCCGAGCAGCGGCTGGCTGACGATCTGCCCGAAGCGGCCGAAGCCGATGAGCAGCACGCTCGCCGACAGGCTGTCCACGAGTTCCACCCCCTCCATCGACGGCGCGGGCTTCGGCATCAGCCGGTCATGCAGCATCATGCCGAGCGGGGTGAGCGCCATGGAGACGATGATGATGGCGGTGAGGATGGCGTTGTCCTCGCCACTGATCAGCCCCACCGAGGTCGCTGCCGCATAGAGGACGAAGGCGAATTCGCCTCCCTGGGCCATCAGCACGGAGCGCTCGACCGCCTCGCGATGGCCGGCGCGGAACAGCCGTGCCACCGCATAGATGCCGAGCATTTTCAGGAGCATGTAGGAGACGACGGAGACGACGATCAGGCGCCAGTTGGCGACGATCACCGACAGGTCGAGCGCCATGCCGACGCCGAGGAAGAACAGGCCGAGCAGGATGCCGCGGAACGGTTCGACATCGGCCTCGAGCTGGTGGCGGAAGGTGGATTCCGACAGCAGCACGCCGGCGAGGAAGGCGCCCATCGCCATGGACAGGCCGCCGAGTTGCATGGCGAGCGCCGCGCCGAGCACCACCAGCAGTGCCGCCGCCGTCATCACCTCGCGCGCCTTGGCCTTGCCAAGCACGCGGAACAGCGGATCGAGCAGATAGCGCCCGGCGAGGACGAGCCCGGCGATCGAGGCGAGGCCGATGACGATGCCGGTCAGCCGGTCGCCAAGGGTGGTGTCTTCGCCGCCGGGGGCGAGAAAGGCGACCAGTGCCAGCAGCGGCACGATGGCGAGGTCCTCGAGCAGCAGGATGGCGACGATCCGCCGTCCCTTGGGCAGGCCGAAGGCGCGGCGCTCCTCCAGTACCTGCATGACGATAGCGGTGGAGGTGAGTACGAAGCCGGCGCCGGCAACGAAGCTCGACGCCGCGGGATAGCCGAGCGCCAGGCCGACGCAGGTGAGCAGCGCGGCGCAGGCGCCGACCTGGGCGAGGCCGAGCCCGAAGATTTCCCCGCGCATCGCCCAGAGCCGCGAGGGCTGCATCTCCAGCCCGATGATGAACAGGAACATCACCACGCCGAGCTCGGCGACGTGGAGAATCGACTGCGGATCGCTGAACAGGCCAAGACCGAACGGGCCGATGGCGAGGCCCGCGGCGAGATAACCGAGCACCGACCCGAGCCCGAGCCGCTTGAACAGGGGCACCGCTATCACCGCCGCGCCGAGCAGCACCACGACGGGGATGAGCTGGAAGCCATGGGCGGCGGCGTCGGAAGCAGCTTCGGCGGCCATCAAGTCGTCCCTTTCGCACGTCGCCAGCGTCCTGCCGTCGACCGTTGCGGGGCAACCTAAAGGCGCCGGAGGGCGATCGCAATTATACGTAGCGCCGCCGGGGGGCTCGCGGGTCGGCAAGCGCTGCTGCAATGTTCTTCAGGCAGGAGGGGAGAGGCCGAGCCTCGATCCCTGGGCGCCGGCCGGCAATGTGCCGGCACTCGGCGGGAGAGGATTTTCAAGAAAGAATGGTGCGGTCGAGAGGACTCGAACCTCCACGGTGTTACCCACTGCCACCTCAAGGCAGCGCGTCTACCAATTCCGCCACGACCGCAACCACATGCACCGAAGGGAGCCGAACATGTCGGCTGGCCCCGCAGCGCGGCATCGTCTAACAGATCGACTTCGGCTCCACAAGGGCCGCGCACGCTTATGGACAGCTCCGTTCGATTGGCGGGCCGTCCATGCAGACAGACGTCGATGCCATCACTATCTGTGAGCCATGGAACACACCGCTCCGCTCGCCCGCGACGACCTTGCCGCCGGCATGCTTCCCCAGTCCGGGACACCGCCGGTACGCTGGCGCGTCGCCCCGGCGCCTGTCGCCTATCCCGATGCGCTCGCCGAGATGGATGCCCTCGCCGCGGGGATTGCCGCCGGCACCGCCCCCGAGACGGTATGGCTGCTGGAGCATCCCCCGCTCTACACCGCCGGCACCAGCGCCCGGCCGGACGACCTGGTCGAGCCGGATCGATTCCCGATCTTCCAGACCGGGCGCGGCGGGCAGTTCACCTATCACGGGCCGGGGCAGCGCGTGGCGTATGTCATGCTCGACCTGAAGCGGCGCACGCCCGACGTGCGGCGCTATGTGGCGACGCTCGAGGAGTGGCTGATCCGCACGCTGTGGACCTTCCATGTCCGCGGCGAACGCCGCGAGGACCGGGTCGGTGTCTGGGTACGCCGGCCAAACCGCGCCGGCTCGGGCGAGGACAAGATCGCCGCGCTCGGCATCCGCGTGCGGCGCTGGGTGACGATGCACGGCGTGGCGCTGAACGTCGAGCCGGACCTGTCGCATTTCGGCGGCATCGTGCCCTGCGGCGTGCGCGAGCACGGGGTGACCAGCCTCGTCGATCTCGGGCTGCCGGTATCGATGGAGGATGTCGATCTCGCCCTGCGGAGCGAGTTCGAGCAGCTGTTCGGGCCGACACAGGGCGAGGCAGGCACGGAACCGGTGTGACCCGTGTCCATCGTTGGCAGGCGGGGCGCCTAGCGCGTCGGCCGAACCTGGAAGCCCTCCAGCGGGGTGCCGGCTTCCTCGAATATCTCGATCTCGCGCACGATCGCGGCGGGCGGCCCGCGCCGGCAGGCAGCGATCAGCGCCTCCTGCGTGGCTTCGTCGGCATGGATCAGCGCTTCCACGGAGCCGTCGTCGCGGTTGCGGATCCAGCCGTGCGCGCCGAGGCGGCGTGCCTCGCCCGCCAGCCATGCCCGGTAGCCGACGCCCTGGACGCGGCCGTGCACGACGAGGCGCAAGCTGCTTGCTGCGGTCATGATGCGGCTCTCCTATAAGGTGCCAGGGACCCGACAGGCGCTTGCGACAAAGCGCCTGTCGGGGTGGCGACGCTCGCCCGGCTCTCTATTTGCCTTCGGCGACGATGCTTCATAAGAACAGCTCCATTCCTCGAATCCGTGACCCTGGGAGGTCGGCATGCGCGAAGACACCGACCTTGTCCTTGCCCCCAACGAGCGCGAACCCGAGGACGAACTGGCGCTGATCGACGACCCTGCCTTCATCGAGCAGGTCGCGGCCGCCATCGAGGCCGGCCACGGCGACGCGCTGCGTGAACTGATCGCCGATTTCCACGAGACCGACCTCGCTCGCTTGCTCGAAGCGCTGCCGGCGCCGGCGCGCCCCAAGCTGATCGAACTGCTCGGCGCCGATTTCGACTTCACCGCGCTGACCGAACTCGACGAGACCGTCCGCGTCCAGATCCTCGAGGCGCTGGAGACCAAGACCGTCGTCGAGGGCGTGCGCGACCTCGATTCCGACGACGCCGTCTATATTCTCGAAGATCTCGACGATGCCGACAAGCAGGAGATCCTCGGTCACCTGCCGCTGACGGAGCGCGCGGCGCTGCAGCGCAGCCTCGACTATCCCGAGGAGAGCGCCGGCCGGCGCATGCAGACCGAGTTCATCGCCCTGCCGCCGTTCTGGACGGTCGGGCAGACGCTCGACTATATCGGCGAAACCGAAGGCCTGCCGGAGACCTTCTTCGAGGTCTTCGTCGTCGATCCCGGCTATCGGCTCACCGGATCGGTGCCGCTCGACCGGCTGCTGCGCACCAAGCGCGGCATGAAGCTCGGCGACGTGGTGACGCCGGACCGTCATGTCGTGCAGGCCATCGACGACCAGGAGGACGTGGCGCGCGTCTTCGAGCGCTATAACCTGATCTCGGCGCCGGTGGTCGACGGCGCCGGCCGGCTGGTCGGCGTGCTGACCATCGACGACATTGTCGACGTCATCCAGGAGGAGGCCGACGAGGACCTCAAGGCGCTGGGCGGCGTCGCCGGCGACGAAGAGCTCTCTGACAGTTTCTGGTACATCGCCCGCAGCCGCTTTTCCTGGCTGCTGGTCAACCTGATCGCCGCCAACCTCGCTTCGGCGGTGATCTCGCTGTTCGAGGACGAGTTGCAGCGCCTCGTCGCGCTGGCCGTCCTCATGCCGATCGTCGCCAGCCAGGGCGGCAACGCCGCGACGCAGACCATGACGGTGGCCGTGCGCGCCATCGCCACCCGTGAGCTCCGCGCCAGCAACGCTCGCCGGGTCATCGCCCGCGAACTCCTCGTCGGGCTGTTCAACGGCATCGTCTTCGCGGTGATCATGGCGGTGGTGGTGTTCGCCCGCTTCGGCATAGCCGATCTCGGCATCGTCATCGCGTTGGCGATGATCATCAATCTGGTCGCCGCCGCACTCGGGGGCATCCTGATTCCATTGGCGCTCAATCGCGCCGGGGTCGATCCGGCGGTCTCATCAGGGCCTTTCGTGACCACCGTCACCGACGTGGTCGGCTTCTTCGCCTTTCTCGGCATCGCCTCGCTTTGGTTCTGAACGTATTTGCGCGAAGCGCGGCGGTGATGTCACATAGGCGGGAGAGCTTCGGGTTACCTGCCATCTTACCTCCCTTCAAGCCGCATTAAGTTTCAGCCGCTACGTTCGCGGAAACCCGAGAGGTCGACGTCATGAGGGCGCCCAATGCGGGCGGTCGTGCCCTCCGATCGGACATTGCAGCGGACGAAACGGGAATGCGCATTCCGATCGATAGCGGGGCAAGGGTGGTATCGGCGAAGGCGAGCGACCGCACCATCCTCGCGGTCGCTCTCGTGGTCTGCGCGGCCATCGTCGCCATGGGCGCCTTCGCGCTCCTCGCAGCGGAGAGGGTGGATTCGGCGTCGCGCCAACGCTGGGGCGAACTTGTCGGCCACGCACTGGAAAGCAAGGTCGGCCTGCTGCAACGCGATCTCGCCGCCTTCGCCCATTGGGACGAATCCGTCCTGCGCACCGCCTATTTCCTCGACGTCGACTGGGTCCACCGTAATTTCGGCCGCTGGCTGCGCGACACCGAGCACCATGATCGCTCGTATATCGTGCTGGACACGGTGGTCGCCTATGCCTCGATCGACGGAGAGCAGGTGCCCGGCGAACGCGCCGTCTTCGACGACAGCGCGATCCTCCCCTTCGTCCTCGGCGTCCAGAAGATGTTCGCCGAGCAGGTCGGCCGGAAGCAGGATTCCGCCGTTCCCGACAAGGCGACGGATGTCCCGCCGGCGTTCCGTGCCGGCTATGTGCGCGTCGAAGGGCGGCCGGCGCTGGTCGGCGCCATCAGCATCACCCCCGACTACGGCCGGGTGATCACACCCGAGAAAGCACCGCCCGTGGCGGTGACGGTGCTGTTCATCGACGATCATTTCCTGAACGATCTGGCGCACGAGACGCGGATCGCCGAGCCCGCCGTCAGCTTCGATCCGCCCGGCGCCGACCGCCATGGCGTGGCGATCCCCTTCGGCGAAGGCGAGACGGCGCCGGCCTGGCTGGTGTGGAAGCCCGACAATCCCGGCACGGCACTGCTGCATGCCCTGCTGCCGGCGCTGGTGGCAACGACGATCCTGCTGCTGGCCGCCGCCGCCATCGTGCTGTGGTATGCGCGCCGGGCGACCCAGAATCTCGCCGAGAGCGAGGCCTATGCCTCGCGGCTCGCCTATGTCGATCCGCTCTGCGGCCTCGCAAACCGCGCCATGCTGATGCGGGTGCTCGGCGACCGCCTCAGCCGGATGAACGGCGAGACCAAGCTGGCGGTATATTTCCTCGATCTCGACGGGTTCAAGGACATCAACGACACGCTCGGTCACCATGTCGGCGACGTCGTGCTGGCTGAAATCGGCGCACGGCTGAAGGTGCTGCCGACACCAGGGCTGCTGGCGTCCCGGTTCGGCGGCGACGAATTCGTCATCCTGGCCCCGATCGATGGCGGAACCGAACAGATCGAGGCGATCGGCAACATGATCCTTGCGACGGTGCGTCGACCCGCCTCGATCGGCGGCCAGACACTGCTCGTCAACGGTTCGATCGGCGCGACGGTGGCCCCGACCGACAGCATGGAAGCGAGCGAACTGATCCGGCTCGCCGACATCGCGGTCTACCGCGCCAAGGCGGACGGGCGCGGCGTGGTACGTCTCTTCGAGCCGCGCATGGAGCGCGAGGTCCGCCAGCGGCGGGACATCGAGACCGACCTGCAGCGAGCGCTCAACGAGAACGAGATGACGCTGTTCTACCAACCGCAATTCGCCGTGGACGGCCGCACCGTCGTCGGCTTCGAGGCGCTGGTCCGCTGGATCCACCCGACGCGCGGGGTCATTCCTCCGTCCGAATTCGTGCCGATCGCCGAACAGTCCGATCTGATCAGCAAGCTCGACATGTGGGCGGTGCGCCGCGCCTGCGAACAGGGGAGGGGCTGGGGAAGCGCGCGGGTCGCGGTCAATCTGTCGCCGGTGGATTTCCGCATGCGCGATCTTGCCGGATCCATCGCGCGGATCCTCAAGGAGACCGACTTTCCCGCCGAAAGGCTGGAGATCGAGATCACCGAGAACCTGCTCCTCGGCAACCAGCCCGAAGCGTTCACCGCGCTCGCCGCCCTTCGCAACATGGGCGTGCGCATCGCCCTCGACGATTTCGGCTCCGGCTATTCCTCGCTCGGCTATATAAGGCGCTTCCGCGTCGACACGATCAAGATCGACCGCAGCTTCATCCAGAATATCGGCCAGACCGACGACGCCGCCGCGATCATCGATTGCGTCGTGCGGCTGGCGCGTGCGCTGGCCATCACCGTGACGGCCGAGGGCGTGGAGACGCGCGAGCAACTGCGCTACCTTCAGTCGGTCGGTTGCCACCATGTGCAGGGCTATCTGCTGGCCAGCCCGGTGCCGGTGATAAGCCTCGAGCGCTATATAGATCTGGCCCGACACTCGCAGGACCGCACAGCCAGCCGTCATGCAGGCGTCTGATGGACGGCGTCTCGACGTCGGTTTTCTTCTATACCGCGAAGGTCATGTGGATGGTCGCGGTGCCGTCCAGCGCATTGGCGCTTCTCGCCGGCCTGGGGCTGCTCGTCGGGCTGCGCCATTGCCGTGCCGGCGCCTGGATGACGGCGGTGGGGGTGCTAGGCCTGCTGATTTGCGGCCTGTCTCCGATCGGACGGGCATTGGCGGTGCCGCTGGAAAACCGTTTCCCGGTCTTTGTCGACGACGGATCGCCGATTGCCGGCATTGTCGTGCTGGGCGGCAGCCAGCGGCCCGACGTCACTGCGGCGCGCGGGCAGCCCGCTCTCACGCAGGCGGCGGAACGGCTGATCGCGCTCGCCGACCTGTCCCGGCGCTATCCGCAGGCCCGCATCATCTTTTCCGGCGGCAGCGGCGATTTCGATCGCCCAGCGCTGTCGGAAGCCGATGTCGTGCGCATGCTGCTGCCTCAGCTCGGCGTCGATCCCGGCCATGTCGAGTTCGAGACCGCCTCGCGCAACACCGCGGAGAACGCGATGCTATCGCGCGAGCTGGCGCGGCCGGCACCAGGCGAGCGCTGGCTGCTCGTCACCTCGGCGTTGCACATGCCGCGCGCGATGGGCTGCTTCCGGGCGGCCGGCTTCGCGGTGACCGCCTATCCCGTCGATTACCGCACCGGCGGCTCGCCGCAATGGACGGTGCCCTTCGCGCGGGTAAGCGAGGGGCTGGAGATGATGGATGCCGCGCTGCGGGAGTGGATCGGCCTCATCGCCTACCGCCTGACCGGACGGAGCCGCGCGCTGTTTCCCGCTCCCGTCTCGTAGCGGTCAGTCCGCTGCGGGCGGCGGGCCGAGACGATAGACGCCGCGAAAGTCGGACGGATCGACCGGCTTGCCCTTGCGATAGATGCCGAGCGTTCCTTCGCGGGCGAGGCGGACGGCTACCCGTCGCACCAGCGGCAGCACCGCCTGCCATTCGCCTTGGGGAATCAGGGCACGGGCGGGCTCGGCCGGTGCGACGGTGCGCACGGCGCCGGCGAGCGCGTTGCGGATCGCCGCCTCGACATCGCTTTCGGAGGGCAGGGGCGGGCGTTCGACGGCGTCGTTCATGAGGTCCTCGGATATGAAGTCTCGTCGAGCACCCAATGCGAGTCCCTGCCGAATTGCCGGTTGACCATCACCACGAAGATCGCGGCCGTGCCGAGGATGAGTACCCAGCCGTTTATGTACCAGCCGAGATAGCTGATGGCGAAGAAGAATGAGCGCTGGCCTCGATTGAAATGACGACCGGCCAGCGTCACCATGCGCGCCACCTTGGCTACATGGGCCTGCGCCGCCGGCGTGGCGGCTTCGGACGGCGGCGGCGTCGAGCCGAGCAGGATGGTCGTGTAGTTGAACAGCCGGTAGGCCCAGGCGAACTTGAAGAAGACATGGGCGAAGATGAGGGTGATGCCCAGCGTCTTGATCTCCCAGCTGGCCCGGTCGATCTGCACATAGGGCAGGTGGGTGAAGATCGCCAGCACCTCCTCCGTCGAGCGCAGGATCGCCAGCGAGGCGCCGATGGCCAGCAGCGAGGTCGAGGCGAAAAAGGCGGTGCCGTTCTGCAGGGCAGCGACGATCTGCGCGTCGACGATGCGGTTCTCGCGCGCCAGCATGCGCTGCATCCATTGCTGGCGGAACGCGTCCATGCGCCGGTTGAGCGTGCGTCCTGCCGACCATGAACCTTCCATCAGCTGATGATAGGCCGCCCAGGCCGAGGCGAAGACCGCGAGCGCGGCATAGTCGAGATAAGAAAAGCCGGTCATGGGCTTGGCCCCCTCCGCTCGACCGATTCGCCGGTCGCATCGCGGCCGGACGCCATGGTGAGCGTCGCCACGTGGGCTTTCAAGCGCACCCGGGCGGCAAGCGTCGGGGAAAAGCAGTTATGCGCCCGTTGCTTGGCTGGTCTGTGGATAATGCAGTGCAGCGCTTACGTTACGCGATTGCGAAAACGGTAACGTTTCATTAAATATTGTGACAATCCGCATACGACCGATGTGGTTTCCGGTCGCAAGGCGGCGTCGCAAGATATCCGGAGTTCAGAATGAATTCCCTTACCGAGCGCTCCTGTTGGGGAGTTGCACGCTGGGCTGTCGTCGCCTTTCTGGCGGGCGTGGCACTTGTCTATTTGTTCGGCGGTTTCGAAGCCGGGACTTCGGTCGTCGGCTGAACGGGGTCATCGGGGGCGGCGGCGCGCTGGCGTCCGCTGTCTATCAAAGACTTCTCGCCGTCTGGCATCGCGATGCATCACCATAGGTGATGAGCGTCATGAATCCTCTTTGCTTGTCGGTCGCGCCGCGCCCCTTCATTGTGGCGTCGACCGCGTGAGAGGATGTCCCCGATGCTGAAGCTATTGATCGGCAACAAGAATTATTCGTCTTGGTCGCTGCGGCCCTGGCTGCTGCTGAAGGCGGCCGGCATCGCGTTCGACGAGGAGACGGTTCTTCTCGGCGACCCGGATTTCAGGGCGCGGATCGGCGTGCATTCGCTGGCCCAGCGCGTACCTGTGCTGATCGACGGCGAGGCGGTGATCTGGGAGTCGATGGCGATCATCGAGCACGTCGCCGAACGTTTCCCCGAGAAGCCGATCTGGCCGACCGATCCGGCGGCGCGTGGCTTTGCGCGCTCCATCGCGACCGAGATGCATGGCGGCTATGGTGCGCTGCGCTCGGAGGTGCCGATGAATCTGTGGCGGCCGGTGGAAGCACGGCCGCTTTCCGAGGCGGCGGCAGCCGATCTCGCCGGCGTGACGCGCCGCTGGCGCACGGCGCGGGAACGGTTCGGCGCCGGCGGAGACTATCTGTTCGGCGCCTTCAGCGCGGCCGACGCGATGTATGCTCCGGTCGCGACCCGCATCCGCACCTATGACCTTCCGGTCGACGACGTGGCCGCTGCCTATGTCGAGGCTATCCACGCGCATCCCGCTTTCGCCGCGTGGAAGGCGGCGGCGCTGCAGGAAGCGCAGGTTCTGCCGGAAGATGAGGTCGACTGGCCGGTGGTGAAGCGCGTATAGGAAGGCGCATCCGGCGGTCACGGCCGCGCCACGGGCCTTACATCCATGCCGCTGCACCTGCTGAAGCTCTGCGTCGGGGCCGAATCGATCAAGGATCTCGAGGACTGGATCGGTGAGACCATGGCGGCGCGCGACGAACGCGGCCTTGCCGTCGAGCAGACCCACACCACCCGCATGGTGCCGACGCGGATCGGGGAACTGCTCGACGGAGGATCGCTCTATTGGGTGATCAAGGGCGAGGTGGCCTGCCGCCAGCGGCTCACCGCGATCCGGCCCTTCGTCGACGGCGATGGCATTCGCCGCTGCCATCTGGTGCTGGAGCCGTTGGTGCATCGGGTGGAGCCGCGCCCCAACCGGCCGTTCCAGGGCTGGCGCTATCTCGCCGCCAAGGATGCTCCCCCCGACCAGGCCGGCGAACAGGCCGCGGCCCTGCCGGATGAACTGCGGCGCGAGCTGAGGTCGCTCGGCTTGATGTAGCCTTCGATGGAACCGAAACGGTCGTCCCGAACGTTGTCCCAGCGGAAAATCAGCCGCAGGAGGCACAAATGGCCCAGGACACGGACGAGCGTCAGGTGATGGAAAGCGGCCATGTCGTCGTGAAGGCAAAGCCGAAGGAAAGGCAGGCGACGGAAATCCGCGCCATGCGCTATGTGCTCGGTATTGGACTTATGTTGGTCATTGTCGGCATGACGCTGACCTATGTGAGCTTCTAGCTACCCACTGCAATATTGTCGATCAGGCGTGTCTTGCCGATCCGTGCCGCCACCAGAAGCCGGATCGGCCCTTCCTGCCGGGTGGAGACCGGCGCCAGCGTCGCGGCGTGACGGGCGTCGAGATAATCGAGCACGAACCCGGCCTCGCGCACCGTATTCCGCGCGGCCTCGACCGCCTCGGCGATCGGCATGTCGGAGCGGATGGCCCCGGCCGCCGCGTTCAGCGCGCGGAACAGGACCGGCGCGGCACGGCGCTCCTCCTGGCCCAGATAGACGTTGCGGGAGGAGAGGGCGAGGCCATCCGCCTCCCGCACCGTCGGTACGCCGATCACCTCGACCGGCAGGTCGAGATCGCGCGCCATGCGGGTCACCACCATGAGTTGCTGGTAGTCCTTCTCGCCGAACATCGCGACATCCGGCGCCGCCTGCGCGAACAGCTTGGCGACCACCGTCGCCACGCCGGCGAAATGGGTCGGGCGGAAATCCGTTTCAAGGCCGAGCGCCGGGCCGGTCAGCGATACCGTGGTCGAGAAGCCGGTCGGATACATTTCCGCGACATCTGGCACGAAGGCGACGTCGACCCCGGCGGCGGCGGCCTTCTCGCGATCGGCATCGAGGGTGCGTGGATAGCGGGAGAGATCCTCGGTCGGTGCGAACTGGGTCGGATTGACGAAGATCGAGACCACGATGCGTTGCGCCTGCCGATGCGCGGCCTCCATGAGCGCGACATGCCCGGCGTGGAGAGCGCCCATGGTGGGGACGAGCGCCACACGCTCGCCGGCGGCGCGCCAGGCACGTATGCGAGCCCGGAGGTCGGCGACGGTGTGGATGGTTTCGATGGTGGCCACGGCGGAACTCGTTCCTGCAAGGCGTAGAAGCGCGGGCGGCGAAACTAGCAGCGGCGCCGGGCCGGTCAACAGGCCGTCATGCCCGCCTTGCCCGCCGGGGTGCGCTCTCCCACTTAACGCATGTGCCGGTCTAGTATCGGCGCCGAATCGTGATGAAAGCGCCATGGCCGCCGACCGAGACGTTCCGCCGAAATCCGTCCCGCCGACATCCCCACCCGTGCGGCCGGCGACGAACGTGTCGACGGGGCCGATCGATCCCAAGGTCGCCGCCTTCCTCGCCGAGATTCGCAGTCGGGCGCCGGTGGCGGGCGAGGGGCGCGGGCGCCTGGTCTTCGCGCTCGACGCCACCATGAGCCGCCAGCCGACCTGGGATCTCGCCTGCACCTTGCAGGCCGGCATGTTCGAGGAAGCCGCCGCCATCGGCGGGCTCGACATGCAGCTGGTCTACTACCGCGGGTTCGGCGAATGCCGGGCCTCCGGCTGGGTGGGCGACGGCCGGAAGCTCGGCGAGCTGATGGCGCGCATCGATTGCCGCGGCGGCCAGACGCAGATCGGTCGCATCCTCGTCCATGCCGGCAAGGAGGCTGCGAGGACGCGCATCGGCGCCGTGGTGTTCGTCGGCGACGCGATGGAGGAACCACTCGACGATCTGTGCGCCAAGGCCGGGCCGCTGGCGATGCGGGGCGTGCCGGTCTTCCTGTTCCAGGAGGGGCGCGATCCGATCGCCGAGCGCGGGTTCCGTGAGATAGCCCGGCTTACCGGCGGCGCCTGGTGCCGCTTCGACGCCGGGGCGGCCGCCGAGCTGGCGGCCCTGCTGCGCGCGGCGGCGCGCTACGCGGCCGGCGGACCGCAGGCGCTCAAGCAGCTGGCGGGCGCATCGGCCGGCGCCCGCCAGCTGCTTGCCGCCATGTCCGGCGCGGGCCCGAGGGAACGATGATCAACCTTCTCGCCGGCGCCGCCATCGTCGCCCTGCTCTATTACGGACTGAAATTCTTCGCAGCCATCGACCCCAAGCGCCTCGCCCGTCTCGCGCGCAGCGTCGGCGGCTGGGCGGCGGTGCTCCTCGCCGGTTTCCTCGGGGCACGCGGCCAGATCGCCACCGCCCTGCCGCTCGGCATTTTCGGATTGTCGCTGCTGGGCTGGAATATCGGCACCGGCGGGGCTCCCTGGCAACGCCTGCGCCGCACGTCCGGCCGCTCCTCGACGGTGAAGACGCCGAACCTGGAGATGGTGCTGGACCACGATAGCGGGCGCCTGACCGGCCGCGTACTCACCGGCGCGCTCGCGGGGAGCGATCTCGACGGGCTTGCCGTGGCGGATGTGGCGCGGCTTGCCCTGGCTCTCGATCCCGAGAGCCAGCAGCTACTCGAAGCTTATCTGGACCGCCGGTCGCCCGGCTGGCGTGAACACGCTGAGGGCGAAGCGGGCCGGGGGCGCGCTGCGCCGCCGCAGCAGGGAGCGATGACGGAACAGCAGGCCTACGAAGTGCTGGGGCTTCAGCCGGGGGCGGGGGCGGACGATATCCGCAAGGCTCACCGAGCCCTTATGAAGAAACTCCATCCCGATCAGGGCGGGTCGAACTATCTCGCCGCCCGGGTGAACGAGGCTAAGGACATCCTGCTCCGCGGCCATTGATACGTCCCCCTCAGTTCCGGAAGATCATGCAGCCGAAGTCGCTGCTGCGCTTCAGGGCCTGGCACGCCTTGCGGGCGGCCGATTCGGCGTCGAACCCGGCGAAGCGTGCCCGCACGATGGTGGTCGAGCCCTTGGTCGCCTGCTCGGTATAGGGATCGACCTTGGAGAGGGCGGAGCCGGCCTTGGCCTTCGCCTTGGCAAGCTGGGCGCGGGCATCGGCCTCGCTGCCATAGGCACCGATCTGGATCGCCCAGCCGGAACGCGGGGCGACGCTGGCGCGCGAGGCGGTCTCGGCGACCTGCCGCGGGATATCGGTGGGGTCGGCGCTGGCGAGCCGCACCGGCTTGGCGGCCGGCTTCTGGGCCTGGGCCGTCTGCATCGGCGGCATGGCCATGCCATTCGGCGTGGTCGGGCTGAAGGAGAGGGTGCCGAGAATGCCTGGCTGGTTGGCGAAGCCGGCGGTCGGCGCGGCCGGCTTGGCAACGGCGACGGTCTTCACGGTGGTCGGGACGATCGGAGCGACCGAGCCGACGGACGGAGCGGGCAGGGGCACCGGCTGCGGGCGGGCGGGGGCCGGCTCCGGCATGACGGGGGAGACCATGGCAATGCGCTGCGGCGGAATATTCTGCATGGCGACGGCGCCGGTGGTCACCGGATCGGGATCGCTCGCGGATTCGGCGGCTTCCTCGTCGACCTCGTCGGTGGCGGCTGTTTCCACCACCGAGGCCATGGTGAGGCGCGGCTTGCCGGCGGGAACCGGAACCATGGCGGGTGCGGCGGCTACCGCCACGGGAGCGGCGTCGTCCCCGCCGCTCGGCGCCGAGGTCATGCGGGCGACGGTCTGGCGGCCGGCGAAGGCGCGCGAATAGTTGCTGGTGATCAGCGCGGCCATGCGGTTGTCGCGGGACGCGCCGCTGGCGCCGCCGAGCACGACGGCGATGATGTAGCGCCCGTCGCGCTTGACGCTGGTCAACAGGTTGAAGCCGGAGGCATTGGTATAGCCGGTCTTGATGCCGTCGACGCCCTCGATGCGGCCCAGCATCCGGTTATGATTGCGGATCGGCACGCCCTGATAGGTGAAGACGCGGGTCGAGAAATACTCGTAATAGCGCGGGAACCGCTCCTGGATCGCCCGGCCGAGCGTGGCGAGGTCGCGGGCGGTGGTGACCTGCTGCGGGTTGGGCAGGCCGTTCGGGTTGCGGAAAATGGTGCGCGACATACCGAGCTGGTGGGCGCGGCGGGTCATCAGCGCGGCAAAGCTGTCTGCATCGCCGGCGATCGCCTCGGCGATGGCCACGGCAACGTCATTGGCGGAGCGGGTGATCAGGGCCTGGATGGCATCGTCCACCGAGATGGTCGAGCCGGGTTTCAGGCCAAGCTTCGTGGGAGGCTGGCGCGAGGCGAAAGCGGAGACGTCGAGGCGGGAATCGAGTCTCAGCCGCCGGGCCTCGAGCTGCTCGAACAGCAGGTACAGCGTCATGACCTTGGTGAGCGAGGCGGGATGCCGCAACGCGTCGGCATTGTCCTCGTGAAGGACGCGCCCGGTATTGGCGTCGATCACGATGTCGGCATAGCCTCGCTGCCAGCGCGTATCGACCACGCGGGCGACCGCCGGCTTCTTCTGGGTCACCTTCTTCTTTTTCGCGGCGGCGTCGGCAATGCCGGTACCGGCCATCGACAGCACCAGAAGGGCGACGCCGGCACGCAGGAGACGCGTACCCATAAATCCCGGAACCCGCATGAACCCGTCCCGTCACTCATTTGCCGGCTGCGCCGGTCATTCACATTGTCCGGCATGAGATGCCGCGCGGGCCGACTGGCGATCCGCGCGAAACCCCACCGTTGCCGGACGATCACTATCCGGATGTTAAGGAGAGTGCGGTTACGAACTCGTAAATTCGGGCGTCAAGGAGGCGAGGGCCGATACGCGCCAAATTGGGTAAGGGGTGCTTCCTTGTTGCGTCGCACAATAATTCTTGACGCTGATGGTGCGGTGCATTATCTCTAGTTGCAGGGACGTTCATCCCGGCGGCGCGGGCGGTCCACGCAGGCGCGTGAGGAAGCACCAGGAGCGACTTGATTATGCAGAACATCGACGAGATTCAGAAGCTCGGCAAGGACAACCTCGATCTGGCCATGAAGAGCTTCGGCACGGTGTCGAAGGGTGTTCAGGCGATCGCCGTGGAAGTGGCCGACTATTCGAAGAAGTCCTTCGAGGAGAGCACCGCTGCCGCCGAGAAGCTGTTCGGCGCCAAGACCCTCGACAAGGCCGTCGAGATTCAGTCCGATTATTTCAAGAATGCCTATGAGGGTTTCGTCGCCCAGGCGACCAAGATCGGTGAGCTCTATGCCGATCTCGCCAAGGAAACCTACAAGCCGTACGAAGGCATGCTCGGCAAGCTGCCGCTCAGCAAGTGACAGGGATCTGACGTTCGGCCGACGAGGCCACATCGGCTCCGCCTGCTTACGGCGGGGCCATGGGCGCCGGCCGACGATCGACCCGAAAAATACCGATATTCGCAAGGCCCGGCTCACGCTGGGCCTTTTGCGTTTGGCGCCCCGATTTCCAGATCGAACGGCGCCGCGTCACATCGCCCGGCAGTCACCTGATTGCGACCGGATCGTGCTCTCGCTACTCTGGCGATGCAGGGCGGCCGTACCTATTATAGACGGGTGGCCCGGCAGCTTAGCCGAGCGAGGTGAGCCTTTCATGTCAATGACGACGCCTTCCCGAATTGCCGATATCCTGATGGCCGACGACGAGCGTCGCCGTCGGGGCGATGGCGTGCCCGGGACGGCGGTGATCACCCGCACGAAGCCGCAGGTGAAGCGGCCGAGCCTGTATCGGGTATTGCTCCTGAACGACGACTACACGCCAATGGAGTTCGTCGTGCATGTGCTGGAGCAGTTCTTCAACAAAAACCGGGAGGAGGCCACCCACATCATGCTGCATGTGCATCAGCACGGCGTGGGGGAGTGCGGCGTCTTCACCTACGAGGTGGCCGAAACAAAGGTCACGCAGGTGATGGACTTCGCACGAAAGCACCAGCATCCTTTGCAGTGCGTCATGGAGAAGAAGTGACGCTCCGCAGCGGCTAAACGAAGAGGTACCCATGCCGACCTTCTCCCGCAGCCTCGAGCAATCGCTTCATCGAGCCCTGGCGCTCGCCAACGAACGTCACCACGAATATGCCACCCTCGAGCATCTGCTGCTGTCCCTGGTCGACGATCAGGACGCGGCGGCCGTGATGCGCGCCTGTAACGTCGATATCGAGAAGCTGCGCCGCAACCTCGTCGAATATATCGACACCGAGCTGGACAACCTGGTTCAGGACGCCGGCGAAGATTCCAAGCCCACGGCGGGATTCCAGCGCGTCATCCAGCGCGCGGTCATCCATGTCCAGTCGTCCGGGCGCGAGGAAGTGACCGGCGCCAATGTTCTCGTCGCGGTTTTCGCCGAGCGCGAGAGCCATGCGGCCTATTTCCTGCAAGAGCAGGACATGACCCGCTACGATGCGGTGAACTACATCAGCCACGGCATCGCCAAGCGCGCGGGCATGTCGGAGAGCCGGCCGGTGCGCGGTGCCGAAGAGGAGACCGAGACGAAGACCGGGGACGAGACCAAGAAGAAGGCCGATGCGCTCGATGCCTATTGCGTGAACCTCAACAAAAAGGCGCGCGACGGCAAGATCGACCCGTTGATCGGCCGCGACAGCGAGATTCAGCGGACCATCCAGGTGCTCTGCCGCCGGTCCAAGAACAATCCGCTTTTCGTGGGCGACCCCGGCGTTGGCAAGACCGCCATCGCCGAGGGGCTGGCCCGTCGCATCGTCGACGGCGAGGTGCCCGAGGTGTTGCGCACCGCCACCGTCTTCTCGCTCGACATGGGCTCGCTGCTCGCCGGCACCCGCTATCGCGGCGACTTCGAGGAGCGCCTCAAGCAGGTCGTCAAGGAGATCGAGGCTTATCCGAACGCCATCATGTTCATCGACGAGATCCACACCGTGATCGGTGCGGGAGCCACGTCGGGCGGCGCGATGGATGCCTCCAACCTGCTCAAGCCGGCGCTTGCCTCCGGCTCGCTGCGCTGCATCGGCTCGACCACCTACAAGGAGTACCGCCAGTACTTCGAGAAGGATCGCGCGCTGGTGCGTCGCTTCCAGAAGATCGACGTCGCCGAGCCGACCGTTCCCGATGCCATCGAGATCCTCAAGGGCCTCAAGCCCTATTTCGAGGACTATCACCGGCTGCGCTACACCAACGAGGCGATCAAGGCGGCGGTGGAGCTCTCCGCGCGCTACATCCATGACCGCAAGCTGCCGGACAAGGCGATCGACATCATCGACGAGAGCGGCGCGGCGCAGATGCTTCTCCCCGAGGCCAAGCGCAAGAAGACCATCGGCGTGAAGGAGATCGAGGCGACCGTCGCCACCATCGCCCGCATCCCGCCAAAGACCGTCTCCAAGGACGATACCGAGGTGCTGGCGGCGCTGGAGACCACGTTGAAGCGCGTCGTCTACGGGCAGGACAAGGCGATCGAGGCCTTGGCGTCCGCCATCAAGCTTGCCCGCGCCGGCCTGCGCGAGCCGGAAAAGCCGATCGGATCCTATCTGTTCTCCGGTCCGACCGGCGTCGGCAAGACCGAGGTTGCCAAGCAACTGGCGTCGTCGCTCGGCGTCGAGCTGCTGCGCTTCGACATGTCGGAATATATGGAACGCCACACCGTCTCGCGGCTGATCGGCGCGCCTCCCGGCTATGTCGGCTTCGACCAGGGCGGCCTGCTGACCGATGGCGTCGACCAGCATCCGCATTGCGTGCTGCTGCTGGACGAGATCGAGAAGGCGCATCCCGACCTGTTCAACATCCTGCTGCAGGTCATGGATCACGGCCAGCTGACCGACCATAACGGCAAGCAGGTGAGCTTCCGCAACGTCATCTTGATCATGACGACCAATGCGGGCGCCGCCGACATGTCGAAGTCGGCCTTTGGCTTCACGCGCTCCAAGCGTGAGGGTGAGGACGTCGAGGCGATCAACCGGCTGTTCGCGCCGGAATTCCGCAACCGCCTCGATGCGATCATCGGCTTCGCCCACCTCACCAGCGAGGTCATCGGTCTGGTGGTGGAGAAGTTCGTGCTCCAGCTGGAGGCGCAGCTTGCCGACCGCAACGTCACCATCGAGCTGTCGGACGAGGCGACCGCCTGGCTGGTGGAGCGCGGCTACGACCAGCAGATGGGCGCCCGCCCGATGGGCCGGGTGATCCAGGAGCACATCAAGAAGGCGCTTGCCGACGAGGTGTTGTTCGGCCGGCTGAAGAACGGCGGCCATGTCCGTGTCGTGGTGACCACCGACAACGAAGGCGATTCCTCGCTCGGCTTCGAGTTCCCCGAAGGTCCGGTGACGCCGAAGCCGGAGAAGATCGAGCCGCCGAAGGCCAAGCGTGCGCCGCGCCGCAAGCCGGCTGCCAAGGCGAGGAAGCCGGCGGGCGGCGAGGGCACTCGCGGCCGGGTTTCCGGCTCCCGGGTGCCGAAGGTGCCGCTCGTCAAGGCATGAGCCTGGCGCGTTAGGATGACAACTGCCGAACCCGCCCGCGGTATCCCCGCGGGCGGGTTTGCTTTATGCGCCCGCCGGCCGCCACCCTGCCGAAGGTCGAGCTTGACCCTAGCGAGGCATGGGTCGATCTACGGCGGACACGAGTGCGCACATGCATCCATCCGATCCTTCCGCCGCCGCCGACCGCGCCTTCTATCCGGGCTTCTTCCTGCGCGGCGTCCTCGGTTCCTTCTCCGTGCCCGGCTTCGTGCTGATGGCGACCTTTCTCGGCTTTGGCGGGCTGATGCACGATGTCGGCTTTCCGGTCGGCGCCGGCATGCTGTCGACGCTGCTGGTCTGGGCGCTGCCGGCTCAGGTGATCATGGTCGGCGGCATCGCCTCCGGTGCGGCCCTGCCGGCGGTGGCGGTCGCGGTGTGCCTCTCCGGCGTGCGGCTGATGCCGATGGTGGTGGCACTGATGCCGCTGATGCGCGGGCGCCGTCCGCGCCTGTGGCTGGAATTGCTGGCGGCGCATTTCGTGGCGGTGACGATGTGGGTGGAGGCCTTTCGCCTGCTGCCGGATGTCGAGGTCAGGGGGCGGCCGTCCTATGCCATCGGCCTCGGCTGCGGGCTTACCGCCTGCAACGTCGTCACGACCTGGGCAGGGTTCCATCTCTCGGGCTCGCTGCCCGGTCCGCTCGCTGTCGCCCTGCTGCTGCTCACCCCGATTTCCTTCACCATCCTGCTGGTGCGCAATGCCCGTGCGGGTGTCGATTGGCTCGCCATCGGCCTCGGCGCGGCGATCTCGCCGCTGGTGGTCGGCACGCCCGGCGGGCTCGACCTGTTCTGGAGCGGCGTCGGCGGCGGCACGCTCGCCTTCCTCGCCGCCCGGCTGTGGAAGGCGCGGCGGGCATGATGCTGTTTCCCGACGAGACAACGGCGATGCTGGTGGTGATCCTCGTCGGCTTCCTGCCGAACGAGATCTGGCGCGTGCTCGGCGTGGTGCTGGGGCGCGGCCTCGACGAGAACAGCGCCTGGATGCAATGGGTGCGCGCGGTGGCGACGGCGCTGCTGGCCGCGGTGGTCGCGCGGCTGCTGCTCACGCCGAGCGGGGCACTGGTGGCGCTGCCGCTTGCCTTGCGGGCCGGCGCGGTTGCGGCCGGCGTCGCCGGCTTCCTGTCGATCCGCCGCTCGGTGCTTGCCGGCGTTCTGATCGCCGAAGCCGTGCTGGTTGCCGGCGCTTGGTGGTTGGGAGTGGCTTGAGGTCGGGCGTTGCCTGATTCTCAGGTCGCCATGGCGGCGCGCAGCGCCTCGGCGTGAGCGGCGAGCACGTCCGGCTTTTCCATTTCCGACTGCGGCGGCTTCATGGCCACGCCCTCGAAGCGCGGAACCAGGTGCAGGTGCAGGTGGAACACCACCTGGCCGCCGGCGGTTTCGTTGAACTGCTGGAAGGTGATGCCGTCGGCCTTGAACGCCTTCATCTGCGCCCGCGCCACTTTCTGCGCCAGCTGGGCGAGATAGGCGAGATCGTCGGCCGGCACGTCGAGGAGATTACGGCAGGGCACCTTGGGGATGATCAGCGCATGCCCGGTGGCGCGGGGCATGATGTCGAGGAACACCAGCGCCCGGTCGTCCTCATAGACGCGATGCGCCGGCAGTTCGCCGCGCAGGATCTTCGCGAAGATGTTGTTCGGATCATAGACCATGTCGCTCTCCCTGTGCCCCGCTTCGATGACAAGCCAAGCGGCGGCGGTCAAGGCTCGTCCTGCATGTGGCGGAACGGGCTGTGCGCCGCGAGCTCGTCGCGAGCCTCGTCGGAATAAGCGCGCTCGCGCTCCAGATAGGCCGCCACCGCCTCGCGGAAGCCGGGATCGGCGATGTAGTGCGCCGAGCGGGTGGCAACCGGCAGATAGCCGCGCGCCAGCTTGTGCTCGCCCTGCGCGCCGGCCTCGACGGTGCGAAGCCCGCGGGTGATGGCGAAGTCGATGGCCTGATGGTAGCAGACCTCGAAATGCAGGAAGGGGTGGTCCTCGATGCAGCCCCAGTGCCGGCCATAGAGCGTGTCGGAGCCGATGAAATTGATCGCCCCGGCAATCCAGCGGCCGGCGCGGCGGGCCATGACGAGAAGGATCCGGTCGGCCATCCGCTCGCCGATCAGCGAGTAGAAGCGGCGATTGAGATAGGGCCGGCCCCATTTGCGCGAGCCGGTCTCCATGTAGAAGGCGAAGAAGGCGTCCCAATCCGCCTCGGTGATGTCCTTGCCGGTGAGCCAGCGGATCTCGATGCCCTCGGCGAGCGCGTCGCGGCGCTCGCGGCGGATGGCCTTGCGCTTGCGCGAGGCGAGGGAGCCGAGGAAATCCTCGAAGCTGCCGTAGTCCTGGTTCGTCCAGTGGAACTGCTGGTCGATGCGCGGCAGGTAGCCCTCTTCCCCGAAAGCGGCGGCGTCCGTGTCCGTGAGGAAGGTTGCGTGGACGGAGGAGGCGCCGCGCATGCCGCACAGCGTCGTCAGTCCCTGCGCCAGTGCCCGCCGCGCCGCTGCCGCGCCCTTGCCGGGACGGACCAGCAGCCGACGGCCGGTCGCAGGCGTGAACGGCACCGCGACCTGGAGCTTCGGGTAATAATGTCCCCCGGCCCGCTCATAGGCATCCGCCCAGCTGTGGTCGAAGATATATTCACCCTGGGAATGCGACTTCAGATAGGCCGGGCAGACGGCCAGCACCGCCCCGTCCTGGCCCTCCAGCACCAGATGCTGCGGCTGCCAGCCGGTGCGGGCACTTGCAGATCCGGACTCCTCAAGCGAGGACAGGAATTCATGCGATATGAAAGGGTTATATGACGTTTCTTCGTCGTATATCTTAGGATCGGCGCCGTTTTGGGTGCATTCCACGGGAGCAGGAACGGAGACCGGATTGGCGCAGGCGTTCCACTGCGCGGCGGGAAGCGTGGCGATGTCGCTCTCGACGCGCAGGCGGATGGTGTCGGATTTCATGAAACTCGCTGAACCTCGACGGGCGATAAGGCGGATCGGGCCGGATGACGCGCCCAATTTGCGCGCCTTGCCCGTCTTCGGGAAGAGCCTTCACGCCAATGCGATCTCGGGAGCGTGCCCGCTCAGGGCAGGAAGCCCTCGAAGATGATCTGGTCGGCATGCCGGGCGGCGATCGCCCGATCCTCCGGCGTGCGCACCGTCCAGGTCAGCACCGGCAGGCCGGTGGCGCGCCGGGCGATGGAGACCGCCGGCGAGGGCAGGTCCTTCACGTAATGGGCGATGAAGTCCGGGCGGGTGCGCGGGAAATGCATCAGGTTGCCATAGGCGAACTTGGTCGCGGCGCCGAGCCCGTCCCATTCCGGGTCGTCATAGCGGCGTTCCATGGTGATGCCGCGCGGGATCGCGGGCGCGAGGCTGCGCACCGCGGCGACGAGGTCCGGGTCGAAGGACATCAGCGCCGCCGGCCCCTCATAACCGGCGAGCATCTCGGCTGCGCGGATGGCGACCGCGGTGTTGCCGTCGAAGCGGCTCTTGAGCTCGATCACCAGCGGCACCCGACCGGCGACGCGCTCGAGAAGCTCGCCGAGCGTCATGATGCGGTCGCCGGTGCCGCGCAGCGCCAGCTGCTTGAGCTGTCCCACCGTGAGCGCATCGGTGGCGCCGCAGGCATGGGTCAGCCGGTCGAGATCGTCGTCATGGAACACCACCGCCTCGCCATCTGCGGCGAGCTGGATATCGACCTCGATCGCATAATTGCGGGCGAGGGCGGCATCGACCGCCGACGGCGTGTTCTCGATCACCCCGCGCGAAGCATCATGCAGCGCGCGATGCGCCACGGGACGGGCGGCGAGCCAGGCGGGCGCGTTCATCGGGCGATCAGGCGAATTCGATCACCGCCTCGACTTCGACGGCGACGTTGAACGGCAGCGCCGCCACCCCCACCGCCGAGCGCGCATGCCGGCCGGCATCGCCGAAGGCCTCGACGAACAGGTCGGAGGCGCCGTTCACCACCTTGGGCTGGTCGACGAAATCCGGCGTCGAACTGACGAAGCCGACCAGCTTCACCACCCGCTTCACCCGGTCGAGGTCGCCGAGCGCCGCCTTGATCTGGGCGATGACGTTGACGGCGCACTGACGCGCCGCGGCGCGGCCGGCCTCGATGTCGGCATCGGCGCCGAGCTTGCCGGTCATCATCTTGCCGTCCACCATGGAAATCTGGCCGGAAATCCAAAGCAGGTTGCCGCTGATCACAGTCGGTACATAATTGGCTGCCGGCGCGGTAGCGGCCGGCACCGAGATACCGAGAGAGGCGAGCTTGGATTCGACGGTGCCGGACATATGTGTCTCCATTGGCGTCGGACAGGAGGCGACGGCGCGGGCACTCCAAATTTCGCCCATGTTGTCGCCTTCGTTTGGGTAGCGATGTTTGGCCTATCGATCCGATGCGCGCAAGCCGCGCGCCATCCCGGAAGGAAATCGACTTGATGTCTTTCGCTGCGAAACTCTGGATCACTGCGCTCGCCGGCGCCTCCCTGCCGGCTCTCGCTCTGCCGGCCTCGGCGACGATCCGGCTGGAGCCGCACCGGGCGACCTACGAATTGTCGCTCGACAGCGGCAAGCCGGCCAAGAACGTCAACGCGGCCCAGGGCAAGATCGTCTATGAGCTGCGCGGCAATGCCTGCGATGGCTACTCGGTGCAGCTGCGCCAGAGCACCGATCTCGAAACCGAGAGCGGCCGGATGAGCAGCGCCATCACCACGGCGACCTGGGAGGACGGCGACGGCAACGCCTATCGCTTCCGCGTGCTCAATACCGTCAACAATGACAGCCCGGACGAGGCCGATGGCGTCGCCGAGCGCAAGGACGGCAAGCTGATCGTCAAGGCGACCAAGCCGGAGAGTGAGACCATCGAGATCACCAAAGGCGTCCTGCTGCCGACCCAGCACATGATCCGCATCCTGGCCGCCGCCGAACAGGGCGATTCGGTCATGGAGGCGCCCGTCTATGACGGCTCGCCGGACGCCCGCAAGATCTACGACACCCTCTCGGTGATCGGACGCCCGCTCACCGGCGGGCCGGGGCTGGAGAAGTCCGCGACCGACGGCGATCTCGCCGGGCGCACCCGCTATCCCGTGGTGATCAGCTATTACGAGCGCGGCTCGGACGAGCAGACGCCGGACTACACGATCAGCTTCGATCTGTTCGACAACGGTGTCAGCCGGGCGCTGAAGCTGGACTATGGCGAGTTCGCGCTCCGCGGCACGCTCATTTCCTACGAGGCTCTGCCTCAGGAGACCTGCTCGAAATAGGCTTGTCGCCGGCGCGGCCGGGCCTGCCGGCATCGAGCAGGATGCCGCGCTCGATAATGCCGCGGCCGAAGCGGGCGCGCAGGTGGTCGGCGGCGATCTCGGCCTTGCCGGCCTTGGTGCTCTGCGTGTCGACCAGATCGGCCGGGTCGGCGAGGGTGGGGTCGGCGAGGTCCGACACGCCGATGCCGATCAGCCGGAATCGCCGCCCGTCCGCCTCGTGCTGCAATAGATCGCGGCCATGCTCGAACAGCCGGTTGGCGAGGCGGGTCGGGTCGTCGAGCGAGCGGGCACGGGTGATCAGCCGGAAATCGGCGGTTTTCAGCTTCAGCGTGACGGTGCGGCCGGCATGGCCGCCCTGCTTCAACCGGTCGGAGAGCTTGCGGCAGAGGGCATAGAGCGCCTGTTCCAGCTCGCGGAAATCGGAAATGTCGGTGTCGAAGGTGGTTTCCGTCGACACGCTCTTGGTCTCGCGCTCGGGATTGACACTGCGCGTGTCGCGACCGAAGGCGAGGCGGGCGAGCCGCAGCCCCTCATTGCCGAAGCGGCGGGCGAGGGTGTTCTCGCCGGCGGCCTGGAGGTCGCCGATGGTGCGATAGCCCTCCCGCCCGAGGCGCTCCTGCGTCGCCTTGCCGACGCCCCAGATGGTGCCGACCGGGCGCGGGGCGAGGAAGCCGGCCGCCTCCTGCTCGCCGACGACCGCGAAGCCGCGCGGCTTGTCGAGGTCCGAGGCGATCTTGGCGAGGAACTTGTTGGGTGCGAGACCGACCGACAGGGTGATGCCGATCTCGGCTTCGACATCGCGGGCGAGGCGGGCGAGGCAGCGTGCCGGGCTTTCGCCATGCAGGCGCTCGGTACCCGCGAGGTCGAGGAAGGCCTCGTCGATGGACAGGGGTTCGACCAGCGGGGTGAGGGCCAGCATGCGGGCGCGCACCTCGCGGCCGACCGTGACATATTTCGCCATGTCCGGCTTCACCACCACCGCCTCGGGGCAGAGCTGCAGCGCCTTGAACATCGGCATGGCCGACCGCACGCCCTTCACGCGGGCGAGATAGCAGGCGGTGGAAACGACGCCGCGCTTGCCGCCGCCGACGATCACCGGAACGTCGCGCAGAGCCGGGTTGTCGCGCTTCTCCACCGCCGCATAGAAGGCGTCGCAATCGATATGGCCGATATGCAGGCTGTCGAGCTCGGGGTGCCGGACGACGCGCGGGCTGCCGCATTGCGTGCAGCGCCCGCCCGAGCCGACGTCGGAGAGGCAATCGCGGCAGAAGGCGGGAAACGCCGTCATCTCCCCTCCGCCGCGGCCTCAGCTCTCGTCGCTAGCATGGGCGAGGATCTCGCGCGCGGCCACCACATGGCCGGGATCGATCTTCGCCTGCGCGGCATAGTCGAGCAGCATGTCCTGGTGGTTGATGAGATGGTCGAGCAGCGCCACATGAAAGGCCGGAGCGCCGGCGATGGCGCGCAGGTCGGTCGGTGCCAGCCCGCTTTCGGCGAGGAAGGGACCCATCCGTTCCGGGTCGGTCGCCATGAAGCCGAGAACGCCGATGGCGACCTCGCGCGCGGCCTGCCGGGTCGAGAAGGGTCTGGATTTATGACTTCGCATTTGTGGTTCCGTAAGGAATGGTGGCTAGGGTGCAGGACGGCTGGAAGGTCCTGCCGTCGGGCATGCACGCCGCCGAACCAGCCAAGAATCGCACATTGAGCGTCACATGCCCAAGACTGTTTTGATCGTGGAAGACAACGAGCTCAACATGAAGCTCTTTCGCGATCTGCTGGAAGCGCACGGCTATGCGACGCTCGGCACCCGCCATGGCGTCGAGGCGATGGAACTCGCCCGCCGTCACAGGCCCGACCTCATCCTGATGGATATCCAGCTGCCGGAAGTGTCCGGCCTGCAGGTCACCGCCTGGCTCAAGGCCGACCCGGACCTCAAGGCCATCCCGGTGATCGCCGTCACCGCCTTCGCCATGAAGGGCGACGAGGAACGGATTCGCGAGGGCGGCTGCGAAGCCTATCTCTCCAAGCCGATTTCGGTGGCGAAGTTCCTCGAGACGGTGCGCCAGTTCGTGCCGCTGGCTTGATTGGCACGCGCCGTCCTCAACCATAGCCGGCGCCCGCCCGCCATTTCCTGGCCATCCTGCTCTGCCGTCGCATGAAGCGGGGCGGGACGAGCACGCGTCGGCCGCGAGGCGATCGCGCCAGACGGCTCATGGCTTCGTTCAGTCTCTGAGGCGGGGATTCCTGGCTCCAGGGTATTTAGATGACAGGCATCAAAGCTGAAATAAATTCAAAACGAATCATTGATAAGGCTAGCCTCCACACGAGAACTCCTCTAAGCTTAAAGGGCTAAGCTCTCTTGAATGCCAGCGCGCGTTAACAACAAGCTGCAACAGGGTTCTCGGCGGGGATGACAAGTATATTCGCATATGCAGCATGACATGGTGGCGTGGCATTCATGGCCGCGCCTGCCGATGTTCGCTGTCAGATGCCGGCTGCAGCGTGGCGGGATGCCCAAGCGAAAGCTCTGCGTGCTTCCGACGACATCGTGAAGAAAGTTGATCCATGTTGCCGTCGCGGCGGGAATTCATGAAATGGAGCGCGGCCGGCGGCATCGCGCTCAGTATGTCCCGTTTTGCCGGCGCCGAGACGCTGGGCTTTCTCGATCGGGAGACATTGCCGGGCAAGGGCGTGGCGCGCCCGGCGATCGGGCGCGTCGACGGCGTCGCCAAGGTCACCGGCGCCAAGCTCTACGCCTCGGATTTCCGTGCCGCGGATATGCCGGGCTGGCCGGCCGCTACCTCCCATGCGCTATTGGTGCGCGCGGCGGATGCCAGCCACATCTACGAGGGGCTCGACCTCGATCGTCTCGCCAGGATCGCCAAGCCTTCCGTCGTCGTCACCGCCGAGGACGTCGCGCGCATCCGCGTGCGGGTGCCCGAGTTCTATACCGGCGACCTGTTCTGTCCGGTCGGCAGGACGCCGCTCTATCTCGGCCAGCCGGTCGCGCTGCTGATCTTCGAGGCGTTCGACGCCTATGACCGCGTCCGCGTCGCCTTGCGCGAGGGGCAGTACCTGAAATTCGGCGCGCAGACGGGGCCGATCGTGGGGCCGAATTACGGTGCCTTCCGCTTCACCCGCGTCGCCGGGCCGAACCCGGAAGCGCCGGACCTCTATTCGCCGATCCAGGAGGGCTGGATCAGCCCCGGCTTCGTCGAGAGTTCCGGCCGGCCGATCTGGACGGTGGTGCAGGACGCCAAGGGCCCCGACTATGTCAAGGGCGCCACCTATGGCGCGGCGATCCGCGACGAGATGGCCAAGCCCGCCGCCGGCACGCTGGTGCTCGACCGTTCGTTCGAGACCCAGTCCATCGATCCAATGTTCCTCGAACCGGAAGCCGGGCTGGCCTTCTATGAGCCGGGGGCGAAGAAGCTCGAGATCGTGCTCGGCGTGCAGTCGCCCTTCGAGGCGGCAAGCGCCATCGCCTTCATGCTCGGCGAGGCGATTCCAGACTTCAAGCCGGCGAGCATCGACGGCCAGTTCTGCTATGTCGGCGGCGGCTTCGGCGGGCGCGACCACACGCCGTTCCCGCTTTATGTCACGCTGGCGGCGATGTTCTTCCCCGGTCGCCCGGTGCGGTTGGCGCATGACCGCCTCCAGCAGTTCCAGGGCGGCGTCAAGCGCCACGCCTTCAAGATGCGCACGCAGATGGCGGTCGACCGCGCGAGCGGCAAGATCGCCGCCTTCGCCGCCGACCATGTGCTCGATGGCGGCGGGCTGATGAACTATTCGGTCAGCGTCGCGGTGGTCGCGGCGACCGGCGCCATCGGCATGTACGCCGTGCCGAAGGTCGACGTGACGACGGTCGCAGAACATACGCGCGGCGTCACCGCCGGGTCGATGCGCGGCTACGGCACGGTGCAGTGCCTGACGGCGCTGGAGACGCTGGTCGACGAGGTGTGCACGGCGCTGCCGCTCGACCCGATCGAGTTCCGCCGCCGCAATGCGCTCAAGGTCGGCGAGCGGACCCTGACCGGCAATCCCTATTCGGTGTCGGTGCGGGCGCCGGAGATCCTCGACAAGCTCGACCGACACCCGATCTGGCGCGACCGCAAGGCCGAGAAGACGAAGGCGCCGACCGGCGTCCTGGTCGGCACCGGCGTCGCCTGCGCCGCCAAGGACTACGGCACCGGCGCCGACTGCTCGCTGGGCACTGTCGAGATCGATGCCGAGGGCCGCATCTCCATCCATGGCGACGCGGTCGAGATGGGCAACGGCATCGGCACCGCGCTCGCCAACCGCGTTGCCGGCCATATCGGCGGCATCGCCGATCAGGTCACGGTGGCGCAGATCGATGTGTTCGACGCGCTCGGCCTCGTCAAATCCGGCGATCCCTATTCGATCACCCAGGCCGAGCAGGACAAGGCGGCGGCCAATCCGCGCTGGGTGCCGGAAATCTCCACGGCCACCAGCGCGTCGATTGGTGCCCATATCGGCACGCACGCCGCGTCCGAGGCGGCGCGCGTGGTGTTCCGCTTCGGCCTGTGGCCGGCGGCGCTGGCGCTCTGGGGCATCCCGGCGACCGACCCGCGCATCAACCAGTGGGACGAGGCGTTCTGGCAGGGCGAGACGCTGATCTTCTCCGGCCTGTCGCCGCTGCCGCTCAAGGCGATCGCGGCCAAGGCGCACGAGCAGGGCGGCGTCACCGGCGCCATGACGCATGCCTTCTCGCGCTGGGCGTGGTCGGAGGCGACCTTTGCGCTGCCAGGCGGCGACTGGTCCGCCGATATCGACGCGCTGGCGGTGCGCCGCGGGGCGGGCGGCTTCGAGGTGCTCGACCGCAAGGCGGTAGCCTTCCCGCCAACCGACTACAACCGGATCGGCACCTCTTTCGCCTCCATGTGCGGCACCACGGTGCGTGTCGAGATCGAGCGTGCCACCGGCGGGCTGCGCATCGCCAAGGCCTATAGCGTGGTCGAGTGCGGGCAGGCGCTGGTGCCGCAGGTCGTGGTCGGCCAGGCGCAGGGCGGCTTCGCCATGGGCGTCGGCCAGGCGCTGCTGGAAGACCTGCCGCCCTTCGAGGACGGGCCGGGCAATGGCAGTTGGAATCTCGGGCGCTATGTGGTGGCGCGCGGCTCCGACCTGCCGCTGCACGATCTCGAGATCGAGGTGCTGCCGCCGCTCTCGCCGCGCGAGCCGCCCAAGGGCATGGCCGAGGTGGTGATGATCCCGGTGATCCCAGCGCTGCTCAATGCCATTTTCGACGCCACCGGGCACCGTTTCCAGTCGCTGCCGGTCACCGCCGCGATGATCAAGGGAGTTCTCGCGTGACCACGCTCGCGCTCACGATCAATGGTCGCGCCTATGGACCCATGGAGGTGCGCGACGACCTCTCCATGAACGATTTCCTGCGCGAAGTGCTGGGCATGACCGGTACCAAGTTCGGCTGCGGCGCCGCGCAATGCCTCAGCTGCGCGATCATCGTCGATGCCGAGGACGGCACCAGCGCCACCCGTCCGACCTGCATCGCCCCTGCGGTGGATTTCAACGGCGCCAGGCTGCGCACGGTGGAGGGGCACGCCGCCGGCGGCGCGCTGACCGCGCTGCAGACGAGCTTCATCGAGCACTTCGCCTTCCAGTGCGGCTATTGCACGCCGGGCTTCCTCAATGAAGGGCAGGTGCTGCTGGAGCGTTTGGCGAAGGAGAAGATCGCCCGCGCCGAAGTCGAGCGCACCGTTGCCGAGGCGCTGGACGGCCATCTGTGCCGCTGCTCCGGCTATGTGAAATACCACGAGGCGGTGCGCGCGGTCATTCTGGCCGACCCCTCCCGCTATCTCGTCTAGGGGGCGGCGAGAATGCTGCGCCAGATAAGGATGCCGTCTATGTCCGGCGAATGGCGGCTTCCCGCCTTGATGGCGGTGGCGGTGCTGGCGAGCGCGCTGGCGACCGGTTTCGCCGGTCGCACCATTGCGGCAAGCGGCGCCGATACGCTGGCCGCGCCGGCCGACTTCGCGCATATCGCCGATCCGGCCAAGCGCTCGGCCGCCTATTTCACCGAGCTCGGCAAGGTGCTGACCAATCCGCGCTGCACCAATTGCCATCCGGCGACCGATCGTCCGCGCCAGGGCGACGAGGCGCGGCTGCACCAGCCGCCGGTCTATCGCGGCATCGACGGGCTCGGGCTGCCGGCAATGCGTTGCTCCAGCTGCCATCGCGCGGCGAATTTCGATCCCGCCCGCATGCCCGGCCATGAACCCTGGCATCTCGCCCCCGCCGAAATGGCGTGGGAGGGCAAGACGGTTTCGCAGATCTGCGAGCAGATCAAGGATCCGAAGCGCAATGGCGGGCGCTCGGTCGCCGACCTCATCGAGCATATCGGCAAGGATACGCTGGTGGGCTGGGCCTGGCATCCCGGACCGGGCCGCACTCCGGTGCCGGGCACGCAGGAGCAGGCCGGCGCGCTGGTGGAAGCCTGGGCGACATCCGGGGCGGCGTGCCCCTAGCGCCCCGGCGCGACCTGGACTCGCTCACCCATGGCAGCCCTGCGCACGCCCGGCACCGGACATCGAGCTGGGTCGGGGGCCTTGCGGGAACCTGTTACGGGTTTGCGGCTACACTCCGGCAACCGGAACGGCCGTCCTCGGCTCGACGGCGGGGGAAAAGAGGTTTGGACGATCTGACTTTCGTCACGGGCTCGTGGCGGTGTGGCATGTCCACGAGCAATGAGGAAATTGCCTATTGGCTCATCACCCCGACTGATATACCAATAGTCACCGAAATTATGCGGTATTGCTGTTCGCCATAAAATTCATGTGAATATATGGCTGGTGGTGAGTGACGGTCGATCTGGACCGGTATCGGTTGACACATTGCTGCAGCAGAAGGCAGCGAAAATATCATAAGGCCCATCGCTTTCGGCACGAGGGTTGCATGGGCGATCAGTCGGATGAGGGGCGTGGCTTGCAGCGCGTCGGATTGATATTAGAAAGGTTGCAATCTGAATTGAGAGCAAAGATCGGTCGTAAGTGTGGGCATGCTTGGAGAATGCTGGCACTGTAGTGCAATCTTTCAGTGTGTCAGCTTCTTGTTCGCGCGAGTGTCGAAGCTAGCCGGTTTTATTACATCTTGCCAATGCGGTCGGAGCCGGGTTAAGCTTCTTGGCGGTTCTTTTGATGGGGCATTTATTTGAGTGGGGATACAATGTCGATCGCTTTCTCTTGTCCGATTTGTGGAGGGGAAAATTTTGCTGATTTCCGCGGCAGGCACTTGGAGGAATGTAAGAAGTGCAAGTCGAAGGCTAGAGAGCGTGCCGAGATTCTCGCGCTGAAATGCCTTGGGTATTTCGAGAGCAAGAAGAATAAGATTCTTCATATCATGCCCGACCGGTCGGCGGCGCGCATTCTCAGCAAGACGTTTGGCAAGGGATACAGTGCCAAGACGATCAATGGCACCGCGGTTGACTTCGTGGACTGCGAATCGCACGAGAGTGTCGAGTCGCTTATCGAGTCGGCTACCGCCAAGTATGACGTCATCCTCCACAACAACGTGCTGGAATTGGTGACGGCGCGTCCGTTCGAGGTCGTGTCGAAGCTTGACGGTCTCCTCAATCCCGGTGGCGTTCATCTGTTCACCGTTACCATTCGCGGTCTTCGTACCGACGAAGGTGGCGATCTGATGCTGGACGAGGCGGAGCGGGCCAGCCGGTTTGGTCGCGCCGACCGTTATCGCCTTTTCGGTTCTGCGGACTTCCCGCGTGCGCTCGCCACCGTTCGGCAGCAGACCAATCCGCGCTTCAATTTCGGCGCGCGGTTCTCCGATTCGGATCTCGATCGCTGGCGTATTCCTCCGACCGAGTTCCGTGACATCAACAGCAATACCGTGTTTAGCTACGTCGCACCGTGAAAGGCTGACACTACGTCCGAGAAGGTCGCGCATGAGTACTATTCTGGCCGAAACCGCACTTGAGGGTGTGATGGTCTCCGGGCCGCGTGCCTTTATGGGAGGCGGCTGGTCGATCGTGGTACGGCAAGGCGCTACCAAGGCGGCCTACTCGTTCGTGTCCATGCCGCTCTTGAGTGAGGGCGGCGGCGTTGTTGTGCCGGCGCTTCGCGTATTGGGTATCCAGGACAACGGGTTTCTCCGCGTGGAAGCGGAGATTCCTGTTGATCGCGAGGATACTCGATACGCGATTTCCGTTGCGTTTGTTCTCGGTTCGGATGCAGGGGAGGCCGGTGGGGTCGTCGATACGATCGAGATCGTACGGCGCCAGAACGGCGGGAAGCTGCTGGCGACTGTGGTGGTCGTCGCAAACAATGTGGCGATCCCGTCGCACGCGGTCGGTTGCGAGTTCGTTCTCCGGCCGGAAGACCAGGAAGTCCTTCGGGAGACCTATGAGGATATCCTGGCCATGCAGGCCACGGGCGTGGTCAGGGATACTCTCCATATCGATTTTGTCATTCGCTCGCGGCGTGTCGGCCTTCGCCTGGGGTTGCCGACGCTGGTCAAGGAAGGCGATCATCGCAGCGGTGTTCGCCATGATGGCGTGCGCATCGGCGCGATAGCGGCGCTGCGCGAAGAGGGGGCTCCTCCGCCCGCCGCACCTATTCCGTTGGCAGGCTCGCCTTTGGCGTCGGATGCGGCGGCGACAGCGATGGTGATTCCGCTCTTCGCCGAGGCCAAGCCGTTTGTCCCGCCGTCGGCGACGCCCGCCGCGCCGGCGATCGCATCCAAGGATTTGAAGGCGATCGAGGCCGATATCGGGCATCTTGAGCGCGCCTTGTGGGGCGGCTATTCGCAGGTCTCCCAGGAGGCCCTGCTCCGCATCGTCAAGTCGCGCCTGTCGCACCCCGAAGCCCGGGTGCGAGCGGCATGGGAGCTTTCGCGCTGGTTTTCGGTCAAGGGCGATTTTCGTCAGGTCGTGGAGCTGCTTGGCGAAATCCGTAATCTTTCCAAGCCGTTCGCGCGCCGGAAGACCTTTCGCCTCGTCGAAATCAACGCCCTGCTGCAGATCAACGATATCGAGACGGCGGGCAAGCGGGTGGAGGATGCGCTCAAGGGGCGCCCGGACGACAATGACTATCTGTTGATGGGCACCAATATCGCCTACCGGAAGGGCATCGACGACCCCTCGCTGGTCAAGGAGATGAGCGCGCAGCGGCTCGCCGCCTTCAACACGATGTTTAAGCGCGATGGTCTCGTCCCGATCTCTCTCGATCTGGAGGTGGAGGATCTGTCGATCAACAGCCTCCATTGCGACGCTTCCGACCGCTACATCACCGACGGTCCGAAGATCAGCGTGCTGATGGCCGCCTATGGTGCGGAGGAGCATCTGCACCTGGCGGTGAATTCGATCCTCGGCCAGACATGGCGCAACCTCGAGCTGGTGATCGTCGAGGATCGCAGTCCCGACGGAACCTGGGAGAAGATGCAGCAGTTCGCTGCGATGGACGATCGCGTGCGGATCTTCCGCAACGACGAGAACCAGGGCGCCTACATCACCCGAAACAGCGCGTTGTCGAAGGCGACCGGCGAATTCATCACGGTCCACGACAGCGATGACTGGTCCCATCCCGAGATGCTCGCGGCGCAGATGAAGCCGTTCCTCGAGCGGGATCCGGAGGATGTGAAGGCCACCTTCTCCATGATGTGCCGCGTGACGCCGGATCTGCGCTTCGGCATCCGTCCGAGCCGGCGCAACCTTGAAACCGTGCATCGCAGCTATCCCTCGCTGCTGCTGCGGCGGACCGATCTGGAACAGGTGGGCGTGTGGGACGGCGTGCGTGCCAATGCCGATGCCGAGATGGTGGCGCGCCTGCGCAACAGGTTCGGCGCCGAGCGGCTGGTCGATGCCCTGCCGAACACGCCGATGTCGTTCTTCCTGGTCCGCCCGGAATCGCTCACCGAGCAGGGCGAGACCAGCCTGCTCAGCCTCACCTTCGGCGTGCGCCACGAATATGACCGTCAGGTCCTGTACATGACGAAGAAGTGGGAGGCGGAAGGCGTCATCCCCGGCGTGCGTCTGAGCAAGAAGGAGCCGTTCGCCTCGCCGCAATTGCTGCTGCCCTATCATATGCGGCCGGAGCCCAAATACGACATGATCCTGGTCTCGGATCTGTCATTGCTCGGCGGTACGCGCGGCTGCAACCTCGGCTATATTGACGCGGCGCTGGCGAGTGGCCGACGGGTCGGCCTGTTCCACTGGCCGCGCGGCGACCTGCGGCTGCTGCCCGACATCGATCCCGCCTACCGCGACCGCAACCAGAATCCTCTGGTGGATATCATCACCTGCGAGGAGGAGGTGTCGTGCGACCTTCTCATCGTGCATCACCCGCCAGTCATGAAGTACATGCTGGACCGCTTTCCCAGGATCACCGCAAAGCACGGAGTAATCCTGGTGAACCAGCTGCCTTATCAGGTGCTGGGCGGGCAGAACGTGTTTTATGAACCGCTCATCGTGGAGCGCGATTTCCGTCGCCTGTTCGGCGTGCAGCCGCTCTGGGCGCCGATCTCGACGCTGGTGCGCCGCCATCTCGAGGACCAGGACAGTGGTCTCAAGATGACGGATATGGACTGGCTACCGCCGATCACCATGCCGCTGCGCGATCCGGCGGTGCGGGACGGCGTCGATCGTCCGCCCATCATCGGCCGCCATGCCCGCGACCACTGGACCAAATGGCCGGAGAATCCCGCCAAGCTGTCGGCCGCCTATCTGGCCGATACCGATGTTTCGGTGCGCCTGCTCGGCGGCGCCCATACGCCCAAGCGGCTTCTCGGAGACGTGCCGGCGAATTGGGAGGTGCTGGAGTTCGACGGTATTCCGGTGATCGATTTCATCGATTCCCTCGATTTCCTCATCCATTTTCCGCACACGCAATATATCGAGGAGTTCGGCCGCAACGTTGCAGAGGCCATGGCTCGTGGCATTCCGGCGGTGCTGCCGCCGGTGTTCCGGGAAACCTTCCACGATGCGGCCATCTATTGCGAGGCGGACGAGGCGGAAGAAACGATCCGCCGGATATGGAACGACCCGGAGCAATATGCCCATTTTGCTCGCGCCGGACGTGAGTTCGTCGAACAGAACTGCCATGTCGCTTCGCTCCAGCGCCGCATGTCTGGATTTTTGGGAACTGCATTTTGACAGAAGCGGTCGTATCGGAAGCTGCCGGGATCAAGAGCGTCGCGATTCTGGGATCCTGCGTCAGTCGTGATTTGATTCGCGTCGCTACCGACGATTCCATACCGGTGAAGCCCTATCTCGCGCGCAGCACCATCCTTGCTGCCTTGGCGGAACGTCCGGGTAAGCTGGAGCCGGGAGGGCCCACTTCTCCTTCCTCCGGTTTCGAGCAGCGCAACTTCAATATCGACATCGACAAGTCGATCTTTAAGCGGCTCGAGGCGTCGGAAGCCGATGTCTGCATCATCGATCTGATCGACGAGCGACTTGGCAGTTGGCAGAAGGACAGAAGCGTTCTCGTGGCTTCCAAGGGGTTCGAAGCGGCATTGGGCAAGCTGCGCCCGCCATGGAAATACATGCCGTCGACCGCCACACGGAGCGCGACCCTCGCAAGCGCCTCCATCTGGGCCACGAAGTTGAAGGACGCCGTTGGGGACATGCCGATCGTGATCCACCGCGCCATGTGGGCCAAGGGGGGCGGGGTTACCGAGGACGTGGTTGACGATCACAACGCTTTTCTCGATCAGCTTTACGATGCCATTTGTGCAAAGCTGCCGGGTGAGCTCGTTGTGAGCGCCGACCCCGCTCTGATGATCGCGGCGGAAGAGCATGTCTGGGGGCCGGCGCCCTTCCACTATGTCGATGCCTATTACAAGGACGTTTGGGGTAAGATCTCGTCCTTGTTGCCAGCTCACTGAGCACGGGCAGAGCCTGCCCGGTCCGGTTCGAAAAACTGGCTTCGGCGCCGGTGTTTCCGATTCGGTTTCACGGCAGCGGGCTTGCCGTGTAGCCGAGGTTCTGCAACGCGATCGGGAGGCGCGTCGCCGACGGCCCCCTGTGGATGCTGCGCATTTTAGCCTTCGGGCCAGGAGGCGAAAACCCTGCCTGGTCCCGGTTGCCAGCCCGGAGCGATCGGCCAACGATATCGCGTCCGTTGAACGACACGCGCCGTTTCGAGGGCTATCGTTCGTCAACAGTGTGTCGCCGCCGGTTCGGATCGGTTGGGGAGCGCGATGCCGGCTGGTGGCTTCGCGCTTGACTGCGTTGCAGTGGCCGCCGAGCGACGGGTAGCGGCAGGCACCGTCCGCTGTGCCTGCCCAACGCTCTATTGGCAGTTCAGGGCCGGAACAAGCGTCGCCAATTTACCCCCGCTTCTTCCCATGTTGGGATCGACAAAATCAACGGGCAGTTTTTTCCCATTTGACAAAACATCGAGCCAGGCAGTGTCCTCGACTGGGTCCTGCACAGATCCAGCTCGCTCGGCAAGCCATTGCGGATCCGAGATAATGTGCCGGAGCGCACCCTCTATGTTATCGAGTGTCGCGTGCTCATCGACCATCGGGTCTCCAAAGCAGGAGCGGATGTCGGCATAAATGAAAAGCGGCCTTGCCGCGAAGAAGTGGTAATGGGCCGCTCTTTCGGCGCGCGCCATTTCACGTGGAAGGGTTCCGTCAGGCGCGGTGTTTGCGAGAGAGAGGCGGACCTTCATATTGGCCCAATCCACAAGGCGACGATCGCCAGTCAGATAGCCCGTGGTGCCAACACCGAGTGCGGCCCAGAGGACATGATTATTGAGTTGTCCGTGCCTGTCGTGAAAGATAACGACTTGATTGGCGATCCTCTGAAGCCATTCGAGCTCAGTTGGTGAGAGCGGCGCTCCTGCGCGTTTCAGCTTGAATGCGGAAACGGACAGCCCGGCAAGTGCCCATTGCTGTTCGTAACCCGATCTCATGCTATTGCTTTTTCTTATGAGTCGATTTTCGCGGCCCGCATAAGTGTAGCTTTCTTTCAGGCACGGCAACTCTGAGTTATCTATGGACAATTTTCCAGTAGGATCCACACGAATAGAGTTGTCGGCTTCCCGAATATAGAAGCTCAGGAAACGTCTTATTTGCTTTATTCGTTCTTCGTATATGTCTATGTCTTGTTGAACTACCTTCTCTCCTCGATCCGTTTTGGCCTTCGGACTGTCGAGTGAAATGACGTTCGGGAGCGGTGGTGGGATCGGGCATGCCTGGGCCAATACGCCCGATGTCGATATCGCCATCGCAGATATCAATGTTGCCGCGAAAGTGATGTTTCTGATATATATATGAGGTGGAACTGACAGATTAAAAACCGTTTTCATCCGGAAGAACTCCCTCGATATTATGATCAATCTTGCGGTAAATCTGCGCGGCTGCAATCCTTGTCCCTGGGAATTGGCGCAGCTTGTCGAGCAAAGGCTCCGGGTGTCAAGAGGACCGGGGTCGGGCGGGGGTGGTCGGCGGGGCCGGGCGGGTGCGTGTTCGCTCGGAACATGGCGTCCTCGCAGGTGAATCGCGCGTTGGGTCGCAATGCCGACGGCGCCCAAGCCATTGGCGCTGGTCTCGACTGGCGGCTAGCGCACCGGTCTGCCCGGCCCGAAAAACACGTACGGTGCCTACTGACCAATCCGAAAATCTGGTACCGTCGACTTGGATGCTGTCGGCCGGCATCGTTGCCGGTGCGCAGCTGCTGAGCATCGTTTGGCGGCGGCGATGAGCAGAGGAATTGACTATGGTAAATGTCGGTGATGCCTTGCAAAATATAACTGAGACAAATCAAAGCGAAAATAAAGCTATCGATTTCGTGACGGTAACTTATCAAGGTGACGTTAATCTTTGGCTATTGCAAGCGCGTTCATTTGCCAAATATATTCCGCTCAAAATGGTGTCATCGATAAACGTCATAATAAATGATGATGATGAAGCAGCTATTAAGTCGAAAGAGATTGTCGACAGCAACATTTCTTTGTTTAGAAATTTAAAGGATAAGGTTCGAGTCTGGACGAAATCCGACATTCTTCGTCATTCCATGTTGCGGCGCGGTTGGGTTCATCAGCAGGCAATCAAGCTGCTGTCTTTTAGGATATGTCCGTCGGAGAGAATTGTAATTCTCGACGCAAAAAATCATTTCATACATCCGGTCTCGTCGAAGGAGTTCTTTGCCGAAGACGGGCGTCCGAAGACATATACTCGCGTTCGCGCGAGTGACAATTTTCAGTATTTATGGATAGAGGCGAGCCTGCGTGTCGTCGGGCTTGATCCCGAAATCGCGGCATTGCCGGCGCCTCCGACGATTACACCTTACCCTGTTCTGAAAAGCACTCTCCAGGACTTGGTCGCGGAGATTGATGAAAGGTTCGGCTCTGTCGAACACTTTTTCAGTACCAAGAGGGATCCCTGTACGGAATTTCTGCTGATATATGCGTTTGAGCTGAGGCGTAAGGGTAGCCTGGAAGGGTATTACTCGTTGGGACTTCGAGCGCCCAGTACGGTATTTGCCACAACTCCCAGTACGGACGAGCAATTCGACGCGCTGCTCAATAAAGCGGAGTCGGGAAATAATCCCATATTTTCGATTCACAAGGAGCGAAAGGGAAAGATAAAAGAACAGCATTATCGAAGGATTGCCAATATTTGGAAATCTCGCGGGCTGGCGTCCGATGATGAAGTCAAGCAGATATTGGGGGAGCCCGTATCCGAGACCAGCCCGGTAGCATCCTGATCTGCGTGAGAAAGCGCCAAGGCGCCGAAGAGGCTGCCGTCAAACTGCGCCGGATCGATGTGTTGCTCTCCTAGGCCCGATCCTCCGACGCATTGACCTGATCGCGTGGCCGATAATGCCGTGAGGAAAATGCCCGGCCTCGTTGCGCGGTGATCGCCATGAAGCCGGATGATCGGCTTTTCAGGCGGTAGCGTCGGGAGCCGCTGAGTGCCGGGCGGCGCTTTGCATGTCCCAATCCTGGTCGGCAGGCATTGAATCTGTCGGAGCGGCGGGGTTGTCACGCGTTCCGATCGCGTCGCCCGCTCAGGCGGTTACGTTCAATCGCAGACCGGTCTATGCCGGCGACCGGGCGTGCGGATCTGGCCGCGGAAAAAGCGGATATTCCTGCCAATTGCGCGGAGATGGCCCGCCGCGACCGATCGGCATATCCGGCATCGTGCCAGGCGAGGGTGCGCGCACGGCCATTCGTTGCTCTCGTCGATCGTTGCCCGACGTCCCTATGCAGGGGCGTCCAATTGCGGCGGAGAGTCAGTCAAGCCGGATCATGCAGGCCGAGAGTACATGCCACGTTCACTGAACCCGAGGTGATGGCGGTGGCAAGGTAGCGGTGTTCTCCGATGGCTTCGTCCATCGCAGCCTATCCCCCTGTCATGGCTCGTGATCGAACGGCAATCCGTATGTGCCGCGGATTGCCGGGTCGAAGTCGTCACTGCTGGGGGAGGTGGTTTCGGAATGTGCGGTCGCAGGCTCTTCCCGCGGGTTGGCGCCGACGCGCGCACCCGGGCGTCCGGCCCGTGTTGTCCATCAAGGCCGCCGAATGTCGTCGCGGCGCCTCTCTCCGCGGCGCGGATCGCCCGGCCTCCTCAGGCCGTACGGGCGCGGCGCACCGACTTCGCGGCCGGCTTGGCCGATGCCGACTTCGCAGCCGACTTGACTGCCGCCGCCTCGCGCTCGACAGCTTCCTTCTCCAGCCGGGCGAGCCGGAGGCGCTCGGTCTTGGCATCGCGGCGGGCGACCTCTTCGTCGACCATGGCCATCGCCGCCTTCGACACCGCATCCGCCCGCGCTTCCGTCTTCGACAGATGCGGCTTGAACAGCGTATCGCGGTTGACCTTCGCCATCGGACTCAATCCTTCCATAACGAAAAAAGGCCGGGTATGCCCCGGCCTTCCCTCAACTGCCTCAACGGTTCCTGCCGGTACATCCGCGGTCGGAAACCGAAGGCAAAGACTCACGCGGCCTTAAGGCTGCCAGCCGAGAGCTTGCCGGTGCGGCGGTCGGACTCGACCTCGTAGGAGATCTTCTGACCGTCGGCCAGCGACTGCAGGCCAGCACGCTCAACCGCCGAAATATGCACGAACACGTCCGGGCCGCCGGCATCCGGCTGAATGAACCCGTAACCCTTCTGCCCGTTGAACCACTTCACAGTACCGGTAGCCATGACGATTTCCTTTCGATCGACATAGGTTTTAGATCGCTCGCACATAAGCGCGAACGTGTTGCTGAATCGATTTGAGAGGAAGCTCGCTACGGCGCACCAAGGCGCAAGACAAAGTTCAACGTACAAGATCGATTGTAGTATATTAACCCAGGACCCATGCTTTTCGCAAGGGTGCCGGATTTTTTATTTCAGCCTACGGCCGAGGCAGCCCGGGGCGCGCCGCGGGCGACGAGCGGCTTCTTCTTCGGCGGGGCGAGCAGCCCTTCGCGCACGGCCTGCTTGCGGGCCGCCTTGCGGGCGCGGCGAACGGCCTCGGCCTGCTCGCGCGCCTTGCGCTCGGAAGGCTTCTCATAGGCGCGGCGCGCCTTCATTTCACGGAAAATGCCTTCGCGCTGCATCTTCTTCTTCAGCACGCGCATCGCCTGTTCGACATTGTTGTCGCGAACGAGAACCTGCAAAATATCTCCAATCTGCCTGCTGCCGAGTTTGGCAGCCCATGGCGAGGCAGGGACTATAAGCCGCTCGGGCGCAATTGGAAGATGCTTGGTCGGATTTCGATCAATCTCTTGTGGTGCCGGCCCGGCGAAATCCCGTCAAACCGCCGGCAGGCCGGCCGGCGCGAGGCGCAATGTGGCGCAGGTGCCCCTGGGCGCGCGGTTGCCGAGGACGAAGCTGCCATCATGCACGGCGGCGATGCGCCGGACGATCTCCAGCCCGATGCCGAGCCCGCCCGAGCGCTTGTAGCGGGGCGTCGCGCCGACCGTCGCCGGCTCGCCGGGGCCGACGCCGTCATCTTCGACGGTCACGCGGCCGTCGGGATGCGAGGCGACGAGAATGGCGATGCCCGGCCCGCCATGGCGCACCGCGTTCTCGATAAGGTTGCGCACCGCATCCTTGATCAGCGCCGGGTGGCCACGGATCGCCGGAGCGCCGCCGGGTTCGAAGCCGATGCTGGCGCCGCGCTCATAGACCCAGGCGGCCAGCGACGCGACGACTTCCTCCAGAAGCCTGTCGAGATCGATCTCCACCAGCGCGGCGGCGTCCACCGCCTCCAGCCGGGCGAGCGCCACGATCTGCTCGACGAAGCGCGCCAGTTCCTCCACCTCGGCGACGGCGCGGCGCGCACGCGGATGATCGATGCGCTCCAGTTCCAGGGTCAGCACCGCCAGCGGGGTGCGGATCTCGTGGGCGATCGCCGAGGTGAACAGCTTCTGCGACTGGACCAGCTCGCGGATGCGGACATAGGAGCGGTTCACCGCCCGCGCCAGCTGCTCGATCTCGCGCGGCATGCCGGCGGTGTCGAGACGCGCCTGCGAATCCATCGGGTCGAGATGGTCGGCGGCCGTCGCGGCCTTGGCGACCGGCGACAGGGCGGTGCGGATCGACAGGATGGTCGCCCCGAGCACGAAAAGCAGCGAGAGGCTCATCGGCACCAGCATGTGCTCGATCGCCTCGTCCCTCAGCACCGACAGGACGGCGTTATGCGGGTCGCGGCTGATCGCCACCTCGATGAACACGGTGCGTCCGTCGATCTCCACCGTGCGGCCGCCGGCGAAGGACAATGGCAGGCCTGGGGTCTGGACGCGCAGCCAGAAGGTGGGCGGATGGAGTTCGAGCGGCAGGAAATGCTCGATGCAGGATTCGTCGCAGTGCGAGAACAGGATGACGCCGGACTGGGTCCGTACCCGCGCGATATAGCCGGTGCCGTCCTTTCCGTAGCGGTCCGCAAGGCTGGGCGGCAATTCGAAGCGCAGCCGCGTATCGTGGATGGAGAGGCCCTCGGCGATCGCCGCGGCTTCCCGCTCCATCAGCAGCCGGGCGAGATTCTGCGGATCGTGCAGATATTCCGCCAGCACGGCCGCCAGCTGCGCCAGCATGGCGAGGACGGCGAACAGCAGGATGCGACGGGCGACGATGGAGACCAGTGGTCGCGCATTGCCGCGCCTCATGGCGAAATTTCGCGCATGAAGTAGCCGACCCCGCGGACCGTCTCCACCGAGACCCCGGTGGCATGCGCGGCGAGCTTGCGGCGCAGGCGGGAAATGACGAGCTCGATGGCGTTGGTGCTGATCTCGTCCTGGAAATCGGAGAGCTTCTCCTCCAGCACCCGCTTCGGCGTGACCCGGCCGAGATTGCGCATGAGGATTTCGACGAGCGCCCGCTCGCGCGGCGCCAGTGCGATCGGATCCTCGCCGCAGCGCAATTCCAGCGCGGCGACGTCGAAGCGCAGCGCGCCCGCCTCGATCACCGGCCGCACCGCCAGCGGCGCGCGGCGCAGCAATGCGCGGGCTCGGGCGAGCAGCTCTCCATTGTTGAAGGGCTTTGTCAGGTAGTCGTCGGCGCCGGCGTCGAGGCCGGCGATGCGCTCGTCCACGGCCCCCCGCGCTGTCAGCACCAGCACCGGCGTAGCATCCCGACGGCGACGGAGACTATGCAGGACATCCAGTCCGTCGCCGTCGGGAAGGCCGAGATCGAGCAGCACGAGGTCGTAGGCGGCACTTGCGAGCGCGCCCTCGGCCTCGTGCACGCTGCCGACCGCATCGAGCCGCCAGCCGGCATCGCGAACCGTCTCCGCGACCAGTTCGCGCAGTCGCGCGCTGTCCTCGACCAGAAGCAGCCTCATGCTCGCCGTCTCATGCCCGCCGATGAACGAACGGCCATTCAAGCACGTTTCCGGCCCGTCACCATCGACCAGACCAGGTTCTCGCGATGGCGCCAGCTTTCCAGCAGTGCCGCCGCCGCGTGGATCAGGGCGAGGATCATGATGCCGTTGGCGAGGGCTCCATGCACGTCCTTCAGCCAGTCGTCGCCCCAGAAGGCGTCGAGCGTGGCCATCCACCCCGTGAGCGTCGTGGCGGCGAGCAGGAACATCAGCGTGAGCATCATCACGGCCGCCGCCGGATTGTGGCCGAGCAGGCGCGGCTCGCGTCCCCGGACCAGCGCCGCGACATAGGTCTTGAGCCGGGACGGGGAGGGCACGAAATCGGAGAAACGCGCATGGCGGGTTCCGACGAAGCCCCAGGTCACCCGCACCGCCAGGGCGGCGGCGATGGCGTATCCGACATACCGATGGGCGAGCTTGCCGTCTTCGAGGATGAACAGGTTGAGCACGCAGCCCGTCACCACCGTCCAGTGGAAGAGCCGGACCACGATGTCCCATACCGGGACCTGTCGCGGCGGGACGTGCCGGAAGGCAGGCTGCCCGCCCGTGCCATTGGGTGGAGCGAGGTCGGTCGGGAAGGGGTCCGGCTTCATGGTCAATCGATCTCCGACTTCACGACGGCGCCGGTTACCGGATTGAAATAGACCTCGGCCTTCTTGCCGTCCTTGGTGAAGCCGTAGATTTCATAGCAGCTGCCCGTCACCTTGAAGGTGCGGATCTTCTGATAGCCCATCTCGGCAATCTTCGCCTTCATGGCATCCTCGGACATCCACTTGTCCTTGGCCTCGGCGGTGCAGGCCGGACCGGCGAGGGCGGCGACGGGGGCGAGAATGGAGGCGGCGACGAGGCCGGCGATCAACTGACGCATGCGGCAGATCCTTTGACTGTCTTCTCGGGAGCGGCGGACGCCGTCCCGCCCCGAGCTATAGGGGCGCCAGCCTGTCGGCCCGCTGTCGGTCGAAGCCGATAGCGCCAGATGCCGTGTCGGGCTTAATCTCGCCGCGATGCGGCTGCTCACTCACTCCTCGCAAGCCATGCCGAAACCGTTCAGATCAATCCCGCGCCTCGTCTTCGAAGCCCTTGTGGCGCTTGTCGTCCTGGTGGACGAACTGGCGCGTCCGATCTATCGCCCGCTGCTCCGCGTGGTGGCAGGCTGGCGGTTCGTGCAGCGTTTCGAGGGCTGGGTGGCCGGCCATGGGCGCTGGGCGACGCTGGTCCTGCTCGCCGTGCCGCTCGCCATCGTCGAGCCGATGAAATTCCTGGCGGTGCTCTGGGCGGCGCGCGGGCATGTGGTTTCCGGCACCGTGGCGCTCGGCGTCGCCTATCTCGTCAGCTTCGTGGTGGTCGAGCGCATCTACAGCGCCGGCAAGCCGAAGCTGATGACCTTCCCCTGGTTCGCCTGGGGCGTCGGGCTGATGCTGAAGGTGCGGGGGGCGATGCTGGACATGTTGCGCGCCAGCGCGCTCTGGCGCCTCGCGGAACGGACGAGGACGCGGCTGCGCGCCGTCGTGGCCCGCTTCAGGGCCGGCAGCGCGCAGCGGTGAGGGCGGGGAACGCTCCCGCCCTCGCGTCGACGTCGGTGGCGATCACCGGGTTGCGCTCACCAGCTTTCGCTCACCATTTGCCGGTGTTCGGCATCGAGGTCCAGGGCTCCTGCGGCTCGCGCTTGCCGCCCTTCTGCAGCAGCTCGATGGAGATGTTGTCCGGCGAGCGGATGAACGCCATGTAGCCGTCGCGCGGCGGGCGGTTGATGGTGACGCCGGCATCCATCAGCTTCTGGCAGGTGGCATAGATGTCGTCGACCTCATAGGCGAGATGGCCGAAATTGCGGCCTTCGCCATAGGCTTCCGGGTCCCAGTTAAAGGTCAGCTCGACCTCGGCGACGCCATTCTGGCCGGGAGCGGCGAGGAAGACCAGCGTGTAGCGGCCCTGCGGAACCTCCTTGCGGCGGACCTCTTCGAGGCCCAGCTTGTTGACATAGAAGTCGAGCGAGGCATCGAGATCGGTGACGCGCACCATGGTGTGAAGATATTTCATGGGTTCCTCGGATGGTTCGGCGCGGACGCCGGACGACTGGACAGGCGGCAGCAACATATGGTCCTCGACGGCGACATCAAGAGTGCACGGGCGGAGCTCGCCGCGATCGTCGCCGGCATGCGCGCCGGCGTCGCCTTTACCGGCGCCGGAATCTCCACCGAATGCGGCATTCCCGATTTTCGCTCGCCGGGCGGATTGTGGACCCGCAACCGGCCGATCGATTTCGATACCTTCCTGTCGAGCCGGGAGATGCGGGACGAGGCGTGGCGCCGGCGCTTCGAGATGGAGCAGGCTTTCGGCACCGCCGCGCCGGGAAGGGGACATCGCGCCCTGGCGCGGCTGCTGCATGACGGCCGCCTCGCCGCCATCGTCACCCAGAACATAGACGGGCTGCACCAGGTATCCGGCGTCGGGGAGGACCGGCTCGTCGAACTGCACGGCAACAGCACCTATGCCACCTGCCTCGGCTGCGGGCGCCGCCACGAACTCGCCTGGGTGCGCGAGCGTTTCGACGCCGCGGGCGGCCGGGCGCCGGGCTGTGAGGAATGCGACGGACCGGTGAAGACGGCGACGATTTCCTTCGGCCAGCCGATGCCTGGCGAGGCGATGATGCGCGCGCGCCGGTTCACTCGGGGATGCGACGTGTTCCTGGCGATCGGTTCGTCGCTGGTCGTCTATCCGGCGGCCGGATTTCCCTTGGAAGCCAAGAGAAATGGCGCGACACTGGTGATTATCAATCGCGAGGCGACGGAATTCGATTCGCTTGCCGACCTCGTGATTCATGCCGATATCGGCGACGTATTGGAAGGTTTCCAATAGGCGATATTGGTAATTTTGAATCAATTGGGGTGTTTTCGTGGCAGAATCGGGTGCTATGCTTAGCATTGCGAGAATCAAGCCGACGCTTGGGTAAGATCAGGCGCAGCGCTGCCGAAAGTGGGGTGGGTCGATGGTGTCCGACGGATCTTCGCCACGTTATGGCTTGAACGCGCGTGGCGAGCCGGGCGACGACCTCGACGATCATCTGGGCGCGGATGGCGCCGTTGTCCAGCTCGCCGGTACCATCAAATGGTTCGACGTCTCCAAGGGTTATGGCTTCATCGTGCCGGACCAGGGCGGCAGCGATGTGCTGCTGCATGTCACCTGCCTGCGCCGCGGCGGCTTCCAGACAGCGCAGGAAGGCGCCCGCGTGGTCTGCGACGTAGTGGCGCGCGAGCGCGGCTTCCAGGCGCTGCGCGTCATTTCCATGGACGAGTCGACCGCGCTGCACCATTCGCAGCTGCCGCAGGCGCGCACCCATGTGGCGGTGCAGCCCACCAGCGGTTTCGAGCGCGCCTGGGTGAAATGGTTCAACCGTCTGCGCGGATTCGGCTTCCTCACCCGCGGGGAGGGCACGCCGGACATCTTCGTGCACATGGAAACGCTGCGCCGGCACGGCCTCACCGAATTGCGGCCGGGGCAGGCGCTGCTGGTGCGTTTCGGGCCCGGGCCGAAAGGGTTGATGGCCGCCGAGGTCCGGCCGGACGGCTCCTCGACGCCGTCATCGCACTGAACGCCTCATATCGCCGGGGATGTGGCGCCGCGACGCCGTGAGCGGTCATATCGGCGCCATGTTGCGCTGGTGCCCTCGTCCGATCCTCCGCCCCAGAAGGGAAGGCGCCGCGCGCCGCAGCCTCATGACCTCTCGCTTCCGCTTGCCTGTCCTGCCGGCCTCGCTGCTGGCGCTGTGCCTCGTCCTGCTCGCTTTGGCGCCGTCGGCGTCGAGGGCCGCCAGCTTCGAGAAGGCGACCATCGAAACCCGCTCCGGCCCGGTGGTGTTCGATGTCGAGATCGCCATTACTGCCGATGAGCGGGCCAAAGGCCTGATGTACCGCACCGAACTGGCGCCCAATGCGGGGATGCTGTTCGATTTCAAGGTGCCGCAGCCGGTCTATATGTGGATGAAGAACACCTATGTCCCGCTCGACATGCTGTTCATCCGCGCCGATGGGCGGATCGCCCGCATCGCCGCCGACACCACGCCGCTCTCCACCCAGACGATCGAATCAGGCGAGCCGGTGCGGGCGGTGCTGGAACTGCCCGCCGGCACGGCGAAGGCGCGTGCGATTGCGGTTGGCGACCGCGTGCAGCATCGCTTCTTCACGGGGAACTGATTTTCGCGTGCAGTCGACGCGCCGGCCTATTCCGCCGGCACGACCTGCAGCACGGCGGGGCGCTCGCCGGAAATGGCGCGCGGCAGGGGCGGCCAGTCGACGGCCGCCCGCCCGGCGGGCGCAGCCCCGGCGGCCGACGCGTCGATCCGGTCGAGCAGGCGGGCGGTCTGGGCGCGCAGCGTCTCCACCTCGCGGGTCAGCCGCTCCAGCCGTTCGTCGGTCTGCCGCCGCGAGCGCTCGATCGCGACCACCGTACCAAAATTGAGGCTGAGCATGGCGCGCCGTATCATCCGCAGGAAGCGGCTGGTGAGGCGGTGCTTGGACGGGAAGCCGTGGCGCCAGACGCTGCGATAGAGGTCGTCCTCCGCAAGGCGGTCGACGCGGCGCAGCAGGTTGTCGAACGATTCGAGGTCGTGCAGCGTCACGAACCGGCCGGGCGTGTCGGCCGGAATGGTGCGCAGTGTCCGCGCCAGCTCGGCGGGCAGCGGAGGAACGTCCTGTGCCGCCAGGGTGGCGGCGACGAGTTCGCACGGGCCGCTGTCGGCAGCGGCTGCGGCTGGGATGGAAGGCGGCGCATTGGCGGCATTCATGGCCGCGGCCTGCAATTGCGCCTCCGCAACCGCGCCGGTGAAGCGCCGCAGCAGGTGATGGGTCTGCCACCCCGCTATGGCGATGCGTATGGAGGGCTGCAGCGCTATCGCCACCCGCCGGGCGATCTCGACATGGTCCGGCATGGCGACCGCCAGCGGATGGCCGGCAAGCACCTCGCCCGCCGCGGTGGTGGCGAGCCCGACGACCGGCAGGCCGAAGCGCATCGCCTCCAGCACCGGCAGGCCGAAGCCCTCATGTTCGGAAAGGCCGACGAACACGTCCGAGTGGTGGTACAGCGCGTCCAGGGCCGCCGGCTCGACCGCTCCATGGTCGATCAGATCGACGCCGAGCTCGGCCGCCAGGCTTTTCACCTCGTCGGCATAGCGCTGCATGGCGGTGTCGACATGCCCGGCAATGTGCAGCTCGACGCGGCGCCCGGTGAGATGACGCAGGCAGGCGGCGGTGGCGACGAGGTGCTTGTGGCCCTTATGCGGCACGAAGCGCCCGACGAACAGCAGCCGTATCGTGTCGGCATGGCCGGCAAAGGCGGTGCGCTCGAGGCGGGCCGGCACCGGCGCGATCGCCGCGATGCGCATGATGGGCGAGGTCGGGTAGACGACCCGCAGGCGCGCGGGATCGGCGCCCAGCCGCTCGAGCTGTTCGGCCGAGAACTGTGAGTTCACCCAGAACTCGACGTCGTTGCGGGCGGCGAAGCGCCGGATCTGCGTGAAACCCCGCACCGTGCGGGTGGTGGTTTCCATTGAATAGGGCGCGAAGAACCAGGGCGGCGTGTTGTTGTGCCAGCGCACCACCTTGCGCGCCGGCAAGGCGAGGAAGGTGTCGTCGAAGGGGGGCCAGCCGTCGCACCAATGGTAGATGACCAGGCAGTCGCGACCGTCGCCGACGAAATCCGCGAGCGCCTCTATCGGACGGCAGTCGAGGTCGGTTTCGCTTCCGGTGGCGGTGAAGAGTGCGACGGACGGCGAGTGCGACGATTTTTCCTTGAAGACATCAAGATGAAAAAGACAATCGGCCGAAATTGAGTCCGATCTATTGTCGAGATTGTGGACAATAAGAGCTATTTTGCGCGGAACAGCCATGGGTGTCTTTTCATCGTCAGTTGACGCACAGTCGAACCGTGCAGCGATTTTTATTATTAAAAAGTGACTTTTCTCTTGCTTTCGTATGGGCACAAAGTGGAGAAACGGTGTTTGTGTGTCAACGAATTTTGATTCCTTGTCACGGGCTTGTGGCCTTGTGTTGCCTTATCGGAACACCTTGCGTCAGTATAATTCGCGGCCGGGTTGCGTCGCCGTCGCAGTGCTTCTGATCGCGCGTATCCGGCGACCGCGCCACAATCACCTCACCGGGGCACAATCATCGCGCGGCGCCCTGCGTTCGGGCTCCGGCCCTTGCCTTGGCACCGGCATCTGTGCCATTTCCTCATGTGTCGAAGCTTGGTGCGCGCGGATGAAATCCTTGCGCGCCAAGTGATTGCGAGTGGCGGGGTATAGCGCAGCCCGGTAGCGCGGAAGTTTTGGGTACTTCAGGTCGCAGGTTCGAATCCTGCTACCCCGACCAAACCGAACCCGCGCCGTGCTTCGCCGCCTTTGCCGCTGGTGGAAACCGGGTCGCGGGAAGCCGGCCCGCTTGTGTTGGGAGCGCAGGTCGATGGTCGCACGCATCTATAAGCCGAGCCGGAACGCCATGCAGTCCGGCTCCGCCAAGACGAAGCTCTGGGTACTGGATTACGAGCCCGAGCAGCCGCGGCAGGTCGAGCCGCTGATGGGCTATACCAGCTCCGGCGACATGAAGAGCCAGCTGCGCCTAGGCTTCGACAGCAAGGAAGAGGCAGTCGCCTATGCCGAGCGGCATGGCATCGCCTACCAGCTGCAGGAGCCGAAGGAGCCGGCCCGCCGCAAGATGGCCTATTCCGACAATTTCAGCTTCCGCCGCGTCGGCCAGTGGACGCATTGAGGCCTCGCGCCGATCGGTGCGGGTCGATTGCCTGGGATGGCCGCGTCCAGGCGCGGCGCCATCCCGTTGCGGCCCCGTAGCTCAGCTGGATAGAGCAGCCGCCTTCTAAGCGGCAGGTCCCTGGTTCGAGCCCAGGCGGGGTCGCCAGCTAGTATGTTGATATTTCAAGCATAAATTTTATCTCCTTCGGCGCGTTGGATGGAACAGATAGGGCACATTGCAGCTTGATTTCGGTCGTTTGAGACACATAGTCCCGAGAAAGTCCCGAGCCATGTGCAATCTCTACAGCCACCACTCGAACCTGCACGCGATCACCGACCTCGTCGGCACCCTGCGTAACGGCGTCGGCAACCTGCCGCCCATGCCGGCGATCTTCCCGGACTATCCGGCGCCGATCGTTCGCGAGGCTGGCAGCGGCGAGTGCGAGATCGTCATGGCCCGCTGGGGCATGCCGTCGCCCGCCTTCGCTCTGGCTGGCAAGAAGACGGACAAGGGCGTTACCAACATCCGCAACACGAACTCGCCGCACTGGCGACGGTGGCTCGGCCCCGAGCATCGCTGCCTTGTCCCCTTCACCGCCTTCAGCGAGCCGCCTGCGGGTGCCCGCGGGCCGGAGACATGGAAATGGTTCGCCCTCCGGGCCGATGAGCCACTCGCCTTCTTCGCCGGCCTATGGACATCATGGACGTCGGTTCGGAAACTGAAGGAGGGGGAGGTCACCGCCGATCTCTACGGCTTCCTGACGACCGAACCGAACGGCATCGTCGGCGCGGTTCACGCGAAGGCCATGCCCGTCATCCTCACCACGGCCGAGGAGCGAGAGGCTTGGCTGAGAGCGCCATGGGGTGAGGCGAAGGCGCTGCAGAGATCCTTGCCGGACGACGCCGTGGTGGTCGTTGAGCCGGGCGCGACAATGGGCGACGCGATACCAGCTGCTTGACACTCGACATGGAACGTTCTCTTTTCGTTCGCCATGTCGAAGGTTGAGACGATAGGCACGCCCCCAATGAAGAGGCCGGATTTCAACGCCTCCACCATCGGCGCCATGCTGGATGACGGGTTCAGTCTTTGGGCCGCATGCCACAACGAGCGCTGCCGTCACAGCGCCGAGCTTGACCTCGCCATGCTCGCGCAGCGTCTCGGCCGCGATCACAGCACGCTGCGCATCCATCTCTGTCCTCGCCTCAAATGCAGCGCCTGCGGCGGGCGGGACATCGGCATATGGTCGAGCGGCGGGGGCCATCCGTCCGGCACCAGGTCGCGGGGCGGCAGCGAGCCGACTGGCACATGACGAGGGAATCGCCGAAGAAGGCGGCCATGGAACCCTATGCCCCCGTTCGGCGGAAAATCACCAGGATCGACGGCAACTGGATGCTGCCACCGGGCAATCCGCCGCCCGACATGCGCACATGGACCGGATGGTCGGCGTTCATCCCGGGCGAACTCGGTCACGTCAAAAAGCGGGTGGCGCAGGTGTCCATCTCTTTCCCCGCCGACTTCATACCGACGGACGGCGGCGTGGTGATCGTCGCGGGGCATAGCGATCTGCTGAAGATCGTGGACGCACTGCGACCGGCCTGAAACGAAAAAAGCCCCGCCAGCCCTCCGAAGAAGGCCGACGGGGCGGTGGTGCGACGCTGAGGGCCGACCCGTTCAATCCCTGATCTGCATGGAGCGCGGCGCGGCCTCGCGCAGCTTGCGCATCGCGCGTGCGTCATAGGCTTTCATGATCAGTTGAGAGGCGAGGGCCTCCGCCTGCTGCGGCGTCAGGTCCAGCCCGCCGCCATGGCAGAGCACGACCCGACCGGCGCGGGCGACGACGGGCGGCGCGGATTCATGCGAGATGATGTCCGTCATCCGCGCCCCCTCGGGCTGCGCCGCCTCGGCGGCGGCGGGGGCGGCTCGCGCAGGGCGTCACGGATCTGCTCCATCAGCGCGGTGAGTTTGGCCTCCGCGGCGTCATGCTGGGCCGCGATCCCCTCGCGCAGCACGACGGTGAGTTCGCGCACCGCCGCCGCCACGTCGCGGAAAGTGTCGGTGTCGACCATGGTGGCGCCCATGATCGCATATTCGGGCGCCGGCGCCCGGGTCGCCTTGGCCTTGTCGCCTTCGCGGGAGCCGCGCCAGGCGGCGAGCAGGGAGATCAGGAGGGTGCCGACGAGCACGGCGTCAGCGACGGTGATACCGAGCATCGAATGCCGCCCTATACACGTTCGCGGAATCAGCGAGGGCGAGCAGCGCATAGACGCCGACACCAGTGGAGACCGCGCCGGAGGCGGTAGAGCCGAGATATTGCAGCCAGGCGATTTGCCCCCAGATGATGCAGCCGGCGCCCGCCCCCGCCATTCGGAAGAACGGCGAGCGCGGCCAGCGGCCATTGATGATCAGGGCGACGACCCGGGCGGCGCCGATGACGCCGAGCGCCGCCGCCAGCCGGGTTTCGCTGAAGCCCGCGCGCACGAACTCGGAGAAGGTGGGCGAGGTCGCGAGCGTATCGCCCGGCTGCGTCAGGACGATGCACCACACCAGCATCACCCCGGCCGAAAACCATTCCATCGAGCGGTCGGCGTGGGAATTGAGGAAGCGGACCAGCATCAGCGCCCCCTTCCGGCAACCTGCCGGGTGATCAGCGCCCCCGCGTCGCCGAGCACGATGGCCGGGACGAGGATGGTCGCCATATCGTTGATATGCGCCGGCACGTCGACCACCACCAGCGCTAGGCCGAACCATGGATTGACGATCTGCACCAGGTAGATCGCCGACCACCACAGGCCGAACGGCACCACGATGAGCCAGCGGCCGACCCGCACCGCCGACCAGCGGTCCTGCGCTTCGGCAAGCGCGATGTCGCGCGCCGCCTCGAGCTTGGAGATGGTGAGCTCGGCGGCGACCCGGTCCTGATCGTTCTTGGCATCGAGGCGCGCCTTGTAGGCGTCGAGCAGCGGGCCGGTGAACTGCTTGATCACACCGCCCGTCAGCAGCGAGAGGAGCCAGCTCATGTCCGCCATCCCCAGCGCTTGGCCAGCCAGTACCAGCCCTCGATCGCCGCACCGAGCGCAACGCCGATTCCGGCCTCCACCAGCATGGCGACGTCCGGATCGGACGTCAGCGTCGAGACGTCGTCGATCGACAGCAGCCCGCGGGCGAGCAGCATGCCGGCGAGATAGCGCAGGACGATGCGGGCAACGGCGCCGTTCATGCTCGGGCTCCCTTGAGCAGCCTGGCCAGCGCCGCGAACAGGCCGGCCCAGACGGAAACCGCCGGCACAGCGGCCGGCGGCGGGGAAACGGGGATGGGAGGATTGGCCGCTACGGGCGGCGGCGCGGCCGGCGGCGGCTCGTGCTGCAGCTGGTCGGGGCTCCAGGGCGTGTCGCGGATCCTCGCCCACTTGGCGAAAGCCGCCGCCATGCGGGTGTCGTATCTGTTCTTCGCATAGCCGGTGCCGTTATAGACCCGCGCCACGGCCGCCCAGTCGTGCCGGCGCAGGTCGTCGTCGATGCCGGACTTGATCAGGAAGGCGACGATCGCCTCGAGGTGCGCCTCCTCATCCTCCATGAAGGCCAGCACCATGGCCTGCGGCGTCGCATAGCCGGCCATGGCGCAGTTCTCGCCGAGTATCTGCCCGAGCCCCCAGGAGCAGGCCTTCAGCGCCGCCGTCTCGTCGATCGCCAGCGCCCTGGCGAGCTTGGGATATTGCTCGCTCTCCTTGCCATAGGGCCTGGTGCCCCACACCTTGTAGGCGAGCCCGGCCGCCACCGCCTTGTCACGCTTGTCGCCGGAGAGGTTGCGGTAGAAGACATGCGGCTCGAACAGGATCTTCGGTCGCCCCTGCGGATCGAAGCCGCTGCCGGAGGTCTCCACCTCCATGAAGGCGTGAAGCTCATCCTCACCGACGCCGATTCGGGCGCCGAGGCGCGGCAGGTCGATATCGTCCAGCGGCTTCGCGCGGCCGCGGAAGCCCCTAAAATCGGTCATGGCGATGTCCGGGTTGCAGGCACAAAAAAGCCGCCCCGAAAGGCGGCGGTGCGGGCAGGCTGAGAGGGGACGCCTAAGCCGTGACGGCCTCGTCAATGCATCTCGACGTCAATCGGGCCTGTGCTAGTCTTTGACGGCCAAGCGTCGTTCCGCCCGATGGGACGCATGGTGTGGCCGGGCGCGCTCCCCGAAACGTCGCGTCCGGCCATTCCCGCGAGGTTACCCACGCGGCTCGGCATCGGATGGCTCACTCCAGAGTGACGGCTTCGGCTTCACGGTAAATCCCGATCTCCGCCCCGCCCTCCGGCCGCAGGCCATGAAAGCTGTAGGGCTTGCCCTCAAACATGATCGTCGGCGGGTAGTAGTCGCCGATCTCGATCTCTGCGGCTTTCACGACGTTGATCATGTCATCGATCAGTTCGACGCTGATGGTCTGCATGGCTATCCTATGAATTTGTGGATGAAGGCGGCGCGGGCCTGGGCCTTGACCGAGTATCCCTTGCGCGATTGATGCACCATCCCGGTCGTGAGACCGAGAGCGTTGCAGGCTGCCCAGCTGCCGTAAATCGCGTTCATGTCGATCAAGGCGATGCCGAGTTCATGGGCGGCCTCGTAGATCCGCGCGACATGCGCATCGATGACGCTTTGCGCCGCCCAGCTCGTCGACGGCGGGACCGGCGTTTCGAGCACCACGTTCACGCCGACCGACATCCAGTTGCTGATGATGGACAGTAGATTGGTCTTGAAGGTCACATCGCTTACAGGCGCGGTGTTCATGTCGTTCAAGCCGACATTGAAGAAGATCAGGTTCGGCCGGAGATATGACCGGGTCAGCGCCTGACGCGGCTCCCATATGTTGCCGGAAAGCGCCCATTGGACACTGCTGGACGACGGCCACCCCATATTCCAAACCCGGACGCGGGGGATCGAAGCATCCCAACACTCAATCCCCATGATGTAGACGGTGCCGGAGGCCCACGTCGCGCTGATCGTGTGCGTGCCCGAGGCGAAGGTGAGTTCGGCGCCAACAAAATCCTTCAAACCATCAGTGTTGATGAGCGTCGGCGCGCCGCCGTCGACATCGACATTGAAGGTCCCGAACCCCGTATTGCGCAAATACCAAACGACAGCCTTGGTGCAGGCGCGCGTTGTCGTGAACGATACTTTGTCGCCAGTGCCGTCCAGCCAGAAGGACCGGCCGCCGGGGTGGTTGTTGGCTTGGCCTACCGACCCGGCGAACGCAATTCGACTGTCCGAGCCGGGAAGCGAGCCTGACGCGAGATTGCCAAACACGTTGTCAAACGCGACATCGTAGCCCTTCTTTTCCAGAAGCTTCGCGGTCTGGATCCCAACTCCATTGGGATATTGGCCGGTCCCGCCGGTGTCCTCGGTGCCTCTGTCCGTGCTGTCGCCACATGATGCGATGATCGTGTCGCCCAGCCCGAGCCGGGTGCCGCCAAGGGCAGAGATGACATTGAGGTACTTCTTCGCATCGAAGTTGTAGACCGGGTCCATGCCGAGCGAGCGCTGCGCCGCAAGCAGGCTCGTGGCCGGGTCGGACGGTTTCGGGATAAGACGGCCCCTGAGCTTGGCGTTGGTGACGCCGCCCGCGCGTTCGATATCAGCTTCGTTCACTGGCGCACCCACAGGCTCATGGTCGCAAGGTTGCCGTCGACATCGCGGGTGATCGTCTGCACCCATGACGTCGCGCCGTCGGTGATCGTGGTGGTCAGCAGGTTGCCATCGGCATCGCGGGTGACCGCTGACACGGCATAGCTGTCGGGATAGATCACGACGCCGGTATCATCGGCCACGCCCCCGCCCGGCTGGAGAAAGAGGGCCTTCAGGATTCCGACCATCGTCGCACTGCCGGTCCCGGCCCATGCGGCGTCCGCCGTCTCGCCGATCTCGGGGATGAAGGGCGATTGCGTCTGCACCCCATCGACCGTGTGCCCCCGGAAGGTCGTGATTTCGGCGGATGCATCCTTGACCTGATAATTGTTCGGCGTCGCCATCAAAGCCACCCGCTCTGGTAGGGGTTGGAAAAGTCGAGGCGACCCGTTGTGGCCGCAACGATCTGCTGCATTTCGACAAGCATCAGCTCGGCCGCGTCGCGAGCGGCCTCCGCTTCCGCCAGCGCGGCGAGAGCCTCGGGGGTGACGTCGCCCTCCGGCCCCTCGGGACCCACTGGCCCCTGGATGCCGGGAATGACGACCGCGCCGGCGGCCGGCAGCACGAGCTCGCCGATCTTGCCCAGCATGAAGGTGCCGGCGGCAATCTTCGAGCGCCGCCCGTCGAGGGTGCGGAACAGGTCGTAATGCGGCCCGCTCGGGAACATTTCCGACGTCTCGACCGAGCGAACCCAGGTTACCGTGCCCGGCGCGCCGACGAGCACCCCCTCGTCGGAGGTGACCGCCAGGCATCCGCCGGGCCAGGCCAGTTCGAGCTCCAGAAAACTCCCGGTCAGGTCAATATCCGGGAAGGTCCACACCACGTCAGGATCGTTCGTGCCGACATTGAAGCCGGTCGCTGGCGTCGCGGCCATGCTGATACTCCTCTTGAAGGCCGGCGGCGGGGGCGGAGGGATGAGGCCGCGCGGGAGGCCTCAGGCGCTGCCGATGCCGAACAGGGTGCAGAACTCGCGTGTCGCGTGGACATCCATCGGCGTCGCGCCGGCCTGGAACGGGTAAGAGCTGCCGGGCCATGTGTGGCCGGGGATCACGAGATTGTCCGGCGGCGTCGGGGAGGCCCGGTAGAGGGCGACGAACCGGGTCGGGTCGACGCTGTCCACATGCAGGAACTTGCGCTCCAGCATGCCATCCGCGGCCGGATTGACGAGCGTGTCGGTCAGGGTCGGGGTCGTAAGCTTCCCCGCGAAGATATCGCGCGTCTCGACCGCGCCGAGCACGGTCCCGCCGGGGGAGCCGGGGATGGTCCCACCGCCATAGGGCATGAGCGGATCGGTGGTGGCATCGAAGATCGCGAGGCTGACGGCGGGAGAAGACGCCGCCGCGCTCGCCATGTCGGCCGGCAGGTTCGCCACCACCGCCCCGAAGCCCGCGAACGTGGCGCTGGCCTCGATCGCCAGCCGATAGACCATCATGCCGCCATTGGAAGCGCCGAGGGCGAAGACCCGTCCCGCGTCGATCCACCCCGAATCCACCAGCTGGTCAACCAGGGCCCCGGCGAACCCGACATCGTCCTGGCCTGCCGTCTCTCCCCGGCCATCGCTCCACTGCTGGGCGGTCGAGGCCGGGATCGCGACGACGAACCCGTACTCATCGGCGAAGGAGATGACCTCGCTCTGCAGCGCGATCTTCTCCGGCTCGGCCCGTCCGCCGTGGAAAATCACGACGCAATCGGCGCCCGCGCCGAGGCCGGCGGGCCGGTAGACGAAGAATTCCCGCTGCGCGGACCCAACCGACACGGTGCGCTTCAGGGCGCCCATATAGGCCAGGGGCGTCCAGATGGTGCGACCGAGCAGGCGCACCTCCCTCACATCGCGGCCCGCCACGCGGACAGCGCTGTAAGGCGTCAGGTCGAGCTTCATTCGGCCACCCGGACATAGAAGCGGAATCGGCTGGTGTCCTCCTCGGCCGGGGGCCAGTCCTCTTCTTCGACCAGGGTGACGATCGAGGAAAGCTCCAGATCCGGCCGCCAGAGCGTGCCGTCGAAAATGAGATCGACGCGGATATGGGGGATGTCGACGATCAGCACCGCGCCATCCGGGAAATCCGCGCCGTTGCCGTCGAGCGTCAGCGGGTTGGCGGCGGCATTGCCGTCGGTAAGGACCGAGACCGTGTCGCCGGCCGACGGCGAGGCCGGCATCGACCAGGTGGCCGCCCCGCCGGAAAGGTCCGCCAGCAATATCTCGCAGGGGATAATCGCGTAGCTGTCTGCGGCAACCACGGTGTATCGGTTCACAACGCCCAGCAATCCACGGCGCAGGTCGAGCGTCCGCGCGCCGGGGTTCTGGATATCCACCACCCCTTCGGTCATTCCGGTTCTCCCGGCCAGATCACCACCGCCACCGCCTCCGCCGTGGCGGCGTCAGGCGCCGCCGCCACCGCCTTCTTCGCCGCCAGCCGGGCGGCCTCGATCTGCGCGCCGATCAGGATCCATTGGCCGTGCAGGGCCCGCACGATGACGCCGACCTCGGCCAGCGTGGCGGCGGTGATGCCGACCTCCGCCGAGAGCATCGGATAGGCGGCCGGCTCCGGCGCGGGATCCTCTTCCAGCATCACGGCTTCCGCCGCCTTCTGCTGGTAGCTCATCGCCTGCCCGGAACCCGCGGTGATGTACTTGGCCCGCTCGGCCTCGGCCTGCGCGTCGATCCGCAGGCTCAACGTCGCCTTCAACGCGTCGAGATCGACAGCCTCCGGCGCGGGCGGCGACCACAGCCCGTCGGCCACCGTCCAGCCGGGGGCGACCGTGTCATCCGTCTCGACGAGATCGGCGACGAAATCGGGGTGGTAGATGTCGGCGGGAACCATGCCGGCGGGCAGCGGCGGGAGGATTTCGCGCGCGACGCCGCCGGGCGCATGAACGAACTGGCTCATCAGACGAGTCCCCCGCCGGTCAGGATGAAGATCGCCCCCTTGGCGGGGTGCTGGACGCTCGGCGTGCCGCCGACCGTGGCGGACGCCAGCCCGCCACCGCCCGGCCAGGTGCCGGCCTCGGTGGTGCCGCCGGAGGTCGGGCGCGTGGCGCCCTTGCCGCCGAACGGCCCGCCGGCGTCGCCGCCGGTGGCCTGGAACTGCTGCAGATTGAAATCGCCGTTGAGGCCGACCTGGCCGGCCCAGTTGATGTCGCCGCCGGTGGCGGTGCCGCCGGCGCCGGGCACGCCGGTGCCGATATTGCCGCCGGCGCCGCCGCCGGCGGTGATGCCGCCGAAGCTCGACGAGCCGCCCGAGGTGCCGGCGCCGGTGCCGCTGGAATTGCCGGCCGCGCCGACCACGCCGGCGATCACCTGGCCGGGCGTGACGCCCCGGCGCTTGAAGGCGCAGGCGCCGCCGCCGCCGCCCTCGCCATGGGTCTCGCCCGGCGTCGTCACGTTGAGGCCGCCGCCGCCGCCGCCGCCGACGATATATTCGTCCTCGGCATAGACGCCCGCCGCCACCGTGTGGCTGACGGCGCCCGCCGTGTCGTAAAGGGTGATCCCGAAGGCCAGCGGCGCCGGGTTGATCAGTTCCCAATGATCGACCATGCAGATCAGCAGCGCCGCGCGGCCGGCCTTCAGCGCGCCGTCGCCGAGCGTCTGCCCGCCATGGAGGACCGGCAGCGCCGCGAGCGCATTGAGCGCGAGCGTCTGCGCGCCGACGCTGTCGACGCCCGGCAGCAGCCGCAGCGCCATGCCGGCCAGCAAGGCATAGGAGGTCGGTGCCGGGGTGATCGCCGCGGTGATCGCGCTCGACGTGCCGGCGGCGACCGCGTAGCTGGTCGCCAGGCTCTGGATGGCGCTCGCCAGCTGGTTGAGCGTGCCGGGCGACGGCGTCAGCCCGGCGGCGGCGACAGCCGCGACGATCTCGCGCTGCGTATGCTCGATCGCTGCGCCCGGCGGCACCGAGCCGCGCGTGGCGCCCGGGGTGTTGTGGTCGACATAGGCGGCGTCCGGGTCGATCGACCCGTACGGGGGATTGTATTTCATGGGGGTCCTCGGGAGGGCCGGGCGGGGAATGAAAGCTGGACGTCGCGGACGTCAGTCGCCGAGCAGCAGCGGCTCGCCGTCGAGCACCAGGATGGAATCGTCGAGCACCAGCACGCCGTCGTCGATCTGGTAGACGGGCTGGCTCCAGCCCGGGTAGATGTCGCGGAACAGGCATTGCAGCCGGGCGATGTCGCCGGTCGAGAACAGCGGGTCGTAGCCGCACTCGCTTTCGCTGACGCGGAAATAATCCACCGACAGCCCGAAGATATGCACGACCCAGAACACTTCCTGCCGCACATCGCCGACCGTGTGCAGGCCGCCGCATTCCGAGAACCCGCACTCGAACATGGCCGGCTCTTCGATGGCGATGTCGTAGCCGGCATTGCGCGCCAGCCGGATGAAGTCCTGCGGCGTGATCGTCGCCGTCGAGCGCACCTTGAACAGCAGGTCGGCCTTGCGGCTCGCCGTGGTGGCACCGGCGGCGGCGCAGGGATTGGGCAGGCCGTAATCGGCCTCCCATTCCGGCAGGCTGTTCTCCACCCGCCGCGCCCAGCTCTCGGTCAGGATCGACCACAGCCGCGCATACATGTCGGCCAGCGGGCCGAGCAGCGTGCGGGTGAAGCCGGCAAGCCGCGTGTCGGTCGACGCCGCCATTCCGTCCGGCGTTCCCCATGCCGCGCCGCGCGGCCACAGGGCGAGGCCGGCGGGCAGCAGGTCCTCGATATCCGGCGCCGACAGCGCATCGGCCGGCTCCGGCGGGTCGATCTCCGCCGGGTCGTCGGCGGGCTGGTAATAATTCCACGTATTGAGGGCCGGGCTACGCATAGGTCACCGCCCCGAGCACCGGATAGTCGCCGCCATCGAAGGCGAGGTCGCTCGCCGGCAGCACCAATGTGTGGCTGTCCTCGCCGGTCGCCGATGAGATCGCCTCGGAAATCCACGAGCGCGACAGGATGAAAGGCGTGGCGTCCACGCCCGGCTTGGCCTTGGCGGTAAACATGGCGGCGAGGCCGGCGGCGATCGCCGCGCGGACGTCGTCGCTGTCGACGGCGAGGTCGGCAATGGTGATGTTCACCGGTGCCGGGACTGGCGCCACCGCGACCGCGTCGTCGACGCGGATCAGCCGCTTGGCATCGATATGGGCCTGCACCACCGCCACATCGGCGGGCTCGGGGATGCCGTTCACCCGCCCGGTGAACAGGAAGAACAGCGCGATCGAGCCGACCCCGTTGGAGAACGCGAAGGCCCAGGCCTTGGTGACACCCGGCACTTCCTTGGCGAAACGCTCATAGTCGGGCAGGGCGCCACCCTGCGGCGGACGCGCCTTGCGCTCGAGGATGCGGGCCTTCAGGTCATCGACACCCTCGATGTCGGCGCCGCCGCCCAGCGCCCCGTCATCGACCAGCACCGTCGCCGAGAGGGTCGGGTACAGCGAGGGGTCGGCGAGGTTCAGCGTTACCCCGGCCGCCCGGTTGGTCGCGGCCCCCTTGCTCTCCGCCGCTACCGCGGCGACGAAGCTGCCGTCGCCGGCGGCGGTGAAGGCGGCGGTCGTCACATAGGTGATGCCGCCGGAGAGATAGCGCACCCCGGCGGGATAGGTCGTGCCGGCCTGCCCGCTGCCGGCGATGCCGCCAGAAGCCGCCGCCGCGCCCTTCTGGTAGATCTGGAAATCCGCACCCTGCATCCGCAGCACGCCGATATCGGTCGTTGTGCGGGTGAACAGCTGGTCGAACAGCCATTTGGCGCGCAGGTCGAATTCGCGCCACAGCAGCGCCGAGACCTTGGCGGCGACATAGACGAAATTCTGCTGCAGCCAGGCATCGGTGCCGGTGAGGTACTGGCGGAAGAAGCCCCGCGCCTTGGCGCCCAGCGTGTCGAGCGAGCGCAGGTCATACGGCATCGATCTGGTCCCACAACACGGCGAAGCGCTTCTGGAAAATCTGGTTGCCGTCGCGGCCATACAGCGCAATGTCGAGATCGAGCCGGTTGCGGCTGCGATCCGCCGTGGCCGTCACGTCGACGCGCACGCACACGCCCTGGTCGATCAGCGGCTGCAGCGCCTCGCGGGCATAGTCCTCGGCCTCGATCTCGATGGCGGTGCCGTCATTATTGGTCAGCGCCCGCCGGCGCAGCCGCCACAGCTTCGAGCCGAGCGGTACCTCGCCGGGGCGGATGTCGAAGGCGTCGCCCGGCCAGCCGCGATTGGTCTCGCCATCCGGCAGTTCGCTGTCGTCGACCCGTCGGTCGGTCATCAGGCAGATCAGCACCGCGGTCTCCAGCGCCGCCGCGCAGCGCAGGTCGCCCGCCTCGGTGTCGACGACGGGGTCGCCGGAGACGCCGTTCCAGACGATATCCGGCGTCAGGATCGGGTCGGACGTCTCCGGCAGCGGGATGATGCGCATCAGGTCACCAGCACCAGGGTCGCGAAATTCGAGGCTTCGACATCGCCGGCCGAATCGATGGTGCCCTGCGCCGAGGCCGGGCGGGCGGCATCCGGGCCACCGAGCTTGACCAGCCCCTCAAGCACGATTTCCGGCGCCACCAGGTGGATCTTGCTGGCATGGACGATGCGCAGATCGGCCACCACCAGCGAGATGATGTTGCCGAGATGGTCATAGATCGCGGTGCCGCCCTGCGTCAGCGCGGGGATCAGCGCCGGATTGGCGCCGCCCATGGCATAGATGCTGTCGCGGTTGCCCCGCGCCTGCATCAAGGTGGCGATGCCGCCGGCCACGGGATGCGAGGTGAAGCCATGCGGCTCCACCCGGTGCACCCGCGGGAAGCTCTCGCCGGCAAAACCCTTGCCGCCGAGGAATTGCTGCCCCTGCTCGTGCCGGACGCTGCCGTCCAGCTTCATCCGGGTGACGCCGGCATCCCAGCTCATCAGGCTCAATCCTCGCGGAAACTCGGGTCGCTGGCGTCCGGCGTGTCCCAGCCCTCGGCGCTGTCGCCGCGCGGGTTCTCGCCACCGAGCGCCCGCGGGTCCTTCACCTCGAGCGTGGCCGTGGTGCCGCCCTCGGCATCCTGCTCGATCGACACCGAGGCGATGACCATGTCCTGGTCGAGCCCGCCCCAGTCGTCGGCCACCGGGATCAGCCAGTTCGGCTGGAAAATCTCGCCGGCGGCATCGCGGCAGCCGGGCACGGTGATGGACGCAGCCTTGCCCTTCCCCGCCGCCCGCTTCGCTTCCCAACCGGCCCGCTTCTTGGCGCGCTCGGAGGTGAGGTCGCCCTCGTGATAGACGATGAGCGGGCGCTTGCGGTTGGCGGTGCCCTTGGCCTGCGCCTCCGGCGACAGCGCCGCCCCGGTGGTGCCGTAGGAGGATTGCCCCCGCACCCGCACCTCCGAATAATTGAACCGGCCGGAGAGCGTGCCGCTGGCGCGGATGATGTTTTCGCGCAGCCGCAGCGCCCCGGCATGGCGCCCTTCCGGCCCGTCGGCAACCTTCAGCCGGCCCTCCGGCGTGTCGTGGATCAGCGCCCCATTGGCCCGCGCCTCGGTCTCCAGCGTCTGGAACAGCGTCTCGCCGGGGCGGATCTGGTGCAGCGCCTTGCGCTCGGTGGCGATCTCGCAGTCGACACCGATGCCGGCGGTATCGAATTCGTCGGCGATCGCCTTGAGATCGCAATTCTCCAGCGAGCCGGTCGGGTGGTCGATCGACGCCTCGGTAGCGTCCACCGTGCGCGACACCACCGACACGTCGTAGCGGCGGTCGGCCGCCTCATGCGACCAGTTCACGTCGCGGACATAGCCGGTGAGCCAGAGTTCGCCGGATATCTCTACCGTGCATTCCTCATCGGCCGCGCAGGGCAGGCCGGGCTCCGCCCAGGCCACCGCGAACTCGGCGTTGCGTACCGCCTGCTCGGCACTGGCATTGAGCCGCGCATTGGAGACCGCCATCACCCGGCCGGCCACCGTCAGCGTGATGACCTCCAGCATGGTGGCGCCTGCAATCTCTTGGGAGGTGAGCGGGCCAGCGCGTCAGCTGGCCAGCGCTTCGAACAGGATCGGCATCAGCATCGGCGTGCCGGTGCGGGCGCGCGCGACCATCTCGGCGCCGCGCGCCGGGTCGGCATAGAGGTCATAGGCCAGCAGCGAAGAGGGCAGCGAGACGCCGGTCTCCACCCGCACCAGCGGCGCCCGCGTGGCGGCGATCTGCGATATCTGCGTCACCGCCTCGCCGACCAGCGCCAGCAGCCAGGCATGCGCGTCGGCGCCATAGAGGTCGCCGGCGGCGTTGATCGCCGCATCCGCCCGCGCCGCCAGCCGCGCCCGCCCGGCCTGCGCATCCTGCCGCGAGGGGTAATCGGCCCGCACCGCCGCGAAGCTGTGCACCACCAGGAACCCGACAAGGTCGACTTCCGCCGGATCCTCGACCGCGTCGAGCGCCGAAATCAGTCCCGCGGTGTCAGCCGCGCTCTCGCCGAGCAGCCGGCAGGCCTCCAGATACGCCGTGGCGGCCGGGGCGCCGGACGCCTCCATCGCCGTCAGCTTCTTCTGCGCCAGCGAGAGGTCGGAGGCGTCGGTGACGAAGCGGTCGATCAGGTCCGCGAGCCAGGCCATGGGGCACCTCAGAAGTCGATGGCGATGGAGGCCGCCATGCCGGGAAGGCCAGCCGAAAAGCTGGTGCGCAGCGCCGGCACCCCGACCGCCGCCACCGCCGTGCCGCTTCCAGCCTCGACGAAGGAGAGCTCGTAGCCGATATAGCCGCCACGATCCTTGGTCCGGCTGCGGCGGCAGGAGAGGCAATGCGCCGGCCGCGCGGAATCCATCGGCAGCACCAGCACCGAAGGCCCCGGCGCCTCGCATGCCGCCTCCAGCGCCTTGCCCTCGACATCGGCCAGGTCGCTGGCGACATAGGCCGTCACGTCGAACGGGGGCGGCGTCCGGCCCATATCCTCGCTTTTATGCGCCTCGCCGCCGGAGATGAGATGCACCGCGACGCGGCGCCCCCTGGTCGGCCCATCCTCCTCGACCCAGAACCGCACCCCGCGGAACGACGCCCGCCGGAACGCCCGCGTCCAGTCGCGCATCATGGCGCTCTCCTATCGGCCGGGCGTGCCGGCATCTTCCATGGTCTGGCCGACATTTGCATTCACCCCGGTGCGATAGGCCCCGCGCCCGGGCGCCGGCATGGCCGGCACGCTGATCCGGGCGCCGGAGATCGCCGCCGCCGCCTGTCGCCCCTGCTCGGAGATGGTCGCCGCCGCCGCTTCCAGCCGCACCGCCGCCTGCTCGATCGACGCGCCCACCTTGTCACCGGCCTGCGAGATATCGGCGCCGCCGGCCGACATGGCTTTGCGCAGCGCATCGGCATTTTCACCAGGTGCAATCTGCAACCCCATCGGCAAGGGAGCCGGCAAAGGAGGAGGCATGGGAACCGACGCTCCCAGAGGGTATTGGCCGCGGCCGATCGGCACAGCCGGCGGCTTCCGAAAGGTCGGTATCGGCGGTGGAGATGCGGGCAAAAACAGCCCCGGCGTGCCCGTCAACAGGTCCTGATTGCGCATCAGGGCGTTTCGCCACTGCTCTTCCTGCAGCCCCACGTCCGGGGGCGGGGCCGGCGCCGTGAAGCTGTTCATCCAGCCGTGATAGGATTGGATGCCGCCGATGGCCCGATCAGCGAGGCCGCCTTTTTCAATGCGCAAAGCGCCACCGAGATAACTGTCATAGGTCGGCGCGCCCTCCTTGGAGCCGGGCGCCTTTGGCTTCAAGCCAAAAGGCTCCGCAAGAGCCCGGTAGGTTTCCTCCACCTTGGCAATACCGGCCGCGACATCGTTCGTCGCCTTCGCGAGGTCACGGAAGAACAGCGCAATCTGCGACTGGCCGGTATCCACCCCCAGCATCGATGCCAGATCCGCCTTCAGCCGGCCAAGCGCGCTCGACATATCGTCCAGCGCCTTGGTGTCGAGCTTGGCGCCGAACTGCCCCACCTCCGAGGAAATCTCCTTGACCAGCGACTGGGCCTTCTCCAGCCCGGTCTCCAGCGCCGGCAAGGAAAGCGTCCCGAGATCGATGGCCAGTTCCGACACCTGATTTTTGAACAGCTGCCAGCGCGAGGAGAGCGCATCGAGCTTCATCTGGTAGCTCTTGCTCAGAGATCCGAACCAATCCGTGCTCGCCGCCACCTCCAGGTTACGCTTGACCTCCTCGGTGCCGTCGACCAGCCGCATGATCTCATCGGACCATTCCGAGCCGAACAGCGCGCCGATCAACCGCGCCCGCTTGAACTTGTCGAGCTTGGTCAGGCCGCCCAGGAACTTCTGCAGGGCTCCGCCCGCATCCGCCTTCAACTCCTTCTTGAAGGCCTTCACGTCGCCGACGATGCTCTTGAAGGCGCCATAAGCCTTCGGGCTCAAATTCTCCGGCGCGATGAGTTTGGACGTCAGCGCATTCATCATTCGGGCGCCAACCTCCGGCCCGAGCTTGAGGTTGAGCAGCGCGGCGCCATAAGCCGCCGCCTCTTTCGCGCTGAGACCGAAATTCTTCAGCCCGGCGCCGGCATTGTCGAGGAACTTGATGATGTCGGATTCGTCGCTGATGCCGCTATCCGCCAACGAATTGATCAGGTCGAAATACCGTTCCATTTCCTTCATCGGGATGCCGAGCCCGACCTTGAATCCCGCCGCCGCGTTGCCGACCTCCTCGGCCGTCATGCCGAATGCATCCGCTGCCTTGGCGGAAAGCGACGCGAATTCCTTCAACTCGTCGAGCGGCAGGCCAGCCGCCGCGCCACGTTCATAGGCAGCCAGGATTTCATTGATAGGCACCGCGAGGTCCCCGCTGGTGGCGAGCGCCTTGGCCTCTTCGCCAACAGCATGGATCTGATCCGCCGTCAGTCCGCCCTTCTTGCGGATTTCGATCAGCGCATCCTGATAGTCGGTCAGCGTGGTCAGACCGCCACGCACCCCGCCGGCAGCCGCCAGCGCCCCGATCACCGCCGTGGTGCCCAGCATCAGCGCGCGGTCGGCCCGCGCATTGGCCTTGTCCCACTTCGCCAGCATCGCCTGCTTGCGGTTGAAGGCCGAGATCTTGTGTTCCGCCTTCTCAAGCCGCCCCGCAACCGACGCAAAGGCGCGCGCCGAGCGATCCTTCGCCGAGATGATCAGTTCGGCTTCGACGGTTTTCGCGGCCATGGATACAACCCTTGCGTGGTGAAATCCCTCTGCTACCGTCCGATAAACGGAGGAAGGAAATGAGCCACCTGATAATCATCATCGGCATCGCTCAGATGCTGGTCAGCCTTGCGCCGCTCGCCGGAATATCTTTCGGAGGGGCACTCGCGGAAGCCGCCTACACTTTCAGCAGCGGGGCGATAACCCTCGGCATTGGACTGGCCGTTTGGCACTTGGCCGGCATCAAGGCCGCGATGCAGACGCGCAGGGATCACGACAAATGAAGATCACCCTTTTTGCTCTTGCAGCCATGATGTCAGTGGCGACGCTATCATCCGCTCTCGCCCACGGGGGCGGATGTCGCAAGAGTTCGCCGCCCGGCCAATGCTGTCACATGGACCGAAAGGCCGGCACCAGCCACTGTCACTGACAGAATCTTAGCCCTCCACCCCCGCCATCGGCACCACCACCCCGCGCCGCATCTTGTCGTCGACCATCAGCGGCTTGCGGGCGCGGTGTGCGCCGGGCAGCTTGTGCAGATAGTCGTTCCACGCGAAGCAGATCTCGGTGTCGTCGAAGCCCTCGCGCAGGAACCGATGGTCGTCGGCGACGAACAGCGCCAGGCCCTCGGCAAGGTCGAGCAGGCGCACCCCGTAATCCTCGAGGTCGCGCCGCTTCGGCTTGTCGCCGACCGCCAGGCGGATCAGGTCGCCGAGCGACGATCCGCCGACCGGCAGCGCCAGAAGGTGTTCCAGCGCCGCCGTGCCATCCCATCGGGCGGGCAGGGCGGCCCGCTTGCTCGGCGGCGGCAGGGGGCTGCGCTCGATCAGTTCCTGCGCCGCGCGTTTGCCGTAGATGCTGTGATAGACCCGCGCCGCGCTCGACCACGCCGACACCTCGGCCGGGTGAATGTCGCTCTTGAACCGCCGGCGCGGCGGGCGGGGCGGATTGGCCGGCATCGTGTAAGAGCCGGTCTTGCGCAGCGACGGCAGAACCTCCGCCGTCACCCACTTGCGAAAGCGGTGCGGAACGGAGCCTTGCTTCACCGCGTCCCGGCACCGCAGCACGATGGTGTACAACCCGGACTCGGAAACGATGACGACTTCCTGGGCGCCACCAAGGGTGTCGGTTAAAGCGACACCCCTTTCGTCGTCATCCAATTTTTGCACCGCGTCTCTTGCATTGGCAATGCCAAGCACCCGGCAGACGTCGGCAGCCACGAACCACGGGATATCCTCACGCAGCACCGTGCGGACACCGTGGCCTTCGAAGTCGAAATTCACAATCGCATTCATGTTTCAGTCTCCATCGGCGTCCGGCCGGCCAAGCCTGAGACGCACAGGGTCGCTTTCGCGATCACCGGAGCCGATGGAGCTCGGTGTCGCGCCTTCCCCTTGGCCTCGGGGAAAACTCGAAAATTCAGGAATTCGGCGTCACGGCATCGGCGCAGCGCTCCAGCAGCCCCGCCAGCTTGTCTTCATCCAGCAGGAAGGGCACGAAGCCCTGTCCGTATTCCCGGATATTGCGCGCCGCCAGCCGCAGGCAGGCCTGCGCCCCCTCGCGGGAGGTGACGGGCGCCATCAGGATGGCATCGGCAAGCGAACTGGCGATATCGCTGCACATGGCGACTTCCGCGTCGCCGGTGTCGGGTTCGTCGATACGGGTCCGCAGGCGCTGCCAGTGAGCGCAGAGATCGGGCAGCAGGTCGGCCGGCGGGGGCGGAGGGCAATAGCCCTCCCCGCCGCGCCGCGATAAAGTCGCGTCAGCTTCGATCATCGGCTTGGCTCCGAAGGTTGAGGTCAGGGCCGCGGCGGGAGGTACGAGCCCCACCGCGGCCCGATCATTTGGTGATGGGGGGATCGGCGGACGGCGGAGGATCGCCGTAGGTTTTCGTCAGCAGCAGCACGATCTCGGTATTCATCGACCGCCCCGCCTCATCGGCCGCCGCCTTGATGCGTTCACGCAACCCATCGGGCAGGCGGAGCGAGTACTGATCCGAGTTTCGACCTACAATCATGCCACCCCCCTGTTCGGTACGAGGGTTAGGGAGAACTGGCGGCCACGCTCCACCAGATCAAGCGGCGGCGATGGAAAGCCAATCTGGGGACTGATCCACTGCGCCGCCATGCAGCCGTAGAGCATACGGTACATGTCAACCACGCCGCGCTTGGTTCGCATTTCATCCAGCGGCCAATCAGGGAAAGGCCGGACCTCCATAGGAGACGGCGGGAGGACGGCGGCATGCGCGGGCGCGTAGAACCCGTTCTTGCGGATGGCAGGAATGACTTCGTGGGCGAGCCAACGTTTGAACCGCTCCGCGACCGGCTTCCGCGAGGTGAAAACGAGCCGATATACGCCGGCTTCCGAGATGACGATCATCGTCTGATCCCCGGAGGGGGTGGGTACAGTACACGTACCCCTCTCGTCCTCATCAAGGCGATCAAGCGCTTGATGATGATCACGGACACCGAGAACGCGACAAACGTCGGCCCCCACGAACCACGACTCGCCGTCAGTGTCGACTTGCCGAACCAAATGTTCTCCCTCGAACAGGAAAGGGCTGATGTGTTGTTCCATATATGGCCTCCATGCGAATAACTACCGTAGTTGAAATTACCGCAATTGCATTGACTGTCAACTGGGAAAATTACAGTAGTTGCGCAAAATGGAGACAGCGATGGTCCAACCAAGAGCCGGGCAAGGGGCAGTTCAACTCGCTCTGCGGCTAAGCCCAGAAATGCGCGACCGCATTCGAGACGCTGCCAATGAAAATGGCCGCTCGATCAACAGCGAGATCGTCGCCCGGCTGGAGGAGACGCTTGGGGAGTTTGGCCCCTACACGCAGGCTGGCATGGCCGCCCTGGTCAAGCGCCTCGAGGCCAGCCTCGACATGTCGGAAACCTTCGCCTTCAATCTGCTCTACGAACTGCGGGCCGCCGGTGGGCAAGGAACGCCAGACGACCAAGCCATCGCCGACGCCGTCGCCGCCTATGGCCGCGACCACGACATGAACAAGCCCATGGCCGCGCAGTTCATCCTCGCCGACTGGCTCCGCGAGCGCGGCTACCTCCCGAAGTGATCTCTCACTTCCGCCGCCGCGCCTCCCGGTCATGCCACGCCACTGCCCGCGCGAACCACTGGCCGATCTCGCCAAGCGTCAGTCCGTCGACGTAACCGGGGTCCCATCGGAGCCGGAAGACGAGTTCTTGCGCTTGCTCATCGACACCCGGGCAGCGACGAAAAAACCGAGGATGTGATCCTCCAGCGCCATCGTGTCCTCGATCGACAGAACCGCCAGCGCGCCCGGCGCCGGCTTTGTCACCAGCCGGTCGGCATAGCCGAAGATCGCCTCGCGGTCGGGCAGCATCACGCCGCGTTGCACGTCGAAGGCGGGCCCGATCTGCCGGTAGTCCTGAAAGGTCGGGTCGCGCATCTCCACGGCGGCGAACGTCTCGCTCCCCACCGTGTAGCTCTTGGAGAGGGGGAGCGGCGTCATCCGTTCAGCCTCTGATAGCCGCTGGCATTGATCGTCATCCCGGTCCATTCGCCGGTCTTGCGGTCGATGCTCGGCTCCCCGGAGAAGACCGCATTCACGAACACATGGCTCACGCCGGTGAAGTCCTCGACGATGTAGATGTCCTGCCGCGCCGCACGCATCAGCGCGTTCACGTCGGTGCCGTCATCCTCGAGGGTGATCTCGGCGGTGCGCGGGCGCGGCGTCGCCTGCCGCGACACCGAGCCGTCATCGTTCGTGACCACCTCGATCGACACGCCCGACGGGCCGATCGTGAAGGCGCCGCGCATGGTCAGGTTCTGGCCTGCGGCGAGGCGCAGCCGCATCTCGCCGCCGAAATCACGTCCGGACATGGTGTTTCTCCTCAGGCCGCCAGCGCGGCGGGGAACTGGCTGTAGATCGTGGCGTTCGCGGCCAGCACGTCGAGCGGGTTGACCATGTCGAGCGGGGCGTAGATGTCGACGCGGTTGGGATTGTCCGCATTGCGCTGCACGTCGAGAGCCGCGCAGAACGCGTCGGCGTTCTCGAGCACGCCCGGCATCTCGCGGTAGACCGCCGCCACCGTGGCCTTGATGTCTTTCACCGTGGTGAGGGCCAGCAGGTTGCCGGGATTGTCGTCGGCGATCGCCTTCTGCCCATGCTCGGCCTGCAGCCGCGCCCGGAACCGGCGCAGCGCATACATGATCTGACCGATCTTCTGGATGTCGCGGAAGGTGGTGTCGACATTGCCGGCACCGTCGGTGCGCTGCATCGTCACGATCTTGTCGATCGTCACCGCGCCGTCCGTGCGCACGCCATAGGTCGAAAGGCCGGAGCCGATGAAGGCGTCCCGCGTCGCGTAATCGTTCATCCACTTGGTGCGGTCGCGCGGCGCGTACACCCCTTCGACCACCAGCCCGGTCTGGTTGCGCGAGACGTTGCCCGTAGCGCCATCCGACAGCCACGGCACGACCCGCGCCGCCAGCGCCGCCGCCCACACCCACGGCAGGGTGGCGTCACCGCCGGCGGCAAGGCGCGGCAGCACGCTGATATGGCGGGTGTCATATCCGAGGCCGAAGGTGGTGAGATTGCCGGTCGTGTCCGTCTTCGGCACGAAGACATGGCCGTAGCTCTGCCGGTTCCACGCCCAGCGGCCGGAAATATCCGACAGCACCGTCTGGTAGCGCCCCATATTGGTGGCGTCGGCGAAGGGCGAGACGATCCAGTCGAACGGATCGTCGCCGAGCGCGGCGAGGGCGGCGGCCAGGTTGGGCGAGCCGGCGCCCGGCGTGGTGGTGGCGAAGGTGAACAGCCCGGCAAAGGCGTTGCCGGTCGCCACCGTCGGCACATAGACGTCGGCCAGCGTGTAGAGATCGCCGGCATTGCGCGCCGTCAGCGTCACCACATTGGTGGCGACGGTGGCGGTGAAGGGCAGGGCGCTCTTGGTGAGCGGGTCCTGATAGGCGTTGATCGCCGCCGACAGCGCCGCCGCCACCGTCGCGGCGCTGTCGCCGGCGCCGATGGTGACGGCGATCTCCTGGCCGGCGATCGCCAGCACGCCATAGCCGCCCGCCGCCGGCACGGTGCCGACCGTGATGGTGCGGATCTCGGCGGTGCCGGTCGCCGGCGCCGGCAGCAGCCAGATATCCTGCGCCGGGGCATTGCGCCGCGCGGCGATGAACATCTCGGCCAGCATCGAGCCCTTGCCGGCGAGACTGAGGGCCTCGTTGACGCTGTTGCAGCGGATAGGTGTGTTGTCGGCGAGGAAGTTGCCCGCATCGGCATTCTTGTGGCCGACCAGCAGCAGCCGCGACACGCTCTCGAACTGGCCGCCGCTGTTCACTTCGAAGGAGATGATCGGCGCCCGGATATTGCCGGGAATGGAGTTGAAACCGATGGGCATCAGGCTTTTCCTTTCCGGGATTCGGGCGCCGTCGCCGGCGCGTCATCGACCACCTCGACGAGGTCGCCATCGGCGATCAGCCGGGCGTAATAGGCGGACATCTCGTTGACCGAGGTGCCCGGCGCCGTGGTCGGCATGAACTGGCCGGGCCGGTCGGGCATGGGGATGCGGTCGCCCTCGCGGGCGCGGTAGCGCGTCATCGCGTCGTCCTCGTCTGTCGGATGGAGAGGCGTCAGGCGCCGGGGAACGGCATGGCCGGGCGGCCATTCGCCGTGGTCGTCATGTCGATCGCCTCAAGCTGCTCGCGCGTCGTCGCCAGGAAGGCGGCGCCGAGCGCCTCCAGCGTCGCCTTGGCATAGCTGCCCTCCGGCAGGTCGGCCGCCACCGAGCGCATCGGCTCGGGAAAGCCGGCGGCGTCGGTGAACTTGTCGTCGGCGATCTCGCAGCGCATCGTCATCACGTTGCAGACCAGGCGCACGCCATTCTGCGGCAGGCCAACCGGCTCGATGGCGACATTCGCCACCGCCTTGAGCACCCGCCTGACGCCGGCGCTGGAGGGGCGACGCACCATCACATCGCGCACCTGCGCTGTCAGGGCCGCGAGCGTCAGCCGCGACTGCGCATCGCCGCCGATAAGCGGGGTGGTGCCGGCCCCCTGATCGTCATCGATCTTTTCGGCCAGTTCGACCACGAAGACGAGGTCGACCTCGGCATTGCCGATGGAAGAGGTGGCGATCTCGCCGCGCCGGGACACCGTCACATCCTCGGTGAAGACCGAGATGCACGGCGTCCACGGCTGGCCCGGCTCCAGCTGGTCGGGCGTGATCATCGCGCTGTCGAACACCCGCCAGCCGGCCAGCGTCGGAAACCCCGTGCCGCTGATTTTGGCGGCGGTCGGGGCCAGCGCCTCGATCACCGCAAGGCGCAGCGCTTCAGCGGCGAGCATGGGAATATCCTTTGGGTCAGGCCTGCACCCGGTTGAGCCACAGCGCGAGGCGGGCGGTGCCGTCGCTGTCCGGCGCCGCCGCCACCTGGTGCAGCACGCCGCCGATCAGGATGCGGTCGCCCATGCGCGGCACCCACGGCCAGCCGGTCGACAGCGCGGTGAGGCAGATTTTCGCCACATGGCGGATCGAGCGGTCGGTCGGCCGCGGCGCGTTCGATGAGGCCATGCCGGTAAATTCCGGCGCGGTTTCCACCGTGCCGAGAAAGTCGAACGCCGCCCGGTCGGGATCGGCGATCGCCGGGGCATTCGCATCCCGCGGCGGCTTCTTCATCGGGATGGCGGTACAGGCCGCCGTGTCGAAATATCCCGCGACGGCGTCATCCGCCGCCGCGAGATCGTCATCCCAGCCCATGGCCCGCCCCCGCGCTTACTCGGCGGGGCCTTCCAGCGCCGCGATGATCTCGGCCTTGGTGGACGATTCCGACACCGTCAGCCCGCGCCGCTCTGCCTCGGCCAGAAGCTCGGACTTGGTCAGCGTCGCGAGGTCGACGGCCGGATCGTCGGCGCCGTCGGCCGGATCCGTCAGGACCCGGCCGAACTGCCCGTCATGGAAAGCTTTCACCATGGCTGTTGCCTCACTGCGCCTTGGCGCGCAGCAGCATTTCCGGCCGCGTGCAGATCATGATGGGATAGGAGTAGACCTCGACGCGATCCCAGGCGTCGCGACCGGATTTGTCCTCCAGGAGCAGGCTGACATATTCCTGGCCGCGGCGATTGAGGTACGGCTTGAACTCGTTGGCCGGGCCGTAGCCGACCTGGAAGGCGCCCCGCGCGCCGACGGGGAAGAACCGCGCCTTGTCGGTGGCGATGGCGATTTTCGAGCCGTCATCGGTCCCCTGGTAGTTGATGAAGGTGATGCCCTCGATCTCGATGGCCGAATAGCCCTCGATATTCTCCAGCATCGACGCCCGCTCGGTGCCGAGCTTGGTCTCCTTGATCTGCGGGTGGTTCGTCAGCATGTCGAAGAAGGTGTCGCCGACCAACGCAACGACGCGGGTGGCCGGAGTCCATACGCCCTTGGCCGCCTTCTGCATCGTCCGCTTCACGTCGCGGCACTTCTTGCGCACGTCCGTGGTGTCGGTGCCGAGCGCGAAATCGATCTCCGCCGGCTCGCTGATGCCCCAGAGCGCGTACCAGTCGAACAGCACCGTGGTGTTGTCGGCGTCCAGCACCTTGCCCTGGATCGCCCCGAAGCGCATGTGCTCCCAGGTCAGTTCCAATTCGTCGAGAATCTGCGCCGAGCGGTCGGTCACCTCCTCGGCGATGTCCTTGGTCTGCTGGTCGAACGGCAGGGCGAGGACACCGGCCATTGCCGAGGCATAGATGGTCGAGCCCTTGGCCAGGCGAACCGTCTGGAAGGTGCGGACATCCGCGCCTTCCGGCACCAGCTCGTCCGGCGGCGAGCCGTCGGCCGACGTCGGGATCAGCGCCAGCGTGCGGTTCTTGGCCGCCATCGCAATCGTGCGCGACCGCGAATAGATCGGCGAGAACAGGGCGAGCAAGCCGAGCAGCTGCGGCTTGAAGTCGACCTTGGCAACGATCTCCTCGTGGAATTCGATCGCGCCCCAGGCGTTCTGCTTGAAGATGTCGGTAACGAGTGCCATCTGCTGCGCCCTCCTCAGCGGCCGATGATGCCGAGCGCCGCAAGCGCGGCGAGGGCGGTATTCTTGTGGGTGTCCGTGGTGACGGCGGCGCCCCAGTTCAGCACCGCGGCATTCACCTCGGTGTCGCGCGCCGTGACGGTGCGACGGACATCAGCGCTCGTGGCGTCGCCGCCGGAATAGAGGATGGCGGCGGCGTTCTGGCTGCCGTCGGCGGCACCCGGCGTGTACGACGTGTACTTGCCGCTGGCGGTGATCTTGCCGAGCACCCGCCCGGCCTTGAGCACGCCGGCGCCGGATACCACGGTGATTTCCTCCCGCGAGCGATAGCCGTTCGCCTCGGACACGATGTAATGGCCGTCGCCGGCATTCGGATCGTAGGTAAGAGTGGGCATGCGGGCCTCCCTCAGCGGCGCTTGTTGGCGCGGGCGACCGCCGCGGCCAGGATGGACTTGTCACCCTTGGCGGAGGGCGGCTTGCCGCCACCGCCCAGCCCGGCGCCAGCCGCGCGGCGGCGCTCATAGGCCGCCGGGTCCGGCAGGCCCGCGTCCTCGTCGGGCTCATCCTCGGCCGCAGCCTGCGCCGCCGCCGCGAGCACCTTCTTCGCGGCCTCGGCGGTAACGCCGGCATCGCAGAGCGCCGTGGCCTGCGCCTCGCGGCCCTTGGCTTCCGGCAGCGCCAGGATGGCGTCGCGACGCGCGCGATCATCCGCCGCCGCCTTCATCTGCGCATTCTCGTCGCGCAGGGCTTTGATGTCGTCGCGGAGAGCGGCGATATCCTCGCCGTCCGCCCGGTTCGTTTCGCTCATGATTTTTCCTCTCACAGAGCGTTGCGGGGATCGGCCGGGCGTCCGGCCGCTGGTCTGAAGTTTGGCAAGCGTTCCCTCGAACGTGCCGAGACGGTCGGCCATGCCGGCGGCAACCGCCTTGGCCCCGACCAGCACGCCACCGCCGCCGAAGTCGGCGAGCACCTGCTCGACCGTCCGTCCACGGTTAGCGGCCACGGCATCGACGAATACCTGCGCGAGATCGTCGGCGACGCGCTGGAACTGGCCGGCGCCGGATTCCGTCGAGGGGTCCGCTCGCTTGTGCGGCGACTGGCTGGAGACGAATTCATAGGTTTTCGCGCCGTCGGGCCGCTCCTGCGAGCGCAGCGAGATGACGACGCCGATCGACCCGAGCAGGGCGGCATCGCTCACCACGATCTCGCTCGCCGCCGCGGCGAGCCAGTAGCCGCCGGAGGCAGCCGTGCCGCCGACATAGGCTACCACCGGCTTGACCGCGCGGGCGGCCACGATCGCCTTTGCCAGCTCATCGACCCCGTTGGCATCGCCGCCGGGCGTGTCGAGATTGAGCAGGATCGCCGTAAGTCCGGGATCGTCGACGGCCACCTGCAGATCGCGGCGCAGCACGTCGTAGCTGGTGGCGCCGGAAATCTCGGTGAACAGATTGGCCCGGCGGAACAGTGGGCCGATCACGTTGAGCACCGCCACGCCGTCGCGATGCTCCAGCGTCTCCGCCTTGCCGACCGCCTGCGCCCGATAGGCCTCGAGCGCCTCCGGGGAGATTTCATTCTCCCGCAGGCTGATCGAAACCAGCGTTTCCAGTTGCTCGGGCAGCATGGCCCAGGCGGTGCCAAGCACCGCGTCGAAACCGCGCATGATGGGTTTACCTCAATAGGGGCGGAAGAAGCCGCCTTGACCGGCAAAGCGCCGCCGGCATCGGCCCTGCTTCGCGTCGCAGGCCGCTTGCAGCCGGGTCAGCTCGGCCTCGATCTGGGCGATATTCGCCGCGCCGAAGCGGGTTCGCCGGTTGGTCACCGGCGAACGCACTTCGATTTCATCGACCTTGCCGCCCGACAGCACCTTGAGCTTGAAGGCATAGAGCGCCTGCCACATGGCGCACGGGTCGTCGCCGTCGACCTGCTGGCCGTCGATGGTCACCATGCTCATGCCGCAGGCTCCCGGTTGCCGTCCGCCGCCGCCCCGTTCGGGCCGGCGCCGCCGCTCATCTTCACGAACGGATCCGGCAGGCCGAGCTCGTCGACGATGACGGAACGTTCGCGATGGCGCTGCCGGGCGGTCTCTTCCCAGTCGCGGCCATATTCGGCGCTCTCATCCGCCACCGAGGAGACCCCGATCTCCAGCCGGATCTTCGCCGCCATCGCCGACTTGTAGTCATCGGCGCTCGGTTTCGGCGGCCCCTGCCATTCGGCATTGGCGACCTTGGTCCGGTTGGCCCTGTACGCCCGATAGCCGCCCTTGAACGGGATCGTCCCGCTGGCGATCATCTCGTCGAGCCATGGCTCGTAGCAGCCGCGATAGAAGGGCACCACGATCCGCTCGCGGCGGCGCACCGCCAATGGCCAGATGCTGGAAATCCCCATCCTCACCGAGGAATAGGACGCCTTCGAATAGTCCATTGTCAGCGATTCGAAGGTGATGCCCAGCCGGCGCGCCATCTCCCGCTGCAGATTTTGCGAATAGGGAATGTAATTGTCACCCGGCGTCTGCGCCGTGTGGAAGTTGAACTCCTCGCCGGGGCCGAGATGGCCGATGCGGGCACTGTCCGACAGGTTGATGCCGCCCTTTTTCAGCGCATCGATCCGCTGGCCCCAGACATCGATCAGGTCATTCGCCAGCCCGCCGACATAGGCCTGCCAGTCCGCCGCCGTGCCGGGAAAGCCGGACGGCGGCTCGGTATCCGCCAACGTCTGGATCGCCTGGAACGCCTGCTCGCTAGGCTCCGGGCTCTTGATCGTCGCCGCGAACACCGTCTGCAGCAGCGCCGTCGCCAGCGTGGCATCGGCAAGCTGGTCGCTCTGGGCGATGACGCGCAGGATCGGCGCCAGAGGCGAGATGCCGCGCGGGCTGTCGGGGTTTTCGCCCCGGTCCATCGCATGCACCACCTGCACCAGGCCCGTTCCGTCGCGCGCGGCGATATCCTCGTCGCGCTCGATGCCGTCGACCCGCCGCTTGAAGCGGTAATGCGTCGGGCGCCCATTGGCATCGTGGAAGATGCCCTGATACAGGCCCTCCATCTCCCGCGTGGTGCGCGGCAGCCGATGCGGCGCCACCAGGCTGAACTTGGTGCCGGTGTTGATGCCGTAATGCTGCCGCTCCCGCTCGCCGAGGAAGGACACGACCGAGAACGCCTCGCCGCTCGCGAGATAGGTGCGCAGCACCCCGTCGGCACCCTCCGCCATCGTCGCCTTGCCGGCGAGATCGCATTCGGCCGCGTTCCAGGCGTAGCGGCGCCAGGCGGCCTCCACCATCTGGCACCAGTCGGAGCGCTCCTTGTCGGAATAGCCGAGCTTCGACAGGTCCGGCCGCGCATTGAGCTGCAGTTCGACGCCGATCGTGTCGACGAGGATCTGGTCGGCCGCGCCGGCGATCCAGCCATTATTGTGCAGGAAGTCGAGGGCGAGCGCATAGGCGCGGTCACCGGCCTCCCACACATCGCGCCACCCGTCGCGCGTCACCGCGCGCCGCATCGACAGGATGCCCGGCGGGCTCTCGCGCAGATAGCGCGCCGTCGGACGCGGCACCCGATCCGGCACCGTGGTCACCGGCGGCATCACCCGCGCGATCGCCGGCACCCGATATCGCGGCTTCGCTTCGATCATCGTCGTCCCTATCGATACGCGCCCCACGACCGACGCGGCACACGGGGCAGTTCCTTCCGCTCCCCGGGAATGGAGGGCGGAGGGACGAGGGCCTTACCTGGCGGGAGGTCGGCCGGCACGGGCTCATCAGCAGGCGCCGCCGCCTGCTTCTCCGTCTCGCCTGACAACAGGTCGATCTCGACCTGCGGCATCCGCCGCGCCCGCAGTCCCGCCCAGCCGCTCTTGGTGAGCCGCGACAGGCCGAGATGTTCGGCCATCGCCATCGCATAGATCCGGCAGTCGAGCAGATGGTTATCCCGACGGATCGGCTTCCACTCCTCATGGAAGCGCCCGTTGATCATCTTCTGCTCGAAATATTCCGCCGTGATCTGTCGGAAATATTCCTCGCCGAGCCAATCGCCGAAGTGGCAATAGCCGGGCGGGTCGGTTGCTTCGCCGGCGGCGAGGCCGATCTTGTGCAAATTGCCGTAGAATTCGCCCTTCAGCGACCAGGTGCCGACCGGCCACAGCTTGGCCGCCCGGAATTTCTCCCGTTTGCCGGTCTTGCGGATCGAGGTCGAGAGCGGCGCGCCGATCGCCGGCAGGCCGCGCCCCTTCATGCCCTTGATCGCGTAGCAATTGGCATGGCGCCGGCACCATTCCAGCACCTGCGTCGTGCGGTTGCCGTCGCCGGCATCCACGGACATGGCCTCGATGCGGCGCTCGCCGCCAAAGCTGTCGGGCCAGAACTGCCCGTGAAACTCGGAGAGTTTCTCCCATGCGCCGGCATTGGGCTGGTCGGTCGGGCCCTCGATGAACCCGGCATCCACCGTCCAACTCTGGCGATCCTCGCCGAAGGCGACGACCTCGAACCACAATCCATCATGCTGCACGTCGACGCCGCAGACGAAGATCAGCCCCTCGCTTGGGATCACCCCGCGTTGATAGACCTCGCGGCGCTCCATGAGCCGCTGATGGTCCGGCGCGTTGCCGCGCAGGGCATAGGGCCGGGCGCACACCAGGTTGGCGTAGTTCTTCGCCCCCGGCTCACCCTTCCTCTCGGCCTCCAGCCGGTCATTGGCGATCGCCTCGTAGCTCATCATCAGGCTGATGAAGGCGTCGATGTGAAAGCCGGGATGGCGGTCCGGCCCCTCCATGGTCGCGATGTAGCGGCCGGCGCGCACCGCCGCGACCCGCTCCATCTCGCTGATCAGGTGACCGCATTCAGGGCAGGCATATTCGGTTCGGTGCGGATGCAGCCGGTCGACCACCAACCCATCGTCGCACTGCACGAATTCGTGCCGGCACTCCGGGCAGAGGATGTTCCAGAACCGCTGGTCGGAGCGCCGGAAGGAACGGTCGATCCGGCAATGGCCGGGGCCGTCGCCGAGCTCGTCGCCGGAATCCACTTCCGGCGTCGATATCTGCAGTATCTTGTAGGACTTGTGCCGGCGGAACGCCGTGAACCGGCCGAAGAACAGCACTTCGGGATCGTCGCCGCCGGACGTCTCCGTCCATTTCGACAGTTCGTCCTCGACCCCGTAGCGGCAGGTGCGCATCGACAGCGCCATCGCCACATTGGCGTTGGCGAGGCTGATATAGCCGCCGGGGAACCGCTTCTCGTAAACGGTCGAGCCCGAGGTCGAGCGGCCGATATGCGGCAGGATGATCCGCTTGCCGGTCGCCTTCTGCCACGCGTCGATCAGCGGCTGCAGCTTCTGGCCGTTGATATCCTGCAAGGCATCGATGCCAGGCACCGCATAGATGATGTTGTCCGGCGCCACCTCGGCGAGATACAGCGACCAGGCGAGGGCGAGGATCGAGGCGCCGGTCTGCTGTCCCTTGCGGATCGTCACCAGGTTGCAGGGGTGCTCGACGGACAGGCAGCGGGCCGGCTCGACCAGATAGGGAGCGTCTTCCGCCGCCCAGAACTCACCCTTCTTCGCACCGTCCACCAGCACGATATTGTTTGGCAGCCACAGGTCGAACGGCACCGGCGGCACCGGGCGCATCGCCGCCGACAGCCTTTCGGCGATCAGCCGCAACGCCCCGGTATGTGCGTTCATGGCGGCTCATCCACTATCGCGGCATCCGTCGCCGGCGCATCCTCGGCGATCTTGGCAAGGGCATCGGCGATCGCCGTGCTGATCTCGACCGCGATCGAGCGCAGCAGCACCCGCACCCCGTGCACGCCTTCCTTGGCGCCCGCGAGGGCGAGGTCGTCGGCCTTGTTCGGCAGGCGGGAGATCAGCGCCTGCGCCTCGCGCCCGATGCGATCGACCGCGTCGCCGATCTTGTCGGCCCGCACCAGCCGGCCGGCTTCGACACGATGGGCAAGCCGCGTCTGCTCGACCTTCAGCCACTCATTCTGGCGGCGAGCCTCGTCGAAACTGTCATTGCGCCCCTCGGGCTGGGACGGCGCCAGCGGAACCCCGCGCCCGGCCAGCACCTTGGCGGGGTTGGCGAACTGGCCGCGATGGAAATCGTAGTGCGCCAGCGACAGCCGGGCGATGCGCCCGCGCCCGTCGCGCTCCACCGGCACATCGTGCTTGGCCACCAGGGCCAGCACGACCTTGGAAACCGCCTGTTTGGAGATACCGTCCCGCTCGGCGATCTGCGACACCGTCCACATGACGCGCGGCGCATCGCTGTCAACCGCCTCCGCCATGTGTCAACCCTGTCAACCCTGTCAACCCAAGCTAACCCACTGTATAACTGGAGGAAGCCGGCAATGCTGCTGGCCCGCCCGGGTGGGGGGAGGGGTGTACGGTCCCTAAATGGGGGGGCTGTTGCCGATGTGCCACATCCCTGCATGGTGGCAGGGATCGGTGCCGCCCGCGGCATCGCCTCGGGGTTAGCCGAGCAGCTTCAGGATTGCTTTCTCGACCCGCTCGCGCAGCAAGGGCAGGGCGGTGCGCTCGAAGGCGGCACGCGTTGCGCCATTGGTCATCTCGTTGGGGATGATGACGCCCGAGCGCGCATAGGTGAAATGCCTCGACGCCCCCTTTTCCTGCCCGGGCACTCGCCCGAACAGCCCCAACGCATTGGCTTCCGCGTCATAGCGGCTGCGGTTGCGCACCATCACATGGCCGTTCCATTCCGGTACTTCCTTTCGTCCGTCCGGGAAGCGTCCGCCGCGCATGAAGGCGCCGGGATAGAACGTCTTCTTGCCAAACGGCTTGGCATCGACACCGCCCGCGACCTCTTTGGGGTTGAGGTACTTGAGCCGGATATTGCCGCCGCGCGCGACCATCTCGTAGGAAAGCCGCCGCGAATGGGCACGCGCCCCTTCCCGCACCGCCCTGTCGATCGTCGCTCGCGGCAGGCCGGTCTGCTTGGTGAGCGTGCGGACGACAATGGTTCGGGCGCGACCGCCGACCTGGTTGATGATGCGGGGCAGCACGACCGGGAAGCGGCGGTTCAACTCTTCGACCGCATCGCCGAACTTGGCCAGTTCATCGTCAGCCCATTTGGCTTCCACGGTGATCATGGCAACCTCATCAACCCGAAAACAAAACGCCCCGGGGAGGTGATCCCCGAGGCGCAATTCCGATGGGCTGAATATCCGTCAAGAGGGTCGGTTTGTAAATCCCCTCAATTATCCTGCTGCATCAATGACTTATCGGCCGAATAATTTTCGCGCGAAATCGCGTGTTTCACTTGGCGCGGCGCTGCCAGCCATGGCGACTCAGGCGCGGACGGCCCGGTGACCTCCCACATCTCCAGCCGCCCCGCCATCTCCGCCGCGAGGATGCCGAGCGCCATCCGCCATACGCTGTACACCGCCCGATGATAGGTCGCGTCGGCCCAGGTGACGCCGGGCGCGATCTCGCCCGAGCGCGGCGGCCGTCCGGCACGGCGGCGCAGGTCGGCGAAGCTCTCAGGGCGGATGCCGGCGCGCGCATGCTCGATCAACACCACCGACGTCGTCACGCGCACCAGCCGCGCCGCCTCGCGCCCCGGCAGAAGCAGGCGCGCACCGGCGGACGGGCTCTCCATCAACGTGCCGCCCTGCGCGGCGATCAACGCCCGATCCCACAAGGCAGCCTCGCCCGCCTCGGTCATCTCGATGAAGGCGTCGTCGAGTTCCAGCACCCGGAGATGCACCAAGGCCGCGTCATCCTCCGAGGCGAAGCTCGCCGGCGCCGCCTGAGGACGCGGGCTGGATTGCGGGAAGGTGCCGTAAATCTTGAGCGTCTCGACCCGCGCCCAGCTGGAACTGAACTGATCGACCGCCGCAGGCTCCAACCGGCCAAGCTGGCGATCAATAGCCATGTCCCGATAGGCCCAGCCCAGCAAAGCTTCGATATCGATGCTCGTTTTCACGCGCCGCCCTCCAATGTCCAACCTGTCCAACCTTTTGAATGAAAGAATAAAAGGTTGGACACCAATAACCCGTTGATTTCGCTTGCCTTGTCCAACCTGTCCAACCTGTCCAACCTAAAAGCCGGGTTACGACCGCGAGAGCGGGGCCTCGGCGCGAATTTACAGAGAGCCGGCGGCCTACACGCGCGGGCGTGCGATCACACGCGTACGCGCGGCAAGGTTGGACAGGTTGGACAGGTTGGACACGTCTTTGAAATATCTCATGAATTTCTGTCCAACCTATCGATGGGGAAGGATTGAAGGTTGGACAGGGTTGGACGCAGGCGCTTCCACCCCTTTAGCCCGGTCTCCCTCACTCATCGGAATCGCCCCAGTCCACGTCCTGGCCGAGCTCGGCGACGAAGGCGTCGCGGCAGACATCGAGGCCGGGCAGCAGGTAGCAGCGGCTGCGGCGAAACTGCTGCGAACCCGGCGCGGTCTCCCATTGACGCTTCACCACCTTCAGGTCCGGCACCAGCTTGCGTAGCTTCATGCCAACGGCGGTCTGTTCGGACTTGCGGCGCACGCCGACCTTGTCGGCGACATCGAGGTAGTCCGCGAACAGCACATCGACGGCGATCTCGGTTTCCCAATATTCGCTGCCGCGGCGGGTGGCGCCGCTCACCAGCCGCTCGAACCACCAGGATTCGACGCTGTCGAGCGAACGCAGCTTCTGTTCCAGCAGGCCGGCGGTGCGCGGTATCTTGCGCAGGTCGACCGTCGAGAGATCGAAGGCCAGCAGGTCGTGCAGCAGCGCCTCGCGCCCACCCTTGTCGAGTTCCTCATCCATCTCGCGGAAATAATCGGTGTTCTGGGCACAGCGCGGGTGCACATCGAGGACGCAGAACCGCCGCTCATCCTTGCCGGCCGGCACCACCCAATCCTCGTTGGAGGTCATCATCAGCCGCACGAAATTGTCGATGCGGATCGGGTCGATGCCCTTGGCCTCGATCATCTGGAATTTCGAGGTGACGAGACCCTTCAGCCGGCCTTCCGCCGCCTTGTCGCCGGCCCACACCGCTTCCTCGGCCTGCAGCAGCAGGCAGGAGGCCATATGCGCGTTGAACTGGCCGGTCACATAGCGCGGGTCGTCGACGGCGAAGTAATGCGCCGAGATCAGGCTACCGACCACCTCGCCGACCTTGGTCTTTCCGGTGCCCATCTTGCCGCGCATCACGATCGCGGTGCCGACACGCTCGCGCGGGCGCTGCATCAGATGCGCAAACCACCCAAATACCCAGCGGTAAAGAGTTTCGTCGCCGTCGCAGACATTATTGAGCATGTGATCGCGCAGGATCCTGTAAGATCCGCCCGCGCGCGGCTCCACCGAGAATCCCCGCCACAGGTTGAGATAGCGCGGCGTGGCGACGGCATCGGGGCCGGGCTTGAATTCGATGCCGATATATTGCCGGCGCTTCGACGATGTCAGCCAGCGAGACGCCCAGGTCTTCACCTTCAGCTTGCCATCATGGTCGATTACTTCGGTGAATTTATTGGCAAACCACGCGCGAAACGCATCGAGCGAAATGATGCGCAAGCGGTCTTCTATCGGCCCACCTGCCTGCTCATGCACGATGACGGCCTTGGAGCCCATCAGCACCAGGCCCCATTCGTCGTTCATCCGCTCCACCGAATAGCCCATGGCGCGGCCGCGCGGCGGCCCGGTCGTGTCGTCACCCGGCGGGGAGCCTTCGTCGCCCGTCGCCTCATCGGCATGATCGTCGGGATGCGCCAGTACGGATTCGATGTCATCGACGTCCGGATCAATGGCAATCGCCGGCGCACCGCTGAGATTGCCCACCACCTCATCGGGGAACACCGCGCGCAGGATCGCGTCGTCCGCCGGATTTTTCGGATGGTCGTCCATCAGGCCACCTGCGGTGCCGCGCTCATGCGCATGTCGTTGAAATCGAGGCCCGGCTCCGGCCAGGCGATGGTGATCCGCCGGCCCGGCGCGGCATGGCGCGCCGCCGCCCGCTCCATGGCGAGCTTTGTCGCGAACGGGTCGCTGTCGGCATCGGCCAGCAGACGCAGGTCGGTGACGCTGTCGGGGATGCTCACCGCCTCGCTGGCGAGGTCCGGCGCCGCGCCCGGCACGATCAAGGCCCGGCCGGCCCTATCCTTGGCCGTCGGGTGGCGCTCGCGGCTGTCGCGCTGCGCCCGCCCGGCCAGGTTGCCGATATCGCCGGCGGCCCAGAAGGCGATGCCGTCCAAGGAACGCCCGGCATCGACCAGGGCGGCATAGACCGACAGCACGGTCTCGATGCCCTCGCCGAGAACGAGGCAGCGCGGCGAGGCGCAGCGCAGCAGCTCGATGCGCCCGCCCTGCTTGGTGCCGCGCATCTTCTTGGCCTTCAGCACCTCGCCGGTGTCGGGGTGGACGATCAGCGCCTTGCCCTTGGGCTGGTCGAGATCCAGCCAGGTGATGTGCAGGCCGGTGAAATGCCCGTCCGGCGCGACGATCGGCGCCAGCAGGGCCGGGCCGGTGTGGATGACCCGCCAGCCATTCCGCGCGCCTTCGCCCGGCGCCGGCACGACATAATTGAAGGTCGGGTGAAAGCGCAGGCGCAGCGGCGGCAGGGCGATGCGCGCCCGCTGGCTGAGATAGGCCTCGGCCGCCGTGCCGGCGATGGGCCACGCCGCCTGCCAATAGCGATACAGCCGCCGCCGCTCATCCTCGCGATAGCGGGCGCTCGTCGCCTCGCTCTCCGCCTTCTTCCGCGCCGCCGCCTCGGTGCGGCGGCGTTCCTCTTCCGGGTCGATCGCGTGGGTGCCGCCGAGCCACTCGACGGCGGCGCGGAAGTCGAGATGCTCGCGCCGCTCGACGAGGCGGATGACGTCGCCGCCATCGGGGCACACGGCACACACCCATTTGTCGTCGCTGCACTCGAAGCGCGCGGCGGTGCGGCTGGCCGGGTCGGTCGAGCAGATCGGGCAGGAGCCGACCAGCACGCCCGCGCGCGTGCCGCGGCGCAGGCTCACCCATCTGCCGGCAATGGTGCCGACCGGGTTGCGGGCGCGCAGATCGTCGAGGGCAGCGTCGGAGATCATGACGCGGACTCCACAGGCACCAGCCGGCGCGCCGCATATTCACCGGGCGTGTTGCGCGCACGGGGGATCGTCCAGCCGAGCGGGGCCAGCCGGGGCCGCAAACGGCAGACGATGACGCTGATGATCTGGTCGGCGGTGTCGGGCCCGCCATCGGGCGCGTCGCCATAGACGGCCTCGATCAAGGCCCCATGGGCGACGGGGCGCGGATAGGCCCTTACCAACACTTCCAGCAGCCGGCGGGGGTTGCGCCCCATCTCCAGATTGAGCAGCGCGGCGACCGGCACACGCGCCGCCGCGAGCCCATGGCCGCAGGTCGGGCAGCAGGGCGGCGCGCCGTCGAGAGCGGTATCGGCGTTCATAGAGATTGCTCCCAACGGAGCTTATCGAAGAGCGGGCCCGCCTCACGCCGCCGCGACGGCGTATCCCACGACCGGCCCTTAACCTCGCCAACTACACGAAATCCGGCCCCACGCAGGGAAGCCCCGCCCTCGCTGGCAAGCGTGTATGTCACCACTCGGCGGAAGCCTCGCGCGAACGCGGCGCGGCATGCCGCCCCTTTTAGGAACGACACCGCATTGCGGTGGCCATCGGTCGCGACGCGCAGGATTTCGACTGTCAGCCCATCCTGCAGATACCTCGCCACCGGGCGGCCGATGATGCTGACACCAACCAGCGCACCATTAAACTCAGCCCCCGTCGACCACAGGTGACCGACGACTGGATCATTGTGGCGGTGATGCTGATCGACGAAGGCATTTGCCTCCGCCAGCGAGAGGGGAACAAGAGATAGGTGGCTCATCTCTCCACCTCGAAAAACGTATCGCCGCACGATACTTTTGCCTTGCCGAACGTATCGTGTTGAGATACGTTATCTGCATCGGAAGCGGCGAGGCGGCGATGATCCTGAACTTCAAGAACAAGCTGACGGAAACGGTGTGGAACGGCACCGTCGGCAAAGGCTTCCCCGCCGATCTCGTCCGCCCCGCCCAGCGCAAGCTGGCCATGCTGAACGCCGCCATCACCCTCGACGCCCTGCGCGTCCCGCCGGCCAACCGGCTCGAAGCCCTGAAGGGCGACCGCGCCGGCCAGCACTCCATCCGCGTGAACGACCAGTTCCGCATCTGCTTCATCTGGCGCGACGGCCACGCCGCCGACGTCGACATCACCGACTACCACTGAGGAGAGACCACCATGCTCGGCCCGCATCCCGCCATCCACCCCGGGGAGATCCTCCGGGAGGAGTTCCTCACCCCCCTCGGCCTCACGCCCTATGCCGTGGCGAAAGCCGTGCACGTGCCGCGCACCCGCATCGAGCGGCTTGCGCGCGAGGAGGTGCCGGTCACGGCCGACACCGCCCTGCGCCTCGGCCGTTTCCTCGGCACCGGCCCGGAATTCTGGATGAACCTGCAGACGGTCCATGACCTGACATCCGCCGAGAAAACGGCGGCGGACCTCGCCGAAATCCAGCCGCATCAAGCGGCCGCATAGGACATTCGTACACGCGCGCGGCCTCATTCCGCCGCCTCCCGGAATGCCGTCGGCGCGCGCTTCGTCGGTGCCGCGTCGGCCATGATGGCGCCGACGCAGGCCTTCATCTTCGCGACGGATACCGCGTTGCCGATCTGCTTGATCTGCTCGGTCTTGGTGCCGGCGAATTCGTAGGTTGTTTCCTCGGTGTTGAAGCCCATGGCGGCGGCGAGCTCGTGCGGCTCCAACATGCGGAACAGAATGTCGTACTGGTCGGTCCCCTCGACCAGGTTCACCCGGCCGGTGGCGCAGATGGTCGGCGCCGGGTCGTCGATGCCGTGCACGCGCGGCGCCTGGCCCTCGCGCTCGCCGAACTGCGCGGCGATGAACGCCAGATCGCCCCGGTTCGCTCCCGTCACCGTCGGCAGCGGGTCGGTCGCCGCATCGCGAGCGCGGGCGCTTCCATCGTCATGCGTCACCGGCATGACGATGGCGAACTCGCCGCCCTTGGCCGTGGTCAGGGTCGGAATCGGATCGGCGACGTCGCGCGCCGTGGCGCCGCCACCCGATTGCGTGACCGGCACCACCATGCCGAAACGGCCCTTCGATGTGACGGTTGGCACCGGCTCGTCCACGCTCACGCATGTCTCACCCGAGCCGGAACCGTAATAGGGCGATATCAGTGCCGTGCCGCTGCCACGCTGCCCTCCAGTCACTATGGTAGGCAGAGGGCTTCCAACGTCTCGCGGAGCCCCGCCGGATGCCTGCGAGAGCACAAAGGGCTCTACCAGCATCGGGCGCGCACAACCGGGATGCTCGACGTTGCCGGCACCGCCAGTGGTAATCGTCGGCAACGGATCGTCGGCCGTGCGGGCACTGCCGCTCGTGTGCTGCGAGAGCACCAAAGGCGCGCCGGTCATCACCGATGTCTGGGGCAATCCTCGACATGCCGTCGCGTGCGGCGGTGGAAGCTGCGGCAGTGGCAGCGTTTCATCCACCAGGGCAGCCATCTCTGATCGTCCCAAATCCAAAGGAACGCCTTCAGCATTGCCAACTCCATTTCGAAGGACCGGCTGCGCGAGCCCGATATGCTGTCCACCCGCCGCGATGGTCGGCAGCGGCCCGTCGACGCCCTGCGCCGCCATATGGTTGCGCAGGATGACGAGATAGGGCTCCGGCCAGCCATGCTTCACGGCGCCCGTGTAGATGCGCGCCAGCGTCTTTGGTGCCAGCGCCTTCTTCCGCCCGAAGATCGAACGCCCCTTGATCGACCAGTCGATGATCTCGCGGGCCGGCCGCCAGGGCCTCATGTCCGTATCGATCCCCGCGAACAAGCCTGCATCGGCTCCGCGCTTGCGGTGCGTCGGCATCGGCCAATGCACTGGCTTGCCGTCGAACCGCACCATCATGATGAAGCGCTGCCGGGTGGTGGCGTCGCCATAGTCGGCGGCGTTCAGCTTGCGCCATTCCGGCTCGCCGCCGAGCCGCCGGATGGTCTCGATCCAGGCATGGAAATACTCGCCCTTGCGCGAGGCGATGGGCTTGCCGGTCTTCGGGTCGACCGGCCCCCAGCCGATGAATTCCCAGACATTTTCGATGATGAGGCGCTTCACCCGCAGCTCGGTCAGCCAGGTGATGATGTGCCACGGGTCGGAACGTTGCTGGTCGCTGGTCGGCTTGCCGCCGCGCGCCACCGAATGATGCGTGCAGGTCGGCGAAGCCATCAGCAGGTCGAGATATCCCTCAGGCACTAGCAGATGCGGCCGCACCGTGGCGATGTCCTGCACATAGTGCCGGGCCTCGGGATGATTGCGCTGGTGCGTGTCGATCGCCACCGGCCAGTGGTTGACGCAGGTAAGGACGATGTCTTCCAGCGACCAGCCGAGCGCGAGAAGCGCCTTGATGGCCCCGGTCGACGATCCGCCGGCGCCGCAGAGGAGATCGGCAACGAGGATCTTCCTGCTCACGCCACCACATCCGGCTCGGCCGAGGCCTCGGCATCCAGCAGATCGAATAGCCCCGGCATCGCGACCTTGTTGGCGGCGGCCTCGCAATACTTCATGCCGTCGCGGAAATAGGTCGGCGAGAGCTCGACGCCGTAACCCCGCCGTCCCTTGAGCAGCGCCCGATACGGCACTGTCATCAGCCCGCCGAACGGATCGAGCACCAGGTCGCCCGGCTCTGAGCGCTGCACGATCTCACGGTCGACGATGTCGAAGGGCAGCGGGCAGAGGTGCTTTTCCGCACCCTTCTGCGCCTGCATCGTGTTCAACGACAGCATCTGCGCGCCGCCGGTGACGATCCCCTCCATCCAGCTATGGACGGGCAGCAGGGCGAAGTCCGGCGGCAACTGGCCGTGAAGCTCGCGCGCCTCGGCGATGGCGACGTGATGCTCGAAATCATAGACGGTGGCGAGGTTGAAGCTCTTCCACAGCCGATAGGCGACATCCGCCTTCAGCCCGACCAGTTCGTGCGGCATCAGCAGCCGGTCGCCGGAGGATCGCGTCACCGGTGCCGCGTCCAGCTGCCAACGGGCACGGCTATAGCCGTCGGGATTTTTCCAGCCATTGGCCGGCCCCTGCCGGATCTCCACGCCGCCGTCGACGACGTCGCTCACCGCCCGGCCGATAGCCTCTTTCTTCGCCTTGCGCACCGGATCATCGGCATAGCCGTTGCTGCGATCCGTGGGCGGCTTCCTGAAATACAGCATGTATTCCGGCATGCCGCAGCCCATGCGGGTGCCGTCCTTGCACTGCTCCGACCAGCCGAGCCGATAGGTCTGCGCGTTTTCCCGCACCACATCGGTGCCGAGCGTCTTGCGGCCGATGAAGGCGAAGCCGTGCCGGACGAAATGCGCGACCGTCGCATCGGAAAACGGATAGACGCTCTGGAAGCCGATCCCGGTCATGCCGCCCGGCACGATCCGATCCTTCACATGCAGGCAGGCGTTCCGCCCCGGCTTCAGCGCGCGCAGCAGCTTCGGCGTCAGGAAGTCCATCTGCTGCCAGAAATGATCATTGTCGTCGGTGTGGCCGAAGTCGGCGTAGTTCGGCGAGTATTCATACTGCGTCGAGAACGGAATCGAAGTGACGATCAGGTCGATGCTGTTCTCGGCGATGCGACCGATCTCGTCGACACAGTCATTATTGACCAGCGTATAGCCGCCGCCCTTCACCTCGACACGCTCGACGCCCATGGCCCGCGTCATTTCTTCGGCCATCGCCGCGCGCGACAGGCCGTATTCGCGGATGATCTCTGTCATGATGGCGACCTGCTCGATGTAGCGGCGCCACTTCGCCTCCAGATCTTCGCGCACCGCCCGCTCGGCCTCGGTGTAGATGAGGTCTATGCGGACGGTGAACGTCTGACCGAAACGCTGGATGCGATGGATCGCCTGGATGAAGTCGTTGAATTTGAAGCCGATGCCGAGGAAGACGGCCCATCGGCAATGCCGCTGGAAATTGCAGCCCGAGCCGGCGATCACCGGCTTGGCGGCGAGCTCGGCGAACTTGCCGTCCGAGAACTCGATGATCCGCTGCTCGCGCAGCTCAAGCGGCTGCGCGCCATAGACCGACACCGCCGATGGGATCGCCGCCTCGATGGCGTGCCGTTCGGCCTCCAAATCGTGCCAGAGGATGCGATGCGCGAGCGGATCCTCGGCGCGGATCTCCATCATCTTGGCGATCCGGGCCTTGAGGCTGTCGCGCTTCTCCCGCGCCGCGCCGACCACGCCGACGGCGTGATCCCTGAACATCTTCACCTGGCCGCTGCGCTCGACGCCGGCGTCGCTGTGATCGGCAGGAATTTCATGCCAGCGGATGTCGAGCGGCGGGAGGTCATAGCCCTCGTCCGAGAAACCAAGGTCGGACGGCTTGGAGACGAACAGCGCCCAGGTGGACACCCACAACCAGAATTCCCGCTCCTTGTGGGGATGCAGGGTAAGCTCATCGGCCTTCTCGCTGTTGCGCTTGAAGAACCGGGTCTTGGCCTGCCCGACATCCATGACACCGAGGAATGCCGCATAGGCCAGAAGCTCGATGAACTCATTCGGCGACGGCGTCGCCGTGGCCACGAACTTGTACGGCACCCGATCGAACAGCCGCATGAACTCGCGGAAGGTCTTGCTGCCGCCGAAGCCGCGAAGACAAGAGGCCTCGTCGAGACAAGCGATGGCGAACAGCGATGGGTCGAGCTTGCCGTCCCGCACCGTCTCGTAATTGGTGAGATAGATCGGCGAGATACCCGCGTCGTCATCGGCCTCGATCTCGGCCGCGCTGCGGATGAACTTGAGCCGCACCGCATGCTCACCGGTGAAGCGCAGCACTGCGTCGCGGAAGAATTCCTGTCGCACCCCGAGCGGCAGCACGATCAGCGCTAGGCCGCCGACCCGCGCCTTCATGAGCCGGCACAGTTCAATCTGGGTCGAGGTCTTGTGCAGGCCGAAGCTAGCGAAGATGGCGCGCCGTCCGCCCTTGGCAGCCCATTGGACGATGGCCCGCGTGTGCGGCTTCAGTGCCGGATTGATCACGTCGAGCGGGATATCGATCCCGGTGACGGCGGCAACCGGCCGCTTCGCCTCGAGGAAGTCGCGATAGTCCACCGGAGCGTTCACCGCGCCATCTCCCTCGTGAATGCCGCGCGCATCCGCGCCAGTTCGGCCGTCGTCCAGATGCCGGCGCCCTCGCTCAGCGCCACCCGCACCCGCGCCCGGCTCATCCGCAGCCGGCTCGCGATCTCCCATTCGCGCACCCCGCGCCGCGCCAGCCCGCGCGCGGCCGCCACCAGCCGGCGCCAGGGCCGGCCGCGGCGGATGACGACAACGGGGCGTCGGGGGAAGGGCGGCACGCGCATCACGCCGGCGCACCTTCCCGCACGGGCCGGGCGCCGAAGCTGGCCCGAAGCGCCGCCAGCAACCGGTCCTCGCCGCCGATGCGGCAATCGATTTCTGCCGCCGCGCCGAGCTCCGGCAGCAGGTCGAGCCGCTCGGCCCGCGCCTGCACCGCGTCGGCGGAGCGCCGCCCATGGCCTTCGGCCCACAGCCGCTCGGCGATGGCGGCGAAGGAGAGGTGCCGCGCCAGCCCGTCGCGCAGCAGCGCGTCCATGGAAGGCGACCAGCCGCGCGGGCGATAAGACGCCGCCGCGCCACCCCGATTGCGGCCGCACATCGTCATGCCGCACCCGCCAGCTGGTCGACGAGGTCGGGCTCGGCCTCGCGGTCATCCGCGCGCGCCGCCGGCACCCGGTCGTGCCGGGCGAGGTCGCCGGCCTGCCGCGACAGGCTGCGCGCGGTGAGCGCGCGCCCCTCGCGGGGCTGGTAGGCCAGCACCCGGCAGGCGGGACAATAGGGGCCGGCCTGCATCACCGGCGCGCCGCACATCCGCAGCGCGTCGGCGGCCAGCGGCTCATGGTCGGCCCAGAGCGGCCAGCGGCACTGGCCGGGGAGAAGCGACAGAAAGGCCACGCCCGCCCGCCCGGCCGGCAGCGGCGCGGGGGGCGGCGGCGCAACCGGCGCGGCGCGGCGCAGGGCCGGCGGCACGGAGGGAGCCTTGACGGACGGGACCTTCACCGCCGCCGCCCGCTTCACCGCGGTTTTCGGCGCCCGCTTCCGGGCCGGGGTCGCCTGCGGCGCCTGCGCGGCAAAACCCTTCCGCCGGGCACGGCCGATCACGGCATTGCGCGTGCGGGCGGGGAAGCCTTCACCGGCCAGCAGCGCGACGCATTGGCTGTAGGAATAGCCCTGGCCGACGAGCTGCTTGAGCCGTTCATCCTCTTCGGCGGAAAAGCGGGGCAGGATCATGGCGTCAGCCCTCCCGCACCAGCCGCATGCCGGCCTTCCTGGCCGCCAGCGTGCTGCGATAATCGGCGATCTTGCGCTCCATCTCGGCGGCGCGGCGGTCCAGCACCTCGGCCTCGGCCGGGGACACCACCCCGTCGCGCTTGGCCATGACATGCTCGGTGGTCATCGCCGCCGCCGCCGCCAGCACGTCGCCATGCTGGATGTCGAGGCAGCCGCCGGCATCGGACGTCGCCTCCGGGTCGGTCAGGCCGCGCCCGTTGAGATCGGCCATGATGCGGGTGACGAACGGACGGTCGCAATCGGCCTCGAGCGCCAGCACCGCGGTGATCGGGATGACGTCCTCCTCGCCGATATGCTGCCAGCGGCCCACGGTCGACTTGCCGACCATGGCGATCTCGGCCGCGCGCTCGACGCCGCCGCAGGCCTTCACCAGGTCGCGCGTCGCCGCCTTGATACGGTTGAACCAGGCATGGGAAATGGCGCGGTCGCTCATGTTCGCCTCGCAAAAGTCAAGCGTGCTCACGCGGGAAAACGACGGGCGTTTTCCCGGAGGGGGAAACTGTGGTGCGGTGCAACAGTGGCGGTATCAGATCACGGCGGCGGACGGATCGGCGGGGGGCGGAACCATGAAAGCGACGGCGCGGGACGACCGGATTGACGGGTATATGAACGCCCTGCGGCGCCGGGGGCCCCGATCCGGTCTTTCGGCCCGATGCCCGCGCGCACCGGGAAAGGTCTGCCCCCGCAAGAACGGGAAGGGTGGAGAGCGCGCGTCATCATGGCACCCGCTCGAGGTCGGTGGAGAGATCGTGGATGGCGATGTCCATCGCATCGAACGGGCTGGGCGCCAGCAGGTCGCGGAACACGGCGATGTTGGTGGCGCGCACCGGGCGGAAGAAACAGGCGCGATACCAGCGGTCGGGAAACTCGGTCAGAGCCACGCCGATCGCACCGCAATCGGCCTTGCCGATCGCCCGCACGCCATAGAGGGCTTTCGCGCGCGGATGTGGCCCCGGAATGCGGGGAAGCACGCGGCCATCGCCGGAGATCGCCGAGTCCCATTTGTCGGCGATGCACACCACCATCGACCCCGGCGCCAACAACGTCTCGTCATCGAAGCGAAGGCGGGCCGGGCCGCCCGTCAGAAGATCGGCAATCCTGCGAAACAGGCTCATGCAGCGGTCTCCTCGGGGCAGGGGGCGGCAGGGGCGGGGCGCGGCACATCGGCCGGCCACACGGCCCCCTCCGGCCAGTTGGCGGAAAACCAGATCATGGCGCGCTCGAAACTGCCGGTCTGCAGATCCTTGCCGCGGGCAAGCAGCCCGAGCTTCTTTCCATCGTTGAACACCAGCGTCGCAACGCGCGAAGGCGCCAGCGACTTGGCGGCACAATAGGTCTCTGCGACGATGAGCAATTGCGATACGAGTGTCATGGCCGACATCATATGCGGGTTAAAACCCGCTTCGTCAAGCGCAGAATGCGGGTCATGTTCCGCTCAGCCGGACGACGCGATGCGGGTAAACTCCCGCGCCATGCACAATATCGAACTCATCCTGGAGCGCATTCAGCGCCGGCTGAAAGCCGTCGGGCTCTCGGAGAGCGCTGCCGGTGAGCGCGCCGGACTGTCGCGCGACACCATCCGCTCCATTCGGCGCGGCATCGCCAACCGTGGACAGCGAAGCGTCGAGACCGAGACCATTGCCAAGCTGGCCGTACCACTTCGAACGACGCCGCGATGGCTGATGACCGGGGAGGGCACCGAATCCCCGGACGTTGACGACGAGGCGGAGCCGGTTATCCCGGTATCTATCGGAGTGCCCGCCGGCGAAAGCTCAGTCGAAGCATCTGATTTTCCCGCGCCGCGAATCCGCAGCTTTCCGAGAGATGTGAAGGTCATGGGCACCGCCGCCGGGTCGGTGATTCGCAATGTCGAGGGGTTCTCCATGGACCGCGATGTGGTCGATTACGTGCGGCGCCCGCCGGCGCTGACGAACAATCCCGACGTCTATGCGATCTATGTCAGTGGGCTCTCCATGTCTCCACTGCATGGCCATGGCGACCTGCGCTTCATCGACCCCAGGCAGCGCCCGATGATCGGCGACAGCGTCATCGTCTTTACCCGCACCCACGATGACGATCCCGGCCAGGCCTACATAAAGATACTCGCCAAACGAACGCTGGAGCGCGTCGTGCTGCAGCAGATCAACCCGGTGCTCACCATCGAAATCCCCTTGATCTACGTAAAGCATATGCACCGGGTGCTGACGATGAACGATCTGTTCGGCGTCTAGCGGAATAATTGCCGGCTGCGCCGCTCGCCGCCCTCGCCGCCCATGGCCGATAATCGCGCCGCGAAGGTGCGCAACATCGCCACTTCCCGCCCGGTCGGCGTCATCTTGGTGATTGCCCCGGAAGCAACCGCCAGCGTCGGGCGGGCCTTCTCGATCTCGATGACCGCCCGGGCGCGGTTCCACGGCTCGGCGGCGAATTTATCGCCGGCCAGCTTGTTGCGCGCCTCGATAAAGTCGAGCAGCACCTCCATCTCGTCGGCGGCGATATCCCTGTCGGCCCGCGCGATCCAGATCAGCACCTGCAGGCTGGGCATCACCCGCCGCATGACGCCCTCATGCGAAGGATCGGACTGCTGGTCGAGCGGCAGGCGCTGCGCGAAGAAGATCTCGGCGTCGGCAATCGCGGCGCCACCATTACAGGGCCGCACCGAGAGCATCCGGTCGGCCCGGAAGGTCCGTTCGGCATCGCGCAATGCGCACATGGCCCGCACATAAATCGCAGCGCCATTGTTCTCGACCTCGAGCACGCGAATGCGCCGCTCGCTCACCACGCCGTCGGCATCGCCATAGGAAAGATGGAACTGGTCGGGGTCAAGGTCGCTCTCCCAACTGGCACGCGACAGACGTTGCGGGGCCGGCGCCGGTGCGGCCGAACGCAAGGACGATGATGCCTGAAAAGGCCCCTGTGACCAGTCGGAAGGCTGGCGGGACGCGCGCGTCAATCGGAGATCGTCGTCGAGCCGCTGAAGGCGAAGCCGTTCGGCCGCCGCCTCCTCGCGCTCCCGCTCCCGTCGCCCATGTCGAGCCACGGCAAGAGCGAGGCAAATCACGACCGCCGAGCCAAAGAACACCCACCATCCCATAAGGATCACCCGCCAAAACCCACCCGCTAGACGTGCTAGCACGGGCCGAGGCAACCGATCAAAACGCGAAATGCGGGTTATGCACCGCATGGTGATTGACGCGGGTTGAAACCCGCATTATGGTTTTCCCCAATCCGCCACCGATTGGGAGCCCAGCCGATGCATCCCGCCCATCACGAAGCCGCGCTTGCCGGCTTCTTCCGCCGCCACGATATCCCGGTGCCGGAAGGCGGCGCCCCCGCCCTCGAGCGCATGGGCCTCGCCGTCCAGGCCGCCCGCTGCTGGATCGCCGGCGACTACCGCATCTGCAGCCCCGGCAGCGCGCCCTATGTGACCATCGGCGGCGGCCTCTTCCACGAGGAGGACAGGCGCGGTGCCTGCGGGGCCGGGCTGCTGCTGGCGCAGCGCTTCGACGCCATCCAGGGCGAGACAGCGCCGGTGCATAATGGCGCCCCGGTCGACCGCATGGCGGTGCTGCTGTGCCGCGCTGCCGCCGCCGGCATCACCGCCGATGCCGCCTATCTCACCGGCTTCGGCATTGCCGAGCCCCTCATCGCCGAATTCGCGCTGGAAGCGGCCTGCCTCGCCGAGGCGATGGACTGCGCCGCCCGCGCCTACCGCACGGCGCGCGCCCGCCGCGAGGCCGCCGCCACCAGCGAGGCCGCGTGATGTTCACTCCCCTCCTTGCCCTCGCGGCCATCGCCAAGCTTTGGCGTTCCCGGCCCGACTACCCAACCGTGAGCGCGGATTACACAAAGCGCCAGACGGCGGCGCGCCGCCATCCCACCGGCAACATCGAAACCGCCCGCCGCTATCTCAGCAAGGCCGACCTGCACCCGGGCCGGTCGTCCTCGGTGCGCAAGCTCACCCGCGCCTTCCGCATGGCCGGGCGGAGTTTCGGGCCGGAGGGGCGTCGATGAACGCCGCCCCCGATTGCGACTGCCTGCTCTGCCTGATCAAGGGTGCGCTCGCCCGCAGCGGGCGCCGCTACAGCGTCGAGGAATGGGCCCTGGCCGCGGCCGATATCACCGCCTGCGTCATCTCCGGCGTGCCGGCCTCCAACGAGACGGGGCGCCAGGCCATCGTTCACGCCATGTCGCAGCGGATGTCCGCCCATGTCGCGGCGCTCGACGCGTGGGCCCATGACCCCGCCGCCGCGCCCGCCGCGCATTCGAGGGAGTTCCTGCAATGATCCGCGACTTTGCCGGCCATGCGGCCCGCGCCGTTGCCCGCGCCGTTCCCGACGCCGCCGCGCTGGCGCTGTTCCTCGGCTTCATCCTCTTGATGGCCGACTGGATCGGGAAGGGGGCCTGACATGGCGCATCTCACCCGCCGCACCCTGCGCGAGGCCGCGCTTTACGGGCTGGCCGTGCCGCTTTGCGGCGCCGCGCTCGGCGTCGGCATCGTCTGGCTGTCCTTCCTTCTCTTCGCGAGGGCCGTGCAATGAATGCCGATACCCTGCGGGCCGCCCCGCCGATGGGCACCCACCCGCTGTCGCGGCCGGAACCGTGGACGCAGTCGCTGCGCGGCCGCGCCATCGACCTGCAAAACCCCCGGGCGGACCAGGTCGACTTCCGCGAGATCGCCGACACGCTGGCGAATATCAACCGCTATGCCGGCGCCACCGAGATGCCGGTCAGCGTGGCGATGCACACGCTGATCGGCCTGCAGGCGGCCGAGAACGCCAAGCTGCCGCCGCGGGTCACCGCCCTGGTGCTGCTGCACGATGCGCACGAATCCCGCCTCGGCGACAGCATCACCCCGGTCGAGGAGATGCGTCAGGGCCTCGCCGAGGAAATCTACGGCCGCACCGCCCGCGACATGACGGAGGAGATCTGGCGCGAGGCCAAGCGCCGGCACGACTTGGCGATCCACGCCGCCGCCGGGCTGGACATGCCGACGCGCGACCAGCGCGCCGCGATCCACATGTGCGACATGATCGCGCTCGCCACCGAGCGGCGGGATTTCCTCGCGCCCTGCGAGCGGGCCTGGGCACCGGCCGTGAGCCAGCACCCGCCGCTGCCGCGCAAGTGGAAGTGGAAGCCGCCGGCGGAACAGGCGGCCCTGCTGTTTCGGGCCTTCAACACCTACCTGCCGGCGCTGCGCGACGGGCGAACGGGGAGGGGGTGACATGACCCGCGCCGAGCTCAGCCTCGCCCGTCGGGCGCGCGCGCATCTCATGCACGAGGTGGCGAAGGCGAAGGTCGCCCACGGCGCCCGCAGCCAGCTCACCGGCCTGCTGTGCCGGCTCACCACCGACATCTTGCGCAGCGAGGTCGCCCGCACCGCCCGCCGCCGCGGCCCCGCCGGACGCTTCGCCAGGGCGGACGCCGGCGACCCCGCCGCCGTGTCGCCCTGCTCGCCGCCGGCCAAGGGGCCGGACCTGTTCACCGCCTAACCCAATTGAGGATGCCATGGCCATTGTTGCCGAAGGTACACAGATCGTCGGCCTGATCGACGATGGTGATCTCTCCGAAGAATTCTCCACCGAGATGCGGCGTGTCATCGCCGCCGTGAAGGAGCGCGCCGGGCCCAAGGGCAAGGCGAACGGCTCCATCACCCTCAAGCTGTCGATCAAGGCCGAGGGCGGCATCGTCACCATCGAAGGTGACGTCGCCGCCAAGGCGCCGAAGCCGAAGCGCGGCGCCTCGATGTTCTGGGCGCTCGATGATGGGCGCATCAGCACCGAGCACCCGCAGCAGATGAACATGTTCCCGCGCGATGTCAGCACGCGCGAGCCCGTCAACGCCTGATTTCCATTCGAACAGAGGAGCGCCCTCAGATGGGCACCGAAACCACCCCGATTCCGTCCGGCGCCGAAGGGTTGAAGGAACTGGTCGCGCTCGCCGGCCAGGCTCGCGGCGTCGACATCGTCACCATCGCCGCGCCACCCGGTACGGACGGCGTGCCCGCCTATATTCCGGTAGCGGTGAAGCATGGCACCACCCCGGAAGTTCTGGACGTGTCGCGCTACTTCGAAAGCTACCGCGAGCACCCGAAGGACAAGCGCGGCATCGCCAAGGCGCTCACCCTCGACAGCTTCATCAAGCTGGTCAACCGCCACCAGACCGCGCATTCGGCGGTGTTCGCCGATACCGATTGGCACAAGCCCAGCTTCGACGCGGTGATCGACTATCACGAGGTGCTCGCCGATGCCGCCGCCGAAGAGCCGGGCGCGGGCGACCAGCCCAGGCCCGGCAACCTGAAGCACCGCATCCGCTACGAGTTCCCGCTCTCCGAGGAATGGAAGGCGTGGGTCGCACTCAATGGCGAACCGCTGTCACAGGCCGCCTTTGCCGCCTTTATCGAGGACCACATTGCCGAACTGGCAGCGCCCTTCGATAGCGAGAAAATAAATCTGGAGAAGGATTTCCAGACCACCGTCGCCACTCCGTCCGACCTGATGCGACTCTCGCGTGGCCTGCAGGTCAATGTCGACAGCGTCGTGAAGAATGCCACCACCTTGCAGACCGGCGAGGGCCAGATCCAGTGGGAGGAAACCCACAAGGACGGCGACGGCAAACCGCTGAAGGTGCCGGGCATCTTCATCCTCAACATATCGCCCTTCTTCATGGGCGAGAAGATACGACTGCCGGTTCGCCTGCGGTACCGCGCCGGCGGCGGCAAGATCACCTGGTTTCTCGCCATGTACCGCCCCGACGAGCACATCACCGATCGCGTGCAGCAGGATCTGGACAGGGTCGAGAGCGAAACCGGCCTGCCGACCTTCGAAGGTTCGCCCGAGGCCTGACCGCTTCCTCCCCCGGCGCCTTTGGCGAGGCGCCGGCACCTGCCGGGTGGCGATCGCATGCGCCCCCGGCCCCTTCTTCCACCCCGCGAGGCCCGCCCGATGAAAGCCACCCTGGAACGCGCTCCCCTGCTCGCCGCGCTGACGCGTGTGGTGCGGGCGGTGGAAAAGCGCAACACCATCCCGATCCTCGCCAATGTGCTCATCCGCGCGCTGGGCGACACCGTCACCCTGCTCGGCACCGATCTCGACATGTGGTGCACCTCCCGCATCGCCGGCGCGGTGATCGGCGAGGGCGGCGAGACCACGGTGCCGGCGCATATGCTGCGCGAGATCGTCAACAAGCTGCCCGAGGGCGCGCAGATCACGCTCGAGGTCGCCGGCGATCGCGGCACGCTCATCCTGCGCGCCGGGCGCTCGCGCTTCAGCCTGCAGACGCTGCCGCCGGCCGAGTTTCCCGACGCGACCTCCTTCGAGGGCGGGCACGCCTTCACCCTTACCGCCGCCGCCGTGAAGCAGGTGCTAGGCCGGGTCGAGTTCGCCATCTCCACCGAGGAGACCCGCTACTATCTCAACGGCATCTATATGCACGCGCATGCCGGCGCCGATGGCCCGCAGATTCGCTATGTCGCCACCGACGGGCACCGGCTGGCGCTCGACGCCATCGACGCCCCGGCCGGCAGCGCCGGCATGCCCGGCATCATCATCCCGCGCAAGGCGGTCGCCGAGCTGCGCCGGCTGGCCGATGAGGCCGGCGAGGGGCTGGATTTCACCGTCCACGCCAACCGGCTGCGCGTGTGCACCGGCAGCGCCGAATTCACCACCAAGGTGATCGACGGCACCTTCCCCGATTATGTCCGCGTCATCCCGGCCGAAGGCGGCATCACCGCCGAGATCGCTTCCGGCGAGCTGGCGGCGGCGGCCGACCGCGTCGGCACCATCGCCTCGGAGCGCAGCCGCGCCGGCCGCTTCGACTTCGCGCCCGGCCTGCTGACCCTCACCACCACCAACCCGGATTCCGGCTCGGCGAGCGAGGAGATCGAGATCGGCCTGCCCGCCGGCGAGATGAGCATCGGCTTCAACACCCGCTACCTGCTCGACGTCATCGCCGCCCTGGCGCCCAAGCCGGCGCCGCTGCGCGTGCAGCTCACCGACCCCGGCAGCCCCGCCGTGTTCCGCACCGCCGCCGCGCCGGAAGCGCTGGCGGTGCTCATGCCGATGAGGGTGTGATCATGGACATCAAAATCACATACCTGCTCGAATTCAGCGAGCGCCCCGAACTGATCGCCGCCACATGCGCTGGGCTGACATTGGCGCAAGCGGAAGGAGCGATCACACCTCATCGCTCCTTGCCGTCCGGCAGCGAGCAGATCGTCTTCATCGGAGAATCCGCGGCGCCGGCGGGCTTCGCCACCTTCTTCGACGTCGACGATGATCGGGTGTGGCTCGACATCCTCTATGTCCGCCCGGATGCACGGCGGCAGGGATTGGGCGGGATCCTTTTCCGCGCCGTTGTCGAAATGGCGCGACGGCAGGGGTTTAGCCGCATCGAACTCGGCACCTATGTCGACAACATGCCCATGCAGGACCTCGCCCGCGCCGGCGGCCTGTCGCTCGATGGATACTATTTTGCCGGCGATATCGACCGCGCCGCGGAAGTGCAGCCATGAGTGCCACCTGCCGCACCTGCATCTGGTGGCATTCGGAAGGCGCCCAGCCGCTCAAATGGCAGCTTGGCCGCGCCTATGGCGAGTGCCGCCGCAATTCGCCGCGCTTGCAACTCGCCCGTTACAGCGACGAACGGTCGGCCGTCTGGCCGCCGACCGATGCCGGCGACTGGTGCGGCGAGCACCGCCCGGATCTTCAGCTTCCCATGCCGATGGAGCCGCCCCATGACCACGCTTGAGCGCGTCCGCCACATCAAGAGCGGCGGCGTCTACGAGGTGCTCGGCACCGCCGAACTGCAGCTGTCGCTCGCCATCGGCCATGTCTGCCGCGAAGGCGACCGGCTGGTGGTCTATCGCAGCGACAAGGGCCGCCTCTGGTGCCGCTTCGAGCAGGAATTCAACGATGGCCGCTTCGAGCGCCTGCCGCCGGGGCGCGCATGGTGGCCCGCCGACTACATGGACGAGAGCATGCCGGAGGGCCTGCCCACGCCGGGGGCATGGATCCTCGGCATGTTGGGCAGCGGCACATGCATCCTCGGCCCATCGAGCACCGATGAACGGATCGGTTGGGGGTGCCTCACCGAGCCGCTCGGCAGCGCCGTCGATTTCGCATGGTACGAGGAGCGCGGCAGCGCCGTTGTCGCGATCGACGGCGACGGCACATGGAGGCTGCTCGGCACCGAGCCGGAGGATTACACCCGCGTCTGGGAAGAGGACGAGGCCGAGGTCTCCGGCGACAGTATCGACGCGGTGGTGCGCGATTATCTCGACGTTGACCCCCTCGACGACGGCGACTCCACTCAGATCACCCTGCGCTTTGGCAAATGGGGCAACACCCGCCTGCTGCTGACCCAGACCGAGTCCGGGAAACCGGCGTTCGTCGAGGTGGGGGAGGCGGATCATGGGTGAGATCCGCCTCTATGAGCTGATCAACCCCTCCGACGCGATCACCTTCCGGGCGACCGTCGAGGAAGCGGCCTTCATCGCCGATCGGATGGCGCAGGGTCCGTATTTCGTGAAGGACGTCGAGACGGGCGCGGCTCCGATGGTCGACGATATCGCGCACCGGTACGACACCCTCTGGAGCGATGCGGCGCGGCTGCAGTCCTACGCTGCCGCGTACCGGTCCTTCCTCGTTGGCAGCCCGGCCGACCGCCGGCTGTTCGAGGCCGAGGTCGAGACGATGGCGCCGGAGGACGTGGCGACGTACCGCCGTGAATGGCATGAGGCGCGCTGCACGTCGTTCAACGACATCTGCGCCAACTGCTGGGCCACCGCCGAGAAGATCGCAGCATATCAGCCGGAGGCGGCGTGATGGCCTGCAACTGCATCACAGAGATCGACGCGCAACTCGCGACCCACAATAGCAAGCTGCTGATCGGGTTCACCTTTGGGACGAAGGCCATGCCTGGCTTCGCTTATCCCGCGATCGAAACCGAGAAGATCAACAAGCGCAGCCGGGACAAGATGGGGGTCATCCCGACCTTTTGCCCGTTCTGCGGCACGAAATATCGTGTGGAACCCACCGAGAACGATCATGGCTGACCGCACCGGCATCGAATGGACGGATGCGACATGGAATCCGATCGTCGGGTGCTCCATCGTCTCGCCGGGCTGCACCAACTGCTACGCCATGAAGATGGCGGCGCGGATCGAGGCCATGCAGCCCGGCAGCCACTATGCGGGCACGACGCAGGCCAGCAAGGCCGGCGCGGTGTGGACCGGCAAGCTCGCCCTGGCGCCCGATCACATCCTGACGCAGCCGCTCCGCTGGCGCCGTCCGCGGCGCATCTTCGTCAACTCCATGGGCGACCTGTTCCATGAGAGCGTGCCCGACGAGTGGATCGACCGGGTGTTCGCCGTCATGGCGCTGTGCCCGCAGCACACCTTCCAGGTGCTGACGAAACGCTCGGCGCGGATGCGGCGATACATGCAGCCGACCACTGATCTCCCGGTGCTCGGCAGGCTGCCGCTGGAGCGGATCCACTTCGACGCGCAGAACGACGGCGAGCCGTGGGACACTCTCAAGAAGCACGGGAACCTTTACTCGCTCTATTGCTCGATGCCGTGGCCCCTCCCGAACGTCTGGCTCAGCATCTCCGCCGAGCGGCAGGCGGAATGGGATGCCCGGGTGCCGGACCTGAAGGCGACGCCAGCGGCCGTGCGCTTCGTCTCCGCCGAGCCGCTGCTCGGCCCGATCGTCGGCGACATGGACGGCATCGACCAGGTAATCGTCGGCGGCGAGAGCGGCCCACATGCCCGCCCGATGCACCCCGACTGGGCGCGCAGCCTGCGCGACCAGTGCGCAGCTGCCGGCACGGCGTTCTTCTTCAAGCAGTGGGGATCCTTCGAGCCGGCCGTTGATCGCGAGCGCGACGACCCGGATTGGCGCCTCGATTATGGCCATCGGTTCGGCGACCGCGGCGATATCAGGTGGATCAATCTCGAGGGCGGGCGCGGCTTCCATGGCGAGCGCTTCCACGTCATGCGCCGGGTCGGCAAGCGCGCCGCCGGCCGCCTGCTCGACGGCGCCGAGCACAGCGCCATGCCGAGCCGAGGGGCGATGCGATGAACGACAATGCCGCCTCAGTGCTTTTGTTCGCCATCGTCATGGCGTGGAACGGAATCGTTCTCGGGACGACAGCCTATGCGGTGTTCTGGCTCGGCCAGAGCGGATGGTGGTTCGTGCTCGCCGCCCTCCTCTGCAAGGGCGCCGATATTTCCATCGGCAAGCGGGGAGAGCGGCCATGACCGCCTGCGGATGGCGCGCTCTCTCGATCATCCAGCCCTGGACGTGGGTGGTCTCCCACGGCTTCAAGCCGGTGGAAAACCGCGACTGGCGGCCGAACAACCCCGGCCTGCGCTTCCGCGGCGACGTGCTGCTGCATGCCGGCCAGAAATTCGACCGCGACGGCTACGACTGGATCACTGAGGCCTTCCCGCACATCCCGCTGCCGAAGCCGCACGAATTCGAGCGCGGCGGCATCGTCGGCCGCGCCCGCATCGTCGACATCGTGCGCGAGATGGAATCGCCGTGGTTCTTCGGCCCGATCGGCCTCGTCTTCGCCGACGCCCGCCCGCTGCCGTTCCAGCCCTGCAAGGGCGCGCTCGGCTTCTTCAATCCCGGCGAAGCGGCTCGCCCCGTCGCCAACCCCGTATCCACGCCACAAGGGAGGCTGCTGTGAGCGAGCCGATCCAGTCCACTATTTCACCCTGGATGCCGGAGCAGGATCGCATCCGGCTCGCCGTGCTCGGCAAGCTGGCGGAGGAGTGCAACGAGCTCGCCGGTCGGTGCGCCCGGAGCATCATCCAAGGGCTCGACGAGCGCGACCCGGCCAGCGGGCGGACCAACCGCGAGGAGTTGGCCCGTGAGATATCCGATGTTCTCGCATGCATCCGCATCGCCGAAAGCCGTCTCAACGTCTTCGCCGACATCGAACGGACCACTGACAAGTTAACCGGCTTCCGCCGCTGGCACCGCATGATCGAGGAGCGCTCCTGATGGCCGGCACCGTCAACAAGGCGATCCTCATCGGCCATCTCGGCCGCGACCCGGAGGTGCGCAGCTTCCAGAATGGCGGGCGCGTCTGCAATCTGCGGCTCGCCACCTCGGAAGTCTGGCGCGACAAGGCCACCGGCGAGCGCCGCGAGCGCACCGAATGGCACAGCGTCGTCATCTTCAACGAGAACCTGCTCAAGATCGCCGAGCAATATCTGCGCAAGGGCTCGAAGGTCTATATCGAGGGGCAGGTCGAGACCCGCAAGCACACCGGCCAGGACGGCATCGAGCGCTACTACACCGAGATCGTGCTGCGGCAGTTCCGCGGCGAGGTCACCCTGCTCGACAGGGCCGACACCGGCACGCGCGGCGCGCCGGACGAGTACGACCGCCACGACCCGCCGCGCGAGCCACGCCAGGCGACGACGCCCGACGCCGGGGTCGCGGCCGATATCGACGATGAAATCCCGTTCTGACGGAAGGGCGAACCATGACCAACCAGCACACCCATGCCGTCGACCCCGTGCAGGTGGCGCGGGATAAGCCGCCGCATTTGCCGACGCTGAAGGAGATGAACGAGGCGTTCTACATCGATGTTTGTCGAGCGGAAGATCGCCTGAAGGAATTCATCGCGGCCGGCAACGCGCTGCTCGAAACCTTGCCTCCGCATTGGCACGGAGAGGCCGAGACTGATCTCCGCGACTTGATCGACGAAACCGAAATGGTGCTTTCACCGAAAGAGCAACATCAGCCGTATGCAGTGCAACAAGCGATAAAGCGGTATGGCATGAAACCTGCCGCCACCACCGCGCCCGAGCAGCCGGGGCCGCTTGCCGATCACCCGCGCGACACAAGCCCCGTTGTCTCTCACGAGACGGCGGAGGTGAGCGACAAGGGCGAAGCCTCGGCAGGGCGTGCCACCCCCACCGGCCATGTCGACATCGCGCACGACGGCTTCTCTGGCGACATCATCGGCCACTACGAGACGCGGGAAGGCAAGCGCGGCATTGTGGTTCAGCAAGACGGAACACGCGTCGTTCACGTCTATGGCGAGAAGTGGATCGCGGGCTCCACCGCCGCGCCTGAGCAGCCGGGGCCGCACCCTGACGATCTGGCCGTGGATCGGTTCGCCGCTGCGATGAAAGCCAAGCTCGCCGAGAAGCGGGCGCAGGGCTACGGCGGCTGGGACAGGCCCAACGAATGCTCGGTCGAGCACCTGTCCAATCTGCTCATCAAGCACGTCAGCAAAGGCGATCCGGTCGATGTCGGCAACTTCGCCATGATGATCCACCAGCGCGGCGGGAGGATCGAGGCCCATTCCTACGCGGCCAAACAAGCTGATCCGTTGGCGCTGCCGGCAGCGCACGACCCGCGCTTTCCATTCTCCGGCCAGACAACTAAAGGCATTGACGGCAAGCTTTACAATATTGTCCCCGCCCCCGTTGCCGGCGAGGCGGGCGGGCTGGTGTCGTCATGCTGCATTGAAGACTTGCCCGAAGGCGACGGACCATGTGGCCCATTCGAAGAAGTGGCGAAAGAACGTGACGAGGCCCTCGTCCTTCTCGCGGCCAAGGACGCGCGCATCGTTGAGGTGGATAGGACAGCTTCGGATCTGCGCGCCAGAAATGCCGAGCACGAAGCTCGCTTCGAGGCGGAAAGCTGCCGTGCCGATCACTACAAGGCCGAGGTCGAGCGGCTGAAGGATGCCCTCTACCAGATCGCGAACATTGGCGCCGGCGCTCGCTCGTTCACGTCATATCGCAAATTGCGCGAAGCGGAAGATATCGCCCGCGCCGCTCTCTCCGCACTCGACGGGAGCGAGTGATGCGAGGGATCGCTGCCATAGTCGGCGCTTCACTTTTGCTGTTCGCCGGCGACGCCGCCAGTGCCGATATCCATGTGATCGACGGCGACACCATCATCCTCGGGCGTGAGCATATCCGCATCATCGGCATTGATGCCCCAGAGACCCGCCACGCCCGCTGCGAAGCCGAACGGGCGGCCGGCGATCGAGCCAGGCAGCACCTGGTGGAGAGGCTGACCACAGCCTGCGGCCCGCTGGCGCACGCGCAGGCAAGAAACTGCCTGCGCATCGAACGCCTGCCGATCCGCGATCGCTACGGCCGCACGCTCGCCACGGTGGAGGTCGACGGCCAGAACATCGCCGGCATGATGATCGCGGACGGCTTCGCCCGGCCCTATGCCTGCCCGGACGGACACTGCCCGCGCCGCGGCGGATGGTGCGGGGAGTAGGGCGATGGAAGCCGATCCAATCCCGAAACCACTGCTCGCGGCATTTGAAACGCGCGTAAGCCTGCCGGCGAAAGAGACCGCCGCCCTGCTCGGCATGGACTATTCGACCTTGCAGCGGCACGTAAAGGCGGGGAACATTCGCTTTCGAGCCAAAGGCATCGGTGTCACGCGCCCCCGGCGCGAGTTCACCCTCGCCGACATTCTCGAATTTCTGGAGCGGCAGCGGAGGCAGGCATGTCCGTCTACAAGCGGAAAGACTCGCCGTTCTACCACTTTGACTTCCAATGCCGTGGTATTCGGTTTCATGGATCAACGGGCGAAACGTCTCGCCGATCGGCAGAAGAATATGAACGGGCCGAAAAAACCAGGGTGAAGGCGGCGATCGCGCGCGGCACCAGCGCCAGCGCCCATATGACCATCGACGACGCCACCGCTCGCTATTGGGCCGAAGTCGGCCAGCACACCACCAATGCCGCCGATCTCGACCGCGAGCTTGCCAGCCTGGTTACGACCATCGGCGCCAGCACCGCGCTTGCCGATATCTCGGACGACCGGCTAGCCGCGTGGGTAGCCCGCCGGCGCGGGGAGTTCCGCTTCGGCAAACCGTCGCGCGGCCTGGTAAAGTCGGCCACCGTCAATCGCGGGTTCACCCAATTGCTGCGGCGCATTTTCATGCGCGCCCGCAAAGTGTGGAAGATCACCCTGCCGGACGAGCCGGACTGGGCCAGCCATATCCTCAAGGAGCCGCGTGAACGCATCCGCGAGATGCGGATCGATGAAGAGATCAGCATCGAAGCGATCGAGAGGGACGATTACCGACCGATACGCCTGTTTGCCCAGGCTTCGGGGCTTCGCCGGCGCGAGCTCGTCAGCCTCACATGGCCACAGGTCGATTGGTCGGCCGGCATCATTCGCGTCGTCGGCAAGGGCGACAAGCCGCACGTCATCCCCATCACGCCGGAGGTCTCCGAGATTCTCTGGCCGCTCCGTCAGCACCACAAGACCCGCGTTTTCACCTTCATCGCCCGCCGCACCCGCCGGTGTGCCAAGTCCGGCAACGTCTATGAAAAAGGCAAGCGTTACCCGATAACCTATTGGGGCTGGGGAAGCCGCTTTGCGCGCGACAGGGAGAAGGCGAACCTCGAGGATCTGCACATCCATGATCTCCGCCACACCAGCGCGACGCGCACCCTGCGCGCATCCAAGAATCTCCGGGCGGTGAAAGAGATGCTTGGGCTTTCGGACATAAAGACAGCGATGCGCTATGCGCACACCCTGACCGAAGATGTCGCCGACGCCATGAAGGCCCGCGTACGGGACGAAGCCGAACGCCGCGAGACACATATCCGCAACACGAAGTCCCGAGAAAGTCCCGAGCCCTCAACGAATAATTCACGTAAGCCACTGTCAAGAAAGAGTAAATCGTAGTTGCGGAAAGCCGCCTTCTAAGCGGCAGGTCCCTGGTTCGAGCCCAGGCGGGGTCGCCAGCCGGCGGTGATGGAGCCGGCCGGCTTTGCCATAGGGCATCGGTCGACGATGCCGGCAGTTCCGATGATGCGTCGAGATCGAAATCGGACGTCGACGTCCTGCCGTCGATCAATCGTCGGTTGCCCGGCCTAGACCAAAAGTTGTAACCGTCTGGCCGGCCTCGAAAAAACGCTGCCGATCTCCCGCATCCTCCGAAAAACCCATCGGAAGAATTCCACGCGGCGGCGGGACAGTCGCGCGCGCCGCCCGTCTATGATTCCGGCCTCGGCGGCAGAGAGCGCTCGGCGCGCCCGCCGCCGCATCAGACGGGAGAAGACGATGCTCGATCATGCCGGCCCCACCGATAACGAACTCCATGCCTGGGACCGGGATCACTTCTTCCACCCCTCCACCCACATGGCGCAGCATGCGCGCGGCGAGACGCCGAACCGCATCGTCACCGGCGGCGAGGGCGTCTATATCGTCGACCGCGAGGGGCGCCGCAGCCTCGATGCCTTTGGCGGGCTCTATTGCGTGAATGTCGGCTATGGCCGCACCGCGATCGCCGACGCCATCGCCGAGCAGGCGCACAGGCTCGCCTATTACCACGCCTATGCCGGCCACGGCTCCGAGCCTTCCATCGAGCTCGCCAAGATGGTGATCGAGCGGGCGCCCAAGGGCATGAGCCGGGTGTTTTTCGGCCTGTCCGGCTCGGACGCCAACGAGACCAACATCAAGCTGATCTGGTACGTCAACAACGTGCTCGGCCGGCGGGCGAGGAAGAAGATCATCTCGCGCTGGCGCGGCTATCACGGCTCGGGCCTGATGACCGGCAGCCTCACCGGGCTGGCCGGCTTCCACAACCTGTTCGACCTGCCGCTCGGCGGCATCCTGCACACCGAGGCGCCCTATTATTACCGCCGCGCCGACCGCAGCCTCTCCGAGGAGCAGTTCTCCGATTTCTGCGCCATGAAGCTGGAGGAGATGATCCTCGCCGAGGGGCCGGACACCATCGCCGCCTTTGTCGGCGAGCCGCTGCTCGGCACCGGCGGCATCGTGCCGCCGCCTTCCGGCTACTGGCCGAAGATCCAGGCGGTGCTGAAGAAATACGACATCCTCCTGGTGGTCGACGAGGTGATCACCGGGTTCGGCCGGCTCGGCACCATGTTCGGCTCGGATTTCTACGGGCTGGAGCCCGACCTCATCACCATCGCCAAGGGCCTCACCTCGGCCTATGCGCCGCTGTCCGGCGTCATCGTGTCGGAGAAGCTGTGGAAGATCCTGGTCGATGGCTCCGACAGGTTCGGCCCCATCGGCCATGGCTGGACCTATTCCTCGCACCCGCTCTGCGCCGCCGCCGGCGTCGCCAATCTCAAGCTGATCGACGAACTGGACCTGCTCGCCAATGTCCGCGAGGTCGGCCCGTATTTCCGCGGCGCGCTCAGCGACGCGCTGGCGGATCATCCGCTGGTCGGCGAGGTGCGCGGCGAGGGGATGCTGGCGGCCGTCGAACTGGTGAAGGACAAGGACGACCGCGTGTTCTTCGATGCCGCCGACAAGGTCGGCGTGCGAATCGCGAGCGCTATGCTGGAACGCGGCGTCATCGCCCGCGCCATGCCGCAGGGCGACATCATCGGCTTCGCCCCGCCGCTCTGCCTCAGCCGCGAGGAGGCCGACATCGTGGTCGATGCCACCAGGGCCGCCGTCGCGGCCGTCGCCGCCACGCTGTGAGGGACTGCGCGCCCGCTTGTGCCGGCGCGCCTCCCGCGTTCTAGAATGGCGGGGACATTGCGCCCCGCCGCCCAACAGCCTTGCCGCCGCCTAGCCTTGCCGACATCGCCCGACGATAGCGCCTTGCCCGGAGAAGCTCCCATGAAGATCGGCGCCCTGTTCCCGCAATTCGAGATCGGCACCGATCCGAAGACCATCAAGGCGTTCGCCGTCACCGCCGAGGAACTCGGCTACACGCACCTGACCGCCTTCGACCAGATCATCGGCCTCAACAAGGCCAGCCGGCCGAACTGGACCTATGTCCACGATGCCGGGGACATGTTCCACGAGCTGTTCGTGCTGTTCGGCTATCTGGCGGCGGTGACGTCCCGCATCGAGCTCGTCACCGGCGTGCTGGTGCTGCCGATGCGCGGCACCGCGCTGGTCGCCAAGCAGGCGGCCGAGGTCGACCTGCTCTCCGGCGGCCGGCTGCGGCTCGGCGTCGGGGTGGGCGTGAAGCCGGAGGAATTCGAAGCGTGCGGCGAGGAATTCTCCAATCGCGGCAAGCGAATGGACGAGCAGATTGATGTGTTGCGCAAGCTCTGGTGCGCCGACCTCATCACCTATGAGGGCAAGTATCACCGCATCGAGGATGGCGGCATCAACCCGCTGCCGGTGCAGCGGCCGATCCCGATCTGGATCGGCGGCGTGTCGGAGGCCGCCATCCGCCGCGTCGCCCGGCTCGGCGATGGCTGGCTGCCGAATTTCCAGGCCGACGACACCGGCAGGCGCGGCATCGACACCATGCGCGAGATGGCACGCTCTTTCGGCCGTGATCCTGCTGCCATCGGCGTCGAGGCGACCATGACCATCATCGACCGCACCCCGGCCGAACTGCGCGAGGAGGTGGAGGCGTGGCGCGCCATCGGTGCCACCCACATCACCGTCAACACCATGCCGGAGCGTTGGGTGGAGGAGGAGAAGCGCTGGAACAAGGCCGATATCGGCGGCCTCAGCGATCCGCAGGCGCATGTCGAGGCGATCCGCGCCTTCCATGCCGCCTTGCCCGACCTGTTCTGAGCCCTCGCCATGCCGGTCTTCCCCCGCGACGAATATCTCGGCCGCATCGCGCGGGTGAAGGCGCGGATGCGGCAGGCCGGCATCGACGTGCTGGTCTGCGCCGATCCGGCGAGCCTGAACTACGTCACCGGCTATGACGGCTGGTCGTTCTACGTCCACCAATATGCGGTGCTGGGGCTCGACCGCGACGAACCGCTCTGGGTCGGCCGGGCCATGGACGCCCCGGGGGCGAGGCTGACCAGCTTCCTCAGCCCCGATTCGATCCGCCCCTATCCCGAGAGCCATGTGGATTCGCCGGTGCTGCACCCGGCGCAGTTCCTCGCCGGCGTCATCGCCGATCTCGGTTGGGCGCGTACCAGCATCGGCGTCGATCTCGACGCCTTCTATTTCACCGCCCGCGCCTATCTGGAGCTCGGCAAGGCGCTGCCGGCCGCCCGCATCGTCGATTCCGGGCTGATGGTCGCCTGGACGCGCCTCGTCAAATCCCCGGCCGAGGTGGCGCTGATGCGCGGTGCCGCCGCCATCGTGTCGAACGCGATGAAAGTCGGCATGGAGACGGTTGCGCCCGGCGTGCGCGAATGCGACGCGGTGGCCGAGATCACCGCCGCCCAGTTCCGCGGCGCCGCCGGCTTCTGGGGCGACTATCCCGCCGCGCTGGCCAATGTGCCGAGCGGGCCGAAGACCGCCTCGCCGCATCTCACCTGGTCCGGCGAGCGCTACCGGCATGGCGAGGTCGCCTATCTCGAGCTCGGCGGCTGCCATGCCCGCTACCATGCAGCGCTGGCCCGCACGCTCTACATGGGTACGCCGCCGGCCGAATTGCTCGATGTCGAGAAGGTGGTCGCCGAGGGCATGGCGGTCGCCCTCGACGCCGCCCGCGCCGGCACCACCGCCCATGAGGTGGCGGCGGCGTGGAATCGCGTCATCGCCCGCGCCGGCTATGAGAAGCCCTCGCGCATCGGCTATTCCATCGGTCTCAACTACCCGCCGGACTGGGGCGAGCGCACGCTCAGCCTGCGCGAAGGCGAACACGCCGTTCTGGAGGAGAACATGTGCTTTCACATGATCCTCGGCATGTGGATGGACGATTGGGGCTATGAGCTCAGCGAGACCTTCCGTATCACCGCCTCCGGCGTGCCGGAGGTGCTGACGGATTTCCCGCGCGAGCTGGTGGTCAAACCCTGAGAGAGGGGACGTTTCGTGGCGATACCCGAGGAGAGTTCCCGTGCGGAGGTGTTGGCGCTGTGCGGCGGCATAGGTGGCGCCAAGCTGGCGCTCGGGCTCTACCGCACGCTGGCGCCCGGCCATCTCACCATCGCCATCAATACCGGCGACGACTTCACCCATCTCGGCCTGCATGTCTCGCCGGACATCGACACCGTCGCCTATACGCTCGCCGGGTTGAACGACACCGAGCGCGGCTGGGGCCTTGCCGGCGAGACCTGGCACTTCATGGAGGCGCTCGGCCGGCTCGGCGGCGAGACCTGGTTCCAGCTCGGCGACCACGACCTCGCCACCCATGTGCTGCGCACGCAGCGGCTGGCCGCCGGGCAGTCGCTGTCGCAGGTCACCAGCGCGCTCGCGGCCCGGCTCGGCATCGGCGCCCGGCTGCTGCCGATGAGCGACGATCCGGTGCGCACCATCGTCGACACCGACGAGGGCCGGCTCGCCTTCCAGAACTATTTCGTCGAGCATCGCTGCCGCCCGAAGGTGAGGGCCATCGCCTTCGCCGGCGCCGAGCGTGCCGGAGTGCAGAAGAACGTGCTGTCGCTGATCGCCGACGAGAAACTCGCCGCCATCGTCGTCTGCCCGTCGAATCCGTATCTCTCGGTCGACCCGATGCTGGCGATACCCGGCATGCGCGAGGCGCTGAGGGCCTCGCCGGCGCCGGTCATCGCCGTCTCGCCCATCGTCGGCGGCCGGGCGGTGAAGGGGCCGACCGCCAAGATCATGCAGGAGCTCGGCCTGCCGGTCACCAGCCAGGCGGTTGCCGAGCATTACGGCGACCTCATCGACGGCTTCATCCTCGACGATTCCGATGCGGCGGAGGCTTCGAAGCTCGGCCTGCCGGCGGTGGCGACCCGCACGCTGATGGAGACGCTGGACGACCGCGAACGGCTCGCCCGCTCGGTGCTGAGCTTCGCCGCCGGGCTGCGCCGCCACCCGTGAGGGGCGCGGGCCGTCGCGCGGCACAGCGAATGCGCAATAGGCAACTTCTCAGGAGCGGCCCGAAAATATCACATTCCCCCTCATCCCCGGGCTTGACCCGGGGATCCACCTCACAATCCACGCATAGGTCGAAAGCGGGGTGCCCGGGTCAAGCCCGGGCATGAGGTTGGAAAAGTCGGGTTTTGATCGGCGTTACTGGATGATGGGCAGACCCCAAGGCAGTCGCGCGATGCGCCGCTCTCAGGGCAGTCGTGCGATGCGCTCCAGCATCAGCTCGTAGAAGGGCGGGTTGTCGAGGTCGCGCAGCACCAGGCAATTGGCCGGCTTCTTGGTGACGTTCCACCAGTCCACCACCGTCATGCCGGAGGTCACCGGCGAGTGGATCTCGACCTCGACATGGCATTTGCGCCCCGAGAACAGGTCGGGGCGCAGCAGGTAGCCGATGACGCAGGGGTCGTGCAGCGGGTAGCTGTCGGTGCCGAATTTCTTGTTGCCATAATCCTGGTAGAACTCCGCCATGCCCGCAGCTTCCACCGCCGTCCGCGTGCCGACGGCGCGCAGGCGGCGCAGCCAGTCCGGGGTCATCACCGCCTTGTAGGTGCAGTCGATCGGCACCATCGTCACCGGCGCGCCGGAGGCGAACACCACATGCGCCGCGTGCGGGTCGACATAGATGTTGAACTCCGCCGCCGGCGTGGTGTTGCCGCCCTCGAAGAAGCCGCCGCCCATCAGCACCACCTCGCGGATGCGCGGGATGATCAGCGGCTGCTTGATCATGGCGACGGCGAGATTGGTCATCGGCCCGAGCGTGCAGACGGTGATCTCGCCGGGCGCGGCCGCCATCACCGTGTCGATGATGAAGTCGACCCCGTGCGTGGAAGCCAGCGGGCGCGAGGGCGCCGGCAGGTCGCAGCCGTCGAGGCCGCTCTCGCCATGCACATATTCGGCGGTGAAGCCGGGCTTCACCATCGGGCGCGGGCAGCCGGGATAGACCGGGATGTCGGCCCGACCGGCGAGCTCGATCACCATCTGCGCATTCACCGCGGTGCGGGCCAGCGGCACGTTGCCATGCACCGCGGTGACGCCGACCACCTCCAGCTCGTCGGGCGATCCCAGCGCCAGCAGCAGCGCGAAGGCGTCGTCCTGGCCGGGGTCGGTGTCGATGATGATCTTGCGCTGCGTCATGGTGGCTCCGGCCGGTTTCATCGGTCTTGGCACCATACGCCGGGCGCCTCGGAGAAAAGCCGGGCGGCACCGGCTTTGTCGTCCGAAATTCCTTCGGTCGAGGGTCGGCAGGTTGTGTTGTTTCTTCTCTTCTGCGCCCGCTACCTTGACGGGGTCATGCGCAGAACCGGCTTTTCCGCGTCGAACGGGACGGCAAGCCGGGCCTGACGCCAAAGAACAATCTGCAAGCGACCTGATCCGGAGAGAGGCACGATGACGAAGAACTGGCTGTCCTTGGTATTTTGCAGTGCACTCGCTCTCGCAGCGGGGCAGGGTGCGGCGACGGCCGCCGACCCGATCGAGATCGGCGTCATCGCCAATCTCACCGGCTCGGCGGTGAAGACCAGCGTGCAGATGACGCGTGGCGTCGAGCTCGCCGCCGACGCCATCAACGCCGCCGGCGGCATCAACGGCCGCCCGCTGAAGCTGATCGTCGAGGATTCGGAGAACCGCGCCCAGGCGGCGCTCGACGCCGCCAACAAGCTCTACAATGTCGACAAGGTGCCGGCCGCCATCATGTTCGGCGGCTCCAGCCTGATGATCCCGGTGGCGGAGCTCGCCAAGCAGAAGGGCACGGTGCTGATCAACACCTCCTCCTCCTCGCCCAAGCTCGGCAATTATCCCGGCACGCTGTTCTCGATCCTGCCGCTCGACGACATCGTCGGCAAGGAGCTCGGCCTGCTGATGGCCGACAGCGGCGCCAAGACCGCCGCCATCGTGGTGCCCAACAGCACGTTCGGCCTCGGCGTCGCCGACGCGGCGGCCGCCGCCTTCGAATCGAAGGGCGGCAAGATCGTCAAGAAGGTCGCCTTCACCGAGGGCCAGCCCGACTACAAGGCCGACATCCAGCCGGTGGTCGCGGCCAAGCCGGACATCATCATCACCGCCGGCTATGGCGACGATTCCCGCGCCGCGCTGCGCGCCGCCCGCGAGCTGGGCATCACTGCCAAGTGGTACGCCGCCTATCCCTCGATCCTCGAGATCGAGAACAAGGACTGGATGAGCGGCAAGCTGTTCGGCGTCGACAATGGCGGCTATGCGCAGCCGGCCGGCAAGGCGGTGGCCGACAAATACGCCGCCAAGTTCAACGGCACCGCCGACATGATGGCGCATGTCTATTACGGCTATGACGCGCTGATGGTGCTCGCCGCCGCCATCAAGACCGCCGGCGCCGACCCGGCCGCCATCGCCAAGGCGATGCCGGAAGCGGTGAAGTCCTATGACGGCGCCACCGGCAAGATCGTGTGGGACGCGCGCGACCAGCGCATCGACCCGCCGCTCGACGTCATCGAGTACAAGGCCGGCGAGTTCGTCACCACCGGCAGCCGCAACTGACGCATAATCCTTTCGATGGCCGTCCGGCGGAGCCTCGTGCTCGCGCCGGGCGGCCCCGTCTTGTCCGCAGATACGGAAGCCGTCGCCGCTCGTGCTCCAGGTCCTGATCAATTCGCTCGTCTATGCCAGCATGATCGCGGTGATCGCGGTCGGCGTGGCGCTCTGCTACTCGATCCTGCGCTTCGCCAATTTCGCGCATATCCAGTTCGCCGTGGTCGGCGGCTATCTCACCTACAGCTTCGCCGCCCTGCCGGGCGTGCCGCTGCCGGCCGCGATGGCGATGAGCGCGGTGGCGACAGGCCTGCTCGCCGTCCTGGTCGACTTCCTCGTCTTCAGCCGCCTGCGCGACATCACGCCGGAAGGCCGGATGATCGTCTCCTGGGGCGTCGCGCTGTTCATCCGCGCGGTGGTGGCCATCGCCTATGGCGGCGCGGCGCGGGTGTTCGATCTTTCCACCGACGCCGTCATCGTCGGCGATGCGGTGTTCACCACGCTGGACGTGCTGGTGGTCGTCGTCGCGGCGGCGCTGATGGTGCTGCTGCACCTGTTCCTCAACCGCACCCGCATCGGCTCGGGCCTGCGCGCGCTCGCCTCCAATGCCGATCTCGCGGTCACCCGCGGCATTCCCGGCGATAGGCTGATCCGGCTGATGTGGTTCCTCTCCGGCGCGCTGGCGGCCGTCGGCGGCACGCTGCTCGCCATGGAGACGCGGCTGCAGCCGAACATGGACCTCATCATCCTGCTGCCGGTCTTCGCCGCCGTCACCATTGGCGGCCTGTCCAACGTGTTCGGCGCCGTGGCCGGGGCGCTCATTCTGTCGCTGGCGCAGAACCTGTTGATCTATATCGATTTCGGCGCGCCCTTCGGCACCTCCTGGCAGATTCCGACCCAGTTCCGCGACTATGTCGCCGTGCTGGCGCTGGTGGTGGTGCTGCTGCTGCGCCCGCGCCTGTCGCCGCTGCAAGGGAGGTGAGGGCATGCTCGATTTCACCATCTACTGCCTCACCATCATCGCCGTCTGGTCGGTGCTCGGGCTCAGCCTGAACATCCAGTTCGGGCTGACCGGCCTCGTCAATTTCGGCCAGATCCTGCCCTTCGGCCTCGGCGCCTATGCCGCCGCCATCGCCGCCCGCGCCGATGTGCCCTGGCCGGTGGGGGCGCTCGTCGGGCTCGCGGCGGCGGCGGCGGTCGCGCTGCTGGTGCTCATCCCCACGCGCCGCCTGTCGCAGGATTACTGGGCGCTGGTCACCCTCGGCGCCGGCGAGCTGTTCCGGTTGACCGCGCTCAACTCGCCGGACCTCACCGGCGGCGCCGACGGGCTCGGCGTGCCGCGCTTCGCCGATCCGCGCGTCGCGCTCGCCGCCGCGCTGGCGCTGCTGCTGGCGGCGTGGTTGGTCTCGCACCGCGTGGCCGCGTCGCCGTTCGGCCGCATGCTGAAGGTGCTGCGCGAGGACGAGGTGCTCGCCGCCACGCTCGGCCGCAACCCGGTGCGCTACCAGCGCGCGGTGTCGATCATCGCCTGGATCATGGCGGCGGCGGCGGGCGTGCTCTACGCCCACATCATCGGCTACGTGGCGCCGAACAGCTTCACCGTCACCGAGACCTTCATCGTCTGGACGGCGCTCATCCTCGGCGGGCCGGGCAACAATCTCGGCGTCGTCGTCGGCGCGGCGGTGATCCAGCTGATGAGCGTGTCCTCGCGCTTCGTCGCCGGCTGGATCGACCTCAGGCCCGATGTGCTGGCCAACGGCCGCCTCGCCTTGTTCGGCCTGGTGCTGGTGCTGATGTTCCTGTTCCGCCCGCAGGGCCTGTTCCCGGAGAAGAAGGAGGTCCGCGATGCTGAGCGTCCGTGACGTCAGCCTCGCCTTCGGTGGCTTCCAGGCGCTCCGCTCGGTGTCGCTGGAGGCGCCGCCGGCGAGCATCACCGGCATTATCGGGCCGAACGGCTCGGGCAAGTCGACGCTGCTCAACGTGGTGGCCGGCGTCTATGTCCCGGATTCCGGCGAGGTGACGCTGTCGGGGCGGCCGCTGCCCTATGGCCGGCCGGAGAGGGTGGCGCAGGCCGGCATCGGCCGCACCTTCCAGATTCCGCGCCTCGCCCACCGGCTCACCGTGTTCCAGAACATGATGGCCGGCGAGCGCGACCAGTGCGGGGAGGGCGTCGCCGCGCTGTTCCTGCGCCCCGGCAAGGTGAAGGCGCGCGAGGCCGAGATCGCCGGGCGCGCCGATGCCATGCTCGCCCGGCTCGGCCTCGCCCACAAGGCGAACGACACTGCCGGCAGCCTTTCCGGCGGCCAGCAGAAGCTGCTCACCATGGGCATGCTGCTGATGTCCGATCCCGCCGTGCTGCTGCTCGACGAGCCGGCGGCGGGCGTCAATCCGGTGCTCATCGAGCAGCAGGCGGCGCTGCTGCACGCGCTCAAGGCCGAGGGACGCATCATCCTGCTGATCGAGCACAACATGGACATGATCGCCAATGTCTGCGACCGGGTCTTCGTGCTCGATGCCGGCGAGCTGATCGCCTCCGGCACCCCGGCGGAGATCCGCGCCGATGAGCGGGTGGTGCGCTCCTATCTCGGCATGCCGGCGTGAGGATGGGCAAGGATATGTCCAGGAAATGGATACGCCCAGGGAAATGGATACGCCGATGGACGTTCTGACCCTCTCGCACCTCACCGCCGGCTACGGCCCGATCACCGTGCTGGACGACCTGTCGCTCACGCTGCGCGCCGGCGAGGTGGTGGCGGTGCTGGGCGCCAACGGCTCGGGCAAGTCGACGGTGCTGAAGACCGCGATGGGCCTCACCCGGGTGCGGGCCGGCAGCATCGCGCTCGGCGGGCGCGACATCACCGCGCTGCCGGCGCATGGCCGCGCGGCGGCCGGCCTCGGCTATGTCCCGCAGACCCGCAATGTCTTCGCCGACATGAGCGTCGCCGACAATCTGCGCATGGGCGCCTATATCCATCCCAGCACCTTCGAGCGCGAGGTGGAGAAGGTGTTCGCGCTGTTCCCGCGTCTCAAGGAACGGCGCCGGGCGCTCGCCGGCAACCTGTCCGGCGGCGAGCGGCGCATGCTCGCCATCGGCTCGACGCTGCTCCTGAACCCCTCGGTGCTGCTGCTGGACGAGCCGAGCAGCGACCTTGCCCCGGCCACCGTCGATCTCGTCTTCGAGGCGATCGCCGACGTGCACAGGCGCCTGTCCATCCCCATCCTGCTGGTGGAGCAGAACGTCGCCAAGGCGCTGTCGCTGGCCAGCCGCGTCTGCGTGCTGGTGCGCGGGCGCGAGGCGCTGGACGTGCCGGTCGCCGAGGTCGACACTCGCCATCTGCACGCGCTGTTCCTCGACGGCGGCGTGCGCACCAGCTGAGGACCCGTGATGATCGCCAATCCGCCGCCCTGGCCGAATGGCGCGCGCTGCGCCGTCGCCTTCAGCTTCGATGTCGATGCCGACAGCGTCGTCCACGCGTCCCATCGTGCCGGCGCGGTGGACATGCCGCACGAGCTCGCCCATATGCGCTACGACCCGTTCGTCGGCACGCCGCGCCTCGCCGCGCTGTTCGCCGGTGCCGGCATCCCGCTGACCGCCTTCGTGCCCGGCTGGGTGATCGAGACCTATCCCGCCGCGGTCGAGGCCCTGCTCAAGGCCGGCGCGGAGATCGGTCATCACGGCCATTTCCACGAATGGCCGAGCCAGCAGGGCGAGGCCGAGGAACTGGCGACGCTGCTGCAGGGCAGCGAGATCATCGAGCGCTTCTGTGGTAGGCGGCCGGTGGGCTATCGGGCGCCCTATTACGGGCTGTCCCGCGTCACCTTCGACCTGCTGATCGCCAACGGATTCGCCTATGATTCCTCCACCTTCGCCGACGACGTGCCGATCCTGCTCGACAACGGCAAGGGCACGCTGGTCGAATTGCCGGTTCCGGCCTCGGTGGACGACTACAACCAATATGTGTCGAGCCGCGCCTTCGACTACGTGATGACGATCTCGCCGCCGGCGCGGGCGCTGGAGGTGTTCAAGGCCGAATTCGACGCGCTCTGGGAGTTCGGCGGCCTGTTCGTGTCGGTCTGGCATCCCGCGGTGAGCGGACGCCCGGCGCAGGCGCTCGCCATCCGCTCGCTGATCGAGCATACGCAGGCGAAGGGCGGCGTATGGTTCGCCACCCTGTCCGAGATCGCCGCGCATGTGCGGGCGCTGGAGGCCGCCGGCACCTGGCGTCCACGCGTGGAGCGTGTGCCGTTCTACGAGGCGCCGGTGCTCAAGTAGGGTAGAATCCGATCCAAAGCCCGATTGCATCCGATCCGTCGGTTCGGACCATGAGGTCCAAACTATTGAATAGATAGAACTTTCCTATCCCGAAGCGCATTCCATCGGATAGCAAACGGCTCTACAACTTCGAGTCATGATTCCGCACAGCCATCGTTTCACCCCTGCCGGCCTGCCGCGCGCCCGTCGCTTCGCGATCCCCTTCGACGGGATGCCGGGGCCGAACAACGCCATCACGGATGTGCCGGGCGTGGCGGTGGGCTATGCGACGCTGATCGAGGGGGAGGGGCCGCTCGTGGTCGGCCAGGGGCCGGTGCGCACCGGCGTCACCGCCATCCTGCCGCGCCCGCGGGAGGCGCTCGCCACGCCGGTCTTCGCCGGGCTGTTCAGCGCCAACGGCAATGGCGAGATGAGCGGCTCGCACATCATCGAGGAGATCGGTGCCTTCAATTTCCCGATCACCATCACCAACACCCATAGCTGCGGCGTCACCCGCGATGCCACGCTGCGCTGGATGAACGCCCGGCTGCCGGGGGCGATGGAAGATGCCTGGGGCCTGCCGGTCGCCGCCGAGACCTATGACGGCTTCCTCAACGACATCAACGGCTTCCATGTCCGCGACGCGCATGTCTTCGCCGCCGTCGACGGGGCGGCGGAGGGGCCGGTCGAGGAGGGCAGCGTCGGCGGCGGCACCGGCATGATCGCCTTCGAGTTCAAGGGCGGTTCCGGCACCGCCTCGCGCCGGGTCGACTGGGCGGGGGCGAGCTTCACCGTCGGCGCCTTCGTCCAGGCGAATTTCGGCCGGCGGGACAATCTCGTCATTCGCGGCCGGCGCTGCGGCGCCGAGCTCGCCGAGCCGAAGCCGATCGAGCGCACCCCGCGCGCGGAAAAAGGCTCCATCATCGCCGTCATCGCCACCGATGCGCCGTTCCTGCCGCATCAGCTCAAGCGCCTCGCCCGGCGCGTGCCGCTCGGCGTCGCCTGGACCGGCGGATTGGGATACCATTCCTCGGGCGACATCTTTCTGGCCTTCTCAACGGCGAACGGAGCGGCGGCGACGGCGGCTTCCGGCCGGCTGATGAACGCGGCTTTCGTGCCGGATGCCGATATCGATCGGTTCTTCGATGCGGTCGTGCACAGCGTCGAGGAGGCCATCCTCAACGCGATGGTCGCCAATGACGACATGACCGGCCGCGACGGAAATTTCGTACCGGCTTTGCCAAAAGCCTGGCTTGAGCGCAGTTTCGGCTGAGCGCGTCGGCGCTGTCAGCCTGGGAGAGAGCGATGGCGGGTGACAGACTGGACGCGGTGGATGTGCGCATCCTCGCCCTGTTGCAGAAGAACGGCCGCATCAAGAAGGTGGAGCTCGCCTCCGCCATCGGCCTGTCGCTGTCGTCCTGCTGGGACCGGCTGCAGAAGATGGAGCAGGCCGGCTATGTCAGGGGCTATCGCGGCGAGATCGACCTCGCCCGGCTGGTGAAGACGGAACTCATCTTCACCACGCTCACCCTGCAGCACCACACCAGCGCGCATTTCGCCCGGTTCGAGCAGGTGGTGAAGACGATCCCGGAAATCCTCGCCTGCCACGCGGTGGGCGGAGGCATCGACTACATCCTGCAGATCATCGCCCGCAACATCACCCATTATCAGGAGATCATCGAGGACCTCCTGACCCGCGAGATCGGCATCTCGGTCTATTACACCTATGTGGTGACCAAGACGGTGAAGCGCTTCGAGGGCTATCCGATCGGCGAGCTTCTCAGCTCCGGGATCGAGATGGACGAGGCGCCACGCCGGCCGCGCGGTTGATCCGTCAGCCGCGGCCGACGAAGGGCGCGGCGGTGGCCATGATGGTCATGGTCAGCACATTGGCGTCGAGCGGCAGGCCCGCCATGTAGGCGACCGCGCGTCCGGCATGGGCGGGGTCGAAGGTCGGCTCCACCATGATCTGGCCGTTGGCCTGCAGGATGCCGGTCTTCATCTTCACCGCCATGTCGGTGTCGGCATTGCCGATATCGATCTGCCCGCAGGCGATGTTGTGCGCCCGCCCTTCCAGCGCCACCTGCTTGGTGAGGCCGGTCACCGCGTGCTTGGTCGCGGTATAGGGGCCGGTAAGCGGTCGCGGCGCATGCGCCGAGATCGAGCCGTTATTGATGATGCGCCCGCCCTTGGGGTCCTGCGCCTTCATCAGCCGGATCGCCGCCTGCGTGCACAGGAACACGCCGGTGAGGTTGACGTTCACCACCCGCTGCCAGTCCTCGAACGGCACGTCCTCGATGGGGCTCCCCGGCGACCAGCCGCCGGCATTGTTGAACAGCAGGTCCAGCCGGCCGAAGCGTACGCCGACCTCGGCGAACAGCGCGTCGACCGACGCCTTGTCGCTCACGTCGGCGGGCAGGACATGCGCGGCGGAGCCGATCTGCGCCTCCAGCGCCTCCAGCGGCTCGCGGCGGCGTCCGGCCAGCGCCAGGATGAAGCCGTCGGCGGCCAAGGCAAGGGCGGCGGCCTTGCCGATGCCGGTGCCGGCACCGGTGATCAGGGCGATTTTCGCGGTCTCGGTCATGGTGGCATCCTGCCTTTCGCGGAATCGACGGGGGAACTGACCGGCCCGGTGAGTGTTATCGAAGCAGGAAAGCTCGGAACCTCAGGGAGGACTCAAGCAATGCCCGCTATTCTGATGTGGCTCATCGGCATTCCGATTCCGATCATCATCATTCTCTATCTGCTCACCTGATCGCGGTGTGCCAGAATATCTTCGGTTGCTTCACTAAAGCTCGATCGGCACCTGAATGTCGGTCGGGCTTTTTGATCGAGCTCAGCGATAGGGCGGACGGGGAATGCCGTTATGCGCCGCCCGCAGCGCCGCCGACCAGCGTTCGCGCAGGTCGTGGAAATAGGGCTCGCCGGGTTCGATCCGGTAATTGAGCTCCGACTGCCCGGCATCGCGCCGTGCCACCAGGATGTCGATGGGCATGCCGACGCCGAGATTCGAGCGCATGGTCGAATCCATCGAGATCAGCCCGGACTTCAAGGCGTCATAGATATCCATGCCGTAGGTGATGGAGCGGTCCAGCACCGGCTTGCCGTATTTGTGCTCGCCGATCTGCAGGAACGGGGTGTCGTTGGTGCATTCGATGAAATTGCCGGCGGCGTAGATCATGAACAGCCGCAGCCGTCCGCCGTCCACCTGCCCGCCGAACAGGAAGGACACGTCGAATCGCACGTCGGCTTCCTTCAGCCCCTCGCCATAGAGGTCGTGGACGTGCTGGATGGCGCGGCCCACCAATTGCGTGGCGCGGAACATGCTGGTGGCGCTGGCGAGGGTGTCCTTCTCGCCGGTCTCGGCGTTTTCGAGCCCTTCCTGCAGCGTCGAGATCACCGCCTGGGAGATCGACAGGTTGCCGGCGGTCGCCAGCGCCATCACGTGGCGGCCGGGTTCCTCGAAAATATGCAGCTTGCGGAAGGTCGACACGTTGTCGAGGCCCGCATTGGTGCGGGTGTCCGCGATCATGACGAGCCCGTCACGCACCAATATACCGCAACAATAGGTCATGGAAGGCACTTCCCCCGGCGCCCAGCGGCGCGTGTTTCAAGCGCGTCCTTATAGCGGGACGCTTTGTGGGCGAGCAATATCAGCCTTGGATCTGGCGGCTCGATTGATCGACGGTGAGCGCCACGGACAACACTTCGTCGCCGCCGCCATAGCGATTGCCGCGCACCGGCGCGGCGCCGAGGTAGTCCAGTCCCACCGCGACGCGCACATAGGCATCGGTCGGGCACAGATTGTTGGCGGCGTCGAAGCCGACCCAGCCCAGCCCCTCCACATGCGCCTCCGCCCAGGCGTGGCCGGCCTGGTGGCCGGCGCCCTGCTCGGCGCTGGCGCCGTCGCCGACCAGATAGCCGCTGACATAGCGGGCCGGGACGCCGAGATGGCGCGCGCAGCCGATGAAGACATGCGCGAAATCCTGGCAGACGCCGCGCTTCAGGCCGAAGGCCTCGCTCCCCTTGGTGGAGACGACGGTCGGGTCGGGGTCGTAGGTCATCTCCTCCGACAGCGCCTCCATCAGCCGGTGCAGCCGCGCCAGCCTGTCCGGCTCGGCGCCCACCGCCGCCTCGGCGAATTGCCGCATGGCGGGATTGGAAACGGTGAGTTCGCTTTCGCGCAGGAACAGGCTGGGCGGGAAGCGCTCGATGCTTCCGTGCACCACGCCGGAGGTGTCCTGCGTCTCCACCTCGCCATCCACCAGCACGCGCAATTCGGTGAGCGGGCCGTCGACGGCGAAACTGTGGGTCAGGTTGCCGAAGGCATCCTCGTGCGCCTGCAGCCGGCAGCCTTCCGACACGTCGATGCGCCAGGCGACGACATATTGCCCGTCATGACTGCGCGGCGTCAGCCGCAGGATCTGGATGGCGCCGTTGGCTGGCGGCTCGTAGCGGTAGACGGTCGCATGGCTGACATGGATACGCATGGGAAAACCGGTTGGCGGCTCGGAGGCGGCGGTCACGCAAGGGAGCAGGCGAGGCGAGAAGCGGCGACGGGGAGCGGGGACGGCACGGCGCCCGTCACAGCAGATATTGCTCGGTGACCATCGCGCCGAGGCGGTTGTTCTCGGAGACGAAGGTCTCGATATATTCGTGCAGCCCGGTCTGGAACACGTCGTCCATCCGGCTGTTCGACAGGCGGGTGAAGGTCGAACGGGCGAGCCGCTGCGAGGTTCCCTGCCGGCCGTAATAGGCGGCGATATCGTCGAGATAGCGCGAGATGTTCTGATAGCAACTGGTGAGCGAGCGCGGCATCTGCGCGTTGAGGATCAACAGGTCGGCCACCAGCCAGGGCTTCACGCTCTCGCGATAGACCCAGTGGAACGAGGTCAGCGCCGAGACCGAGCGCAGGATGGACGACCATTGGAAATAGTCCAGCGGCCCGCCGACATGCTCCGAATCCGGCAGCAGCACATGATATTTCACGTCGAGGATGCGCGCGGTGTTGTCGGCGCGCTCGACATACATCCCCACCCGCGAGAACCAGAACGCATCGTTGCGCAGCATGGTGCGGTAGGCGGCGCCGTCGAAGCGCAGCGAGGTTTCCTTGACGAAGCTCAGGAAGCGCGCCAACTCCTCGCGGGTCATGTCCTTGGTGGAATAGCGCTTCAGCTCCAGCCAGGCGGAGTTGATGGTCTCCCACATCTCGATGGTCAGCGCGGTGCGCACCGAGCGCGCATTGGTGCGGGCGATCTCGAAGCAGTTGCGGATGGAGGAGGGGTTCTCCGGCGCGAAGGCGAGGAAGGAGATCACCTTCTGCTCGGTGGCCTCCTCGCCGTGCACCTGCTTGTAGAGGTCGGCGCAGCCGGCGGTCAGCAGCGCCGAGCGCCATTCATTGGTCGAGCCGCCATAGGCGACCGGCAGCTGCGCGAGGCGCTGGGTGACATCGAGGAGACGGGCGAGGCAATCCGCCCGCTCCATGTAGCGGGCGAGCCAGTAGAGATTGTCGGCTGTACGTGAAAGCATGTGACCCGCGCTTTATTTGGCGTTCCGCCAGGCGAGCGTGGCAAGGCCCGCCCCGATGAGAAGAGAGCCGCCGACCCGGTTGACGGCGGTGACGACGGAGGAATTGGCGATGGCGCCGCGCAGCCTTCCGGCCACCAGCGCATAGGTGAAGGCGTTCAGCGCCGCGAGCACCAGGAAGGTGGTCTCGAACACCGCCATCTGCCCGAGCATCGGCCGGGCAGGGTCGAGGAACTGCGGCAGGAACGCCACGAAGAAGGTGATGCTCTTGGGATTGAGCGCCGTCACCACCCAGGCGTGGGCGAGCATCCGCCAAGAGGAGCCGGCGCCGCCCGCCGGTGCCACCAGCGGGCTGCTCCCGGCGCGCCACAGCTTGATGCCGAGCCAGATCAGATAGAGCGCGCCCACCCATTTCAACGCGGTGAACAGCACCGCCGAGGTCGCGAGCAGCGCGCCGAGCCCGAACATGGAGAGCGTCATGGCGGTGAAGTCGCCGAGCGCCACGCCGGCGGCCACCGGCAGGGCGACGCGCCGCCCCTGGCCGAGCGCATAGGAGACCACGAGCAGGATGGTCGGCCCCGGAATGACGAGCAGCACCGCCGAGGCGGCGGCGAAGGCCAGCCATGTCTCCATGGACATCGCGTCGATCGGCATCGATCTTCCCCCTCAACTCACTCGCTTCTTCCTCCCCCTCGCGGGGGAGATGCGCGACGCGCCGGCCTCAGTTTTCCTCCAGAACCCAGGTATCCTTGGTGCCGCCGCCCTGGCTGGAATTCACCACCAGCGAGCCTTCCTGCAAGGCGACGCGCGTCAGCCCGCCCGGCACGATGCGGGTGCGGTCGGAGCCGGTCAGCACGAAGGGCCGCAGGTCGACATGGCGCGGCGCGATGCCCTCGTCGACGAAGGTCGGGCAGGTGGAGAGCGCCAGCGTCGGCTGGGCGATGAAATTGTTGGGGTCCTGCTTCAGCTTGGCGCGGAACAGCTCGATCTGCGCCTTGTCGGCGCGCGGGCCGATCAGCATGCCGTAGCCGCCGGAGCCGTGCACTTCCTTCACCACCAGCTCGTGCAGATTGTCGAGCACGTATTTCAGGTGGTCCGGCTCGCGGCAGCGCCAGGTCGGCACGTTCTTCAGCAGCGGCTCCTCGCCGAGATAGAAGCGGATGATGTCCGGCATGTAGCTGTAGACCGCCTTGTCGTCGGCGACGCCGGTGCCGACCGCATTGGTCAGCGTGACGTTGCCGGCATTGTAGGCGCTCATCAGGCCGGGCACGCCGAGCGCGCTGTCCGGGCGGAAGGCGAGGGGGTCGAGGAAGTCGTCGTCGAGGCGACGATAAATCACGTCGACGCGCTTCGGCCCCTCGGTGGTGCGCATGTAGACGACGTCGTTCTTGATGAACAGGTCGCGCCCTTCCACCAGCTCGACGCCCAGCTTGTCGGCGAGGAAGGAGTGCTCGTAATAGGCCGAGTTGTAGATGCCGGGGGTGAGCACCGCCACCACGGGGTCGCTGGTGGCGGTGGTCGGCGCCAGCGATTTCAGCGTCGCCAGCAATTCGTCGGCATAGTTCTCCACCGGCGCGACGCGGTTCTCCGCGAACAGCTCTGGGAACAGCCGCATCATGATCTCGCGGTTCTCCAGCATGTAGGAGACGCCGGAGGGGGTGCGGGCATTGTCTTCCAGCACGTAGAACGTGTCGGCGTCGATGCGCACCACGTCGATGCCGGCAATGTGCACATAGAGATCGTGCGGCACCTTCTGGCCGTTCATTTCGGGGCGAAACACCGGGTTCTGGTAGACGAGATCCTCCGGCACGATGCCGGCCTTGAGGATGTCGCGCCTGGAATAGACGTCCTTGATGTAGAGGTTCAGCGCCTTGGTGCGCTGCTCCAGCCCGCGCGACAGGCGGGTCCATTCGCCGCCGGTCAGGATGCGCGGGATGATGTCGAAGGGGATCAGCCGCTCCTGGGCGTCACTGTCGCCATAGACCGCGAAGGTGATGCCGATCCGCCGGAAGATGAACTCGGCTTCCTTGCGGCGATAGTCGAGCACGTCGGGCGGAACGTTGCTCAGCCAGCGGGCGAGGGCGGTGTAGGCGGCGCGAACGCTGCCGTCCGCATTGGTCATTTCGTCGAACGCGACCGTCATCGTGGCAAATTCACTCCCCAACTCAGGCAAGTTAGCTACAAACGCCGTGCCAGCGGAAGGGGGGGCCGGGTACCGACGACGATATTGCGTGGAATGGCTCGATTTTGCCCAATAGGAAGGCTCGCTGCCCTTGCCTGCGGCGGAGTTTGCGCGCATTTGCGGCGAATGCGGCGCCCGATACGCCGCGATCGGCAAGGAATCGGTGCATGAGCGCGCAGGAAACGATCACGGCGGGCATTCTGGTCATCGGCGACGAGATCCTGTCGGGGCGCACCAAGGACCGCAATATCGGCTATATCGCCGAATATCTCACCGCCATCGGCGTGGATGTGAGCGAGGTGCGGGTGGTGCCCGACGTCGAGGCGGAGATCGTCGCCGCGCTCAACGCCCTGCGAACCCGCTATACCTATGTCTTCACCACCGGCGGCATCGGGCCGACCCATGACGACATCACCGCCGACAGCGTCGCCAGGGCGTTCGGCGTCGACATCTCGGTGAACGAGGAGGCCCGCGCCATGCTGCTGGAGCGCATCCCCGAGGCCGACCTCAACGAGGCCCGCCTGCGCATGGCGCGCATCCCGCACGGGGCGGCGCTGGTCGCCAACAGGATCTCCAAGGCGCCCGGCTTCTGGATCGGCAACGTCATCGTCATGGCGGGCGTGCCCTCGATCATGCAGGCGATGCTGGACGAGGTGGCGCCGAAGCTGAAGACCGGCCGGGTGATGCTGTCGGAGACTCTGCGGGCCGACGCCAAGGAGGGCGACATTGGCGGCCCGCTCGCCGCGGTCGCCAAGGCGCACCCGGATGTGTCGATCGGCTCCTATCCCTTCGCCGACGAGCTCGGCCGGCCGAACACCAATCTCGTGGTGCGCTCGCGCGACGCCGCCCCGCTCGCCGCCGCGGTGGCGGACGTGCGGGCGATGCTGGCGGCGCTGGTGAGGTGAGGGGGCGGCTTCCCAAGCGAGGCCGCCGTTCAACGCCGTGGCCGCACGGTCTCATTAGGGCGAGCGTCGGTCTCCTGCGGCGCCGATCATCCAGACCTCGAAACGCGGACGCCCGGACCGGCGGCCATCGATTCGTCGCGTCTCCGCGCACCCGGCATCGTCTGCGCAGAGGCATCGGTGCGACGGCCCAATTGATCCGTCACTGAGCTGCATAGGCGTCGCCGGGGACCGCGTCCCGCCCGCAGCGCGACAAGACCCGTCGGGCGGAGGCCGGCCGGACGTGCTGCCGGGTAATGATCGGCCAGCCCGCCATTACGTTCCGACCAGCGATGTGGGGCTCCCGACCAGCGCACTGGGCGCAATCAGCAGATGACGGAAGCAGTGCCGGGGATCACCGTCGACCCCGTTACCGGCGCTTGAGAGCCCCGGTCGCACCTGGGAGGAAGTCCGATGCCGATTTACGTCACGCGCGGCCGCTACTCGGCCGAGTCCATCAAGAACCTCGTCGCCCACCCCGAGGATCGCCTGCCGGCCGTCCGCAATCTGGTGGAGGCCAGCGGCGCGAAGCTGCTGCACTTCTACGTCACCCTCGGTCGCTACGATTTCCTGGTGATTACCGAGGCGGCCAATGCCCAGGAGGCGTCGGCCTTCATCCTGGCGGCGGCCGCCGCCGGCGGCATAACGGACAACGAGACGACGGAAGCATTCACCGCCGCGGAGGCCAAGGAAGTCTTCGCCGCCGCCGGCAAGGCGGCGAAGAAATACAAGCTGCCCGGCAAATAGCTTCGGGTCCGGTTCGGGCCCCGTCGCCGCGCTACTCCGGCGGGGAGGAGCCGATGGGCGCCGGCGCCTGTCCCGGCCGATGCAGCAGGGTCAGCGACAGGAACGCGCCGACCCAGGATCCCACGGCGGCGAAGACCACATACACCCAGTTCTCCGTGTAGCTGATCACGGCGAAGGACGAGAGCATGTACCAGACGCTCGACCAGTTGGCGGCGGAGAGCCGCTTGCGCGCCACCACGGCCGAGGTGAAGGCCACGTAGCAGGCATCGGTCGCCGCCGTGGCGACGAACACGCCGAGCGCGATGAACGGGTCGAGGGCGGAAAACGCGGAGAGAATGTGCTGCATGGGCGGCCCCGGAAGAGGAGGGCGGTCGGGTGACCCGCCCTCCATCATGGCGCAGGCGGGGGCGCGGGCAAGAGGTCCGGCTCGCCGGACGGCTCTCGCCACGGCCGGTGCCGGCCGGGCCAAAGCGGCATCGCCACGGCCCGCACCATCCGGCTCGGCCCTGCCGTCGGCTTCCGGCGCAAGCGCTCAAGGCCCGGAACGGCGTCATCCTCCGCTCCGCACCGACTGTCGCCGGGCGCGTACGACGTGACGATCGCCGCCGGATCGGCCCGCGCAGGCCGGTGACCCGGCGGTCCTGCCCGCCTATCCTGTCGAGCCTCCCGCGATTTCCGCGAAACGCCCCCTTCATCCGCGCCGCCACACCCGCTATTGATCCGCGCAAGCGCCGGCGCGCACGTCCGCCGGAAGGAGGCACGACATGTCCGATGAACGTCAGCAGAAGGCGTTTCCCGTTTCGTGGGACCAGTTCCACCGCGATGCGCGGGCGCTCGCCTGGCGGCTGTCGGGATTCGGTCCGTATAGCGGCCTCGTCTGCATCACCCGCGGCGGGCTGGTGCCGGCGGCGATCGTGGCGCGCGAGCTCGGCCTGCGCCTGATCGAGACCGTCTCCATCGCCTCCTATCACGACTACAAGAACCAGGGCGAGACGCTGGTGCTGAAGCCCATCGCCCAGACGGTGCTGGATGCGGCGGGCGAGGGCGGGCGCGGCCTTCTGGTCATCGACGACCTCGTCGACACCGGCTCGACCGCGCGCCTGGTTCGGGCCATGCTGCCCAAGGCGCATTTCGCCACCGTCTATGCCAAGCCGCTCGGGCGCGACGTCATCGACACCTTCATCACCGAAGTGAGCCAGGATACCTGGATCTACTTCCCCTGGGACATGGGCCTGTCCTTCCAGCCGCCCATCCGCGACGGCGTCGCCTGAGGAGTGCCCGCGATGAGCGGCAATGAATTCTACGGCAACCCGCCGCCCGACGACGACGTGCCGGACGATTATGACGAGCTCTACGACACCCACCGCGCCGCGCTCTACGACATGCTGATGGCCTATGCCGACCAGCACGAGCTGGCCGACGGCTTCATGTCCGACCTCGTCTCCGATCTCGGCCTGTCGCTGCGCATGGTGGCCTATGCGTCGGAAACCGAGCGCCCCTCGCTCGGCGGGCTGCGACTCGACCTCGACCGCTTCGCCCGCGAGCTGGGCGATTCGGTGAGGGAGGCGAAGAAGAATGCCGCCGCCTTCATCGCCGAGGCCAAGGCCGCGCGGGAAGCGGACGATGCCGAGCCGGACGAGGCTCCCGCCGCCGAGGTACCGGCCGGGAGTGCCCAGGCCGACGGCCCGGCCGCCGAGCCGCCCTCTTCCGGCTCGAACCCGGCCGATCCGGCGGCGCCGCTCGCCGGCAGCCGCAGCTTTCCCCGGCGTCAATAACGGTATCCGAACCCCTCGCAATCACGAGGCCGTTACGCTATTCGAGCTTGTCTCCCTGCAACTCCTGGGACAAGGCATTCCCCGATGACGCCCGCCATCGTTTCAGCGATCCTGCGATCGCCGGTCACCTTCCTGTTCGCGCGCCTCCTGCTGGTGGTTCCGTTCCTCGGCAGCGGCATCGCCAAGCTGGTCGATTTCCCGGCGGCCGTGGCGGAAATGGCGCATTTCGGGCTCAACCCGCCCTGGTTCTTCGCCGTGCTGACGATCGTCACCCAGATCGTCGGCTCGGCGCTCATCCTGCTCAACCGCGCGACCTGGCTGGGCGCGGGCGCGTTCGGCATCTTCACCGTGCTTACCATTCCGATCGCCCACCATTTCTGGACGATGGAAGGCGAGCGCGCGCAGCTCGAATTCTTCTTCGTGATGGAGCATGTCAGCGTCATCGGCGGAATGATGCTCGTCGCCATTCTCGGCGAACGCACCCGCGCGGCCTGAGGCTCCTGCAGCCGTGCGCGATCGCCGGGACGACGAGAGGTCAGGCGCGGGTCGACGGCCTTGAGCATGTTCGCACGATCATGCTCTAAGGCGGCGGGAATTGGATAGCGGGAGCGGTGATGGAACGGGGCGCACGTAAGATCGATCCCAACAGCGATGCGGCCATTGCCGCCTCCGTCACCCCGGTTCCCATCGAGGAGGTCGGTGCCCGGCTCGGCCTGCCGCCGCGGGCATTGTTCCGCTATGGCCATGTCAAGGCGAAGATCGCGCTCGAGGTCGCCCGCGTCGCCGAGGCCAGGGCCGACGGCAAGCTGATCCTGGTCACCGCCATCAACCCGACCCCCGCGGGCGAGGGCAAGACCACCACCACCATCGGTCTCGGCGACGCGCTGGCGCGGGCCGGGCACAAGGTCGCCATCGCGCTGCGCGAGCCGAGCCTCGGGCCGGTGTTCGGCGCCAAGGGCGGCGCCACCGGCGGCGGGCGGGCGCAGATCATCCCGATGCAGGACATCAACCTGCATTTCACCGGCGACTTCCATGCCATCAGCGCCGCGCACAACCTGCTCGCCGCCGCCATCGACAACCACATCTACTGGGGCAACGCGCTCGATATCGACGCGCGCCGCATCAACTGGCGGCGGGTGGTCGACCTCAACGACCGGGCGCTGCGCCATGTCACGGTCGGCCTGGGCGGGCCGGCCAACGGCTTCCCGCGCGAGGACGGATTCGACATCACCGTCGCCTCCGAGGTGATGGCGATCTTCTGCCTCGCCCGTTCCTTCGACGACCTCGAGGAGCGGCTCGGCCGCATGGTGGTGGCGCAGACGCGCGCGCGCCGGCCGATCACCGCCGCCGAGCTGAAGGTCACCGGCTCGATGGTGGCGCTGCTGCGCGACGCCTTCCAGCCCAATCTGGTGCAGACGCTGGAGGGCACGCCGGCCCTCGTCCATGGCGGTCCCTTCGCCAACATCGCCCATGGCTGCAATTCGGTGATCGCCACCCGCACCGCGCTCGGCCTCGCCGACTACGTGGTCACCGAGGCCGGGTTCGGCGCCGATCTCGGGGCGGAGAAGTTCCTCGACATCAAGTGCCGGCAGGCGGAGCTCGCCCCGTCCGCCGTGGTGATCGTCGCCACGGTGCGGGCGCTGAAGATGCATGGCGGCATCGCCCACAAGGATCTCGGGCCTTCGAACCCGGCGGCGGTGAGCGTCGGCTCCGGCAATCTGGTGCGCCATATCGAGAACATGAAGTCCTACGGCCTGCCGGTCGTGGTGGCGATCAACCGCTTCACCTCCGACACCCCGGCCGAGATCGCCGCCATCGAGGACGCCTGCGCCGCGGTGGACGCCGAGGTGCATCTGTGCTCGCACTGGGCGGAGGGCTCGGCCGGCGCGCTCGGCCTCGCCGAGGCGGTGGTGCGGCTCGCCGACGGGCCGTCCGCGTTCCGGCCGCTCTATGATTCCAACCTGTCGCTGGTGCAGAAGATCGACACCATCGCGCACAGGATCTATCGCGCCGGCTCGGTGGCCTTCGACAGTTCCGCGCTCAAGCGGCTCGGCGAGTTCGAAGGGCTCGGCTATGGCGACCTGCCCATCTGCATGGCCAAGACGCAGTACAGCTTCTCCGCCGATCCCGGCCTGCGCGGCACCCCGGAGGGCTTCGTGCTGCCGGTGCGCGAGGTCAGGCTGTCGGCGGGGGCGGGCTTCGTGGTGGCGCTGTGCGGCGACGTGATGACCATGCCGGGCCTGCCCTCGCATCCGGCGGCGGAGAACATCTATGTCGACGAGACTGGCTTCATCGCCGGGCTGAGCTGAGGAGAGGGCGGCGCCTCCAGTATCCGCGCGCGGCGGCCCCTTGGGCGGTCCCTTGGGCAGCCCCTTGGGCGGGGACGTGGCGAGACCGGCAGGCCGATGTCCGTTTCCGGCTCCACGCCGGTGCGGATATAGGGGAAGGCGCCAAGCATCGGCGCGCGATCATTGAAATGATCGAGTGTTTCCATGTCGTTCACGCCAGCAATTTGCTTGATATATTGGTAATGAACGTCAGGGAAAATAAAACGGCGTCCCGCAATAGGGTCGATAGCGCCGCCGGATAGGCAATTCCGTAATTTTTGTTGTCATCCGGTTCTTGCCGAATTATACGCTGACTATATGCGGGCGTGGCGAAACTGGTAGACGCAACGGACTTAAAATTCGTTTCTTAACAGAGTGCCGGTTCGATTCCGGCCGCCCGCACCATCTCTTTGCCGGGTATGCGTCCCGCCGCGACGGGCGTGCCCGTCTCTTCCCGGTCGAACTGCCAGGCGTGGGCCCGCGCGCTCGACGGTACCGCCCGCTTGGCCGGAGGGCAGGACCGGCCCGAGCCGGTACCCCGCGATCCCCAATGGAAATCCGCCCACCGGGAAGCGTTTCTTCACGATGCTATGAAATTCGAAGAATATACCCCTCGGAGGCAGTTTGTTACTTTCACGATATTCGGTAACGGATTGTGGAAAGGGGAGGCGCGCGTGGACTTTTTGCCGTTTCCGTGCGGTATGGTTCAGGTGGAGCCTTGAGATTCCCAATCCCGCCGATCGCCATGCGCGCAATCGGGGCTTAGGTTCCGCAAGGGCGTGCCGTCATAAGTGAGGTCGGTCATGACGGCTCTGGATGTGTTCGCCATCGTCGTCCCCGTGCTTGCGATCGGGTCGGCGGCCGGCGTTTTTATCATCCTCGGCATGGCGCCGGGCCCTGTCGCGCGCCGGCGCGGCCATCCCTGCGCGGCTGCCGCCGCCATCTCCACCGACCACGTCACCGCCGGCCACATCACTCGCCGGGTGGTGCTGCGGCAGCGGGCGACCGTGAACGACGTCGTGCCGCTCCAGCGCACGCAATCAGGGAGGACAGAATGAGGATCGGAAGATTGTTGACCTCGGTGGCGATCGTCACCGCGAGTCTCGCATGCGGACTGAGCGTCAGCTCGGCGCAGCAGGCTCCGGCATCGCCGCCGGCGGCCAAGCCGAACATCCTCGTCATCTTCGGCGACGACATCGGCATTGCCAATATCAGCGCCTACAGCGACGGCGTCATGGGCTACGCCACGCCGAACATCGATCGCATCGGCGACGAGGGCATCCGCTTCCTGCAATATTATGGCGAGCAGAGCTGCACGGCGGGACGTGCCGCGTTCCTCACCGGCCAGCACGGCATCCGCACCGGCCTCACCAAGGTCGGCTTTCCCGGCGCGCCGATGGGGCTGAGCCAGAAGGATCCGACGGTCGGCGTGGTCATGAAGAGTCTCGGCTACGCCACCGGGCAGTTCGGCAAGAACCATGTCGGCGACCGCAACGACACGCTTCCCACGGTCAACGGCTTCGACGAGTTCTACGGCAACCTCTATCACCTCAACGCCGAGGAGGAGCCGGAGCTTCCCGACTATCCGAAGGATCCGGCCTATCTGGCGAAATTCGGTCCGCGCGGCGTTCTCAGGACCAGGGCGACCGACGTCGATGATCCCGCGACCGATCCCCGCTTCGGCAGGGTCGGCAAGCAGACCATCGAGGATACCGGCCCCCTCACCAAGAAGCGCATGGAGACCATCGACGACGAAACCTCCGCCGCGGCCGTCGATTTCATGCGGCGCGAGAACGGCGCCGGCAAGCCGTTCTTCGTCTGGTTCAATGCGACGCGCATGCATCTTCGCACGCATGTCCGGCCGGAACATCGCGGCCGGTACACCCATGGCGACAGCGAATATATCGATGGCATGATCGAGCATGACGACACCATCGGCACCATCCTGAAATCGCTCGACGACATGGGCATCGCCGGCAACACCATCGTCGTCTACACCTCCGACAACGGCCCTCATATGAACACCTGGCCGGACGGGGCCATGACGCCGTTCCGGTCCGAGAAGAACACCAACTGGGAAGGCGCCTTCCGGGTGCCGATGCTGGTGCGCTGGCCCGGCCATATCGCGGCGGGCACCGTTACCAACCAGATCATGAGCCACAACGACTGGCTTCCGACGCTGGCGGCGATCGGCGGCGACACGAACATCGTCGAGGAGCTCAAGGCCGGCAGCACGCTGAACGGCGTGGAGTACAAGGTCCACCTTGACGGCTTCGACCAATCGCAGTTCCTGACCACGGTCACCGGCAAGATCGGCCGGGAGAATGACGCGAAGAGCCGCCGCACCGAGTTCTTCTACTCGGACGACGACGGCCTTCTCGTCGGCATGCGGCAGGGCGACTACAAATACGTCTTCTCCGAGCAGCGCGCGCCGGGCACCATGCAGGTTTGGGCCGAGCCCTTCACCACGCTGCGGCTGCAGAAGATCTTCAATCTCATGCAGGACCCCTATGAGCGGGCGGATATCACCTCCAACACCTTCTGGGACTGGCAGCTCAACCATGTGGGGTCCGCCTACGGGATGATGGACCAGGTGTTCAAGTTCGTGGCCACCTTCGACGAGTTCCCGCCGCGCTCCTTCCCGCCCTCGTTCAATCCGGCGAATGTCATGGAAGGGAAAATGCGTGAAATCAAAGCCGGAAGGGCGCTGCAACGGGCATTCCCGATGCTTCCCCCGCCGGTCAACCCGGCCCAGTGACCTCCATGCGGCCGCGCGGCGCCGAAGGCGGGCCGGCTGGGAATCTCCGGCGATAGCGGGCGGGGCCTCGGGTCCCGCCGGCAAAGGTAGAGGGGGTAGGCTGCCATGGTTCACGGATCGACCCGCGCTCGGGCAGGCCATGCCGCCCTCTGCGCTCTTCTCCTTGCCGTCGCCGCGCCCGCCCACGCCGCCGAGAACGGCGTCGGCTTCTACCTGCTCGGCGGACGCGGGCCGATGGCCGGCTACATCCCGCCGCCGGGCCTCTACATCCAGAACGACGTCTATTTCTACAGCGGCAGCGGCGGCGGCAATAAGCGCTTTCCCGCCGGCGGACAGATCATCGCCGATGTCGGCGCGCAGATCTGGGCGGACTTCTTGACCGGAAGCTGGGTGCTGCCGCAGGAGGTGCTCGGCGGCAATCTCGCCATCGGCGTGATCGTGCCGTTCGGCCGGCCCGACGTCTCCGCCGACGTGCTGCTCGCCCCCGCCGGTTTCGCCCCGGTCGAGGTCGGCGTCGAGGACGCGGCCAGCATCTTCGGCGACCCCGTGGCGTCGATGGCGCTCGGCTGGCACGCGGGCGACTGGCACTGGAACGTCACCGGCCTGCTCAACATCCCGGTCGGCGACTATCGCGAGGGCGAGATCGCCAATCTCGCCTTCCATCGCTGGGCGGGTGACATCTCGGGCGCGGTGACGTGGCTCAATCCGTCGAGCGGCATCGAGCTTTCCGCCGCCGCCGGCTTCACCTTCAACGGCACCAACGACGTGACCGACTACACGACCGGCACCGAGTTCCATGTCGAATGGGCGGCGACCAAGGCGCTGACCAAGCAGCTCTCGGTCGGTCTGGTCGGCTATTATTACAACCAGATCACCGCCGACAGCGGCCCCGGCGCGAAACTGGGTGCTTTCGAGGGACAGGTCACGGCCCTGGGCGGAACCGTCGCCTATAATTTCGAGCTCGGGCGGACGCCGGTCTCCGCCCGGCTGAAGGTCTATCGCGAGTTCGACGCCGTGAACCGGCTGGAGGGTACCGCGGGCTATGTCACCGTGGCCTTTCCCCTGGCCGTGTCGAAATGACGAGGGTGCCATGAACCGGGAGAGCCGCCAGCGTTTGACGAAGGCCCCGCCCGCCGCCGACGAGATGGTCTGGATCGACGGCGGCACCTTCCGCATGGGATCGGACCGCCATTACCCGGAGGAGCGGCCGGCCCATCGCGTCACGGTGGCCGGCTTCTTCATCGATGCCGCCCCGGTCACCAATGCCCGGTTCCGCGCCTTCGTCGAGGCGACAGGATACGTGACGGTGGCCGAAACCCCGCCCGACCCGAAGGACTATCCCGGAGCGAAGCCGGAGATGCTCAGGGCGGGTTCCCTGGTCTTCAGTCCGCCGGATCATCCGGTGAACCTGCGCGACTGGAGCCAGTGGTGGGCGTTCCGCTTCCGTGCCTCCTGGCGCAGGCCCTATGGCCCCGGCTCGTCGACCAGGGGGCTGGACGAGCATCCGGTGGTGCACGTCGCCTATGCCGACGCGGAGGCCTATGCACGCTGGGCCGGCAAGGAGCTGCCGAGCGAGGCGGAGTGGGAGTTCGCCGCGCGCGGCGGGCTCGACGGCGCCGAGTTCGCCTGGGGCGACGAGCTGAATCCCGGCGGACGGCAGATGGCCAATACCTGGCAGGGCGAGTTCCCGTTCCAGAATCTGGCGCTCGACGGCTTCGAGCGGACCTCGCCGGTGAAGACGTTCCCGCCGAACGGCCACGGCCTCTACGACATGATCGGCAATGTCTGGGAATGGACCGCCGACTTCTGGTCGACGCGCCACCCCGAGGAGGCGCCGAAGGCCTGCTGCGTGCCGCAGAACCCGCGCGGCGGCCCGGAGGAGGCGAGCTACGATCCCTCGCAGCCGGCCGTCCGCATTCCGCGCAAGGTCGTCAAGGGCGGCTCGCATCTGTGCGCGCCAAGCTATTGCCAACGCTATCGGCCCGCCGCCCGCCACGCCGAGCCGGTCGACAGCTCGATGAGCCATATCGGGTTTCGCTGCGTGCGGCGGCGGGAAGCGTGAGCCGCGTCGCGACGACGATGCCGGCCCGTCGATCCTGAGCCGCCGGCCCGGTTCAGGCGGCGCGTGCCCGGAACTGCTCGGCCATCCATTCGATGACGACGCGCACGCGCGGGGAGAGCTGGCGCGTGTGCGAATAGAGCACATGCACCGGCAGCCGCGTCGGGGGATAGTCGTGCAGGATCTCGACCAGAGCGCCGCCGGCGAGTTCGGGTTCGATGCGGTAGCGCGGCACCTGGATGATGCCGAGCCCCTGGCAGGCGCAGGCCACGTTGGTCTCCGCCCCCGTCACCGTCACGACGGAAGGCGGCGTCACCTGCCGCTCCTTGCCCTTGTCGAGAAAGACGAACGGGCTGACGGCGGCGGCATCGGCGGCGAAGAGGCCGACGATGCGATGGTTGTCGAGATCGTCCGGCGTCCGCGGCGTGCCGAACCGCGCGATATAGGACGGGCTGGCGAACGTGCCCCGGCGCAGTTCGGCGAGCTTGCGGCGGATCAGCGGGCTGTCGCTCAGCGGGCCGGCGCGCAGGATGCAGTCGAAGCCCTCCCGCACCATGTCGAGAGCCTGATGCGCCTCGCCGATATGCAGCCTTATGCCGGGATAGGTGTCGAGGAAGCGCGATAGCCCCGGCAGCAGGAAGTGGCGGGCCTGGGTGCCGTGCACGTCGACCCGCACCAGGCCGCTCGGCTTGGCGCCGGCAAAGGCGCCTTCGGCATCCTCGAGATCGGCGATCAGTGCCAGGCAGCGCTGGTAATAGGCCTCGCCGTCGAGCGTCGGGCTGACCTGGCGCGTCGTGCGCTGAAGCAGGCGTACCCCCAGCCGCGCCTCCAGCCCCTTCACCGCATCGGTGACGGACGAGCGCGGCAGCCCGAGGTCCTCGGCGGCCTTGGTGAAGCTGCGGCGCTCCACGATGCGGGTGAAGGCCCGCATGGCATCGAAACGATCCATTGTTCGCCTATTCGGATAGTGTTGCCGATTTATGCCTGATTATCTCGCTCATTGGAACGGGCATTGTCTCATCACACCCGCCGGACACCCGGCGAACAGCAAGGAGCAGGACAATGACCACCAATTTCACCAAAGCCGCCGGCAAGGTCGCGATCGTCACCGGCGCCTCGGGCGGCATCGGCGCGGCGGTAGCCGAGCGCCTCGCCAGCGACGGCTTCACCGTCGTGGTGAACTACGCCGGCAGCACCGCGCCGGCCGAGGCGCTGGTCGCCCGGATCGAGGCCGCCGGCGGCCGCGCCGTCACCGCGCAGGCCGACATCTCCAGCGTCGAGGCGGTTCGCCGCATGTTCGACAGCACCGAAGCGGCCTTCGGCGGCGTCGACGTGCTGATCAACAATGCCGGCATCATGAACCTGGCGACCATCGCCGACAGCGGCGACGCGCTGTTCGACCGCCAGATCGCGGTGAACCTGAAGGGCACCTTCAACACGCTGCGCGAGGCGGCCAGGCGGCTGCGGGACGGCGGGCGGATCGTGAACTTCTCCTCCAGCGTCGTCGGCATGCTGCAGCCGAGCTATGGCGTCTATGCCGCCACCAAGGCCGGGGTCGAGGCGATGACCAGCATCCTCGCCAAGGAGCTGCGCGGCCGCAACATCACCGTCAACGCCATCGCGCCCGGCCCGACCGCGACCAAGCTGTTCCTCGACGGCAAGCCGCAGGAGGTCGTCGACCGTCTGGCCAAGCTCGCCCCGCTGGAGCGCCTCGGCCAGCCCGAGGACATCGCCGCGGCCGTCTCGCTGCTGGTCGGCCCCGACGGCGGCTGGGTCAACGGCCAGACCCTGCGCGTGAACGGCGGGATCATCTGATCCCGCGCTCCGCCCGCCAGCCCATCATTCCTGAAGGACAATCCCCATGTCAAAGCATGTCGTTCTCGTCACCGGCGCCTCGTCGGGCTTCGGCCTCATGACCGCCCAGGCGCTCGCCAAGGCCGGCCATACCGTCTACGCCTCGATGCGTGAAACCGAGGGTCGCAACGCGGCTCGCGTGGCTGAAATCGCCGAATGGTCGAAGGCCGAAGGCGCCGATCTGCGCAGCGTCGAACTGGACGTGCAGTCCGACGCGTCCGCCGACGCCGGCGTCGCCCATGTCCTGGCCGAGGCCGGTCGCCTCGACGTCATCGTCCACAATGCCGGCCACATGGTGTTCGGCCCCGCCGAGGCGTTCACGCCCGAGCAGTTCATGCAGCAATACGACGTCAACGTGCTGGGCACGCAGCGGGTGAACCGGGCGGCGCTTCCCCAGCTGCGCCGGCAGGGCAGGGGGCTGCTGGTGTGGGTCGGCTCCTCCTCCACCCGCGGCGGCACCCCGCCCTTCCTCTCGCCCTATTTCGCCGCCAAGGCGGCGATGGACGCGCTCGCGGTGTCCTATTCCACCGAGCTCGCGCTGTGGGGGATCGAGACCACCATCATGGTGCCCGGCGCCTTCACCAAGGGCACCAACCATTTCGCCCATTCCGGCAAGCCCGCCGACGAGGCTCGCGCCGCCGAATATGAGGCCGGTCCCTATGCCGGCATCGCCGACAAGGCCCTCAAGGGCCTCGCCGGCCTCGAGCCCGCCGATGCGGATCCGGCCGAGGTCGCCCGCGCCATCGTGCGCGTGGTCGACACGCCGTTCGGCAAGCGCCCGTTCCGGGTGCATGTCGACCCGTCCCAGGATGGGGCGGAAGTGGTGAACGCCGTCGCCGACCGCATGCGCCGCGAGATGTACCGCAACATCGATCTCCAGGCGCTGCTCGGGCCGCGCGTCGCCGGCTGACCGGCCTATCGGGCGGCCGGACGGGCCAGCGCTCCGGCCGCCCCCTCCCAAACCGTCAGGAGCAAGCACAATGACCGACTTATCCGCACCCGCCTCGCGCTGGAAGGCGCCCCTGGTATTCGTCGGCTTCGGCGCCGTCGCGGCGGCGGTCGCCTCGACCGCGGCGTTCACCAGTCTGCATCTCGGCCTCGCGCCCTGGGCGATGTTCGTCGGCTGGGTCGCCTATTTCACCCGGCCGATCTCCGGCCGGCAGGGCCTCCATACCTGGCTCTGCCTCATCGGCGGGCTTCTGTTCGGCGCCATGGCCGTCCTCGCCCTGCGGGAACTGATGCCGATGATGGGTCCATGGGCCCTGGCGCTGGTCGTCTTCGTGGTGGCGATGCTGGTCGTCTCGATGCGGGCCATCCGCATGCTCGACAATATCCCGGCCTGGTTCCTCGGCCTCATCGCCTTCTTCGCCGCGCATGTCGAGCCGTCGGTGGCGGCGCTCGCCGAGCTGGGCGGCGCCGGCGCTCTCGGCTCGGTCGCGGGCTGGGCTTCGCAGCGGCTGCAGGCCGGCATGGCCGCGCCTCACTGAGCCGCAGCGCTCGGAAGCCCGGCTCCGGCCCGCCTCAGTCGATCCCCTCCACCTCCTTGAGGCGGGGGACGATGAAGTCGACGAAGGCCCGCACCGCCGGGCGCAGGAACCTCGTCGAGGGAAAGCTGAGGAACAGCTCGCTCGGCCGCACCTCGTAGTCCGGCAGCACCCGCACCAGTTCGCCGCGCGCCAGTTCGTCCGCCACCAGCAGCGTCTGCACCGGCCCCGGCCCGTGCCCGGCCTTGAGGCTGGCGACGATCACCTGCGCCGCATTGGTGCGCAGCAGCGGCCGCACCGTCAGCTCGACGGTCCCGGCGTCGTGCAGCAGCGTCAGCCCGTCGCGGTCGGACAGCACCGTCGTCGTCGCCACGATCGGCCGCGCCGCCAGCTGCTCCGGCGTGTCGATCGGGCCGGCGGCGGCGAGATGGGCGGGGGAGGCGACCAGCACCCGCCGCACGGTGCCGACCCGCCGTGCCACCAGGTCGCGCTCCTCCGGCCTTCCATAGCGCAGCGCGAGGTCGAAATTCTCGTAGACGAGGTCGACCTGCCGGTTGTCGAGAACCAGATCGGCGGCGATGCCCGGATGAAGCCGCTGGAACTCCATCAGCAGCGGATGCACGCACTGGGCGCCGAGGCAGGCGGGGGCGAAGAGGCGCAGCGTGCCTTCCAGCCGCCCGGTATCGCGCCGCACGCCCTCCAGCGCCGCGTCGATGGAGGCGAGCGCCGTGCGCGAGGCCTCGTAGAGCGCCTGTCCCTGCGCGGTCGGGCGCATGGCCCGCGCCGAGCGTTCAAGCAGACGTGCGTTCACATGCCGTTCGAGATTGCGCAGATGTTTCGTCACCGCCGGCTGCGAGATGGCGAGGTCGCGCGCCGCGCCGGTGACCGACCCCTTCTCCACCGTGCGGACGAAGGCGCGCAAGGCTAGCGAGAGGTCCATTCACACCACATCTTCATATCCAGCGGTTATGATCACAATCACATCATAACATATGGACATGGCGCCGGCCATCAGGCTTGCTGCCGCTGCGTTCGGCTCTCCCGACGTTCCGAGACTCTCACCCAGAGGCCCCAACAATCATGCTGCTGACCCGTCGTGCCGCCCTCCTCGGTGCTCCCCTGTTTCTTGCCGGCTGCGCCACCCAGGGCCGGACGCCGTCCCCGATGGCCGCCAGCTCGGCCATCGATCCGCGCATCCTCGCCATGTACGGGCCGATCGACGACGAGCCGTTTCCGGTACCGGCGGTGGACCTGTCGGATGTCGACCCGGCGTTCTTCCGGCAGGAAGTGGCCTATCGCGGCACCGATCCGGCCGGCACCATCGTGGTCGATCCCAACCGGCGCTTCCTCTATCTGGTGCGCGAGGGCAACCGGGCGATCCGCTACGGCGTCGGGGTCGGCAGGGAAGAGGCGTTCAACTTCCAGGGCGAGGCGGTGATCGCCCGCAAGGCGCAATGGCCGCGCTGGACGCCGACGCCGTCGATGATCGCCCGCGAGCCGGAGCGCTACGGCCCCTATCGGGACGGGCTGGCCGGCGGGCCGACCAATCCGCTCGGTCCGCGCGCCCTCTATCTCTACCGCGACGGCCGCGACACCTATTACCGCCTGCACGGCACCACCGAGCCCTGGACCATCGGCACCATGGTGTCGTCCGGCTGCGTGCGGCTGATGAACCAGGACATCATCGACCTGTACCGGCGCGTCCCGGCCGGCTCGCGGGTCGTGGTGCTGCCGGCGGGGGCAGGGCCCGTCGCCTGAGGGACCGACCGGGAATTCAAATATGCCCTCATCTCCGGGCTCGCCCCGGGCATGAGGGCGAAAATGGCGGCTTTCGAGCGGCCGAACCGAAGGATGAGCAAGGCTCTCGGGATGGGGCTCGCCCGAGCGCGGGTGTCCGAGGGCGTTGTCCGAGGGCTGGAGGCGGCGGGGGAGGTTGCCCTGGAGTGTTGCGCCGGGGCGGCCTCCGGCCCTGAAAACACAAGGCTTTCCTGAACGCCAGCTTACCGTTTGTTTACCACGTTGTAATGTTGGCCGCATTTTCGCCGCACTCGGACAGCCTCCTGTGCCATAAGGAGTGGGGGATCGGGTGCGTGTACCGATGTCCCGAAAGTGGGTTCGCATCCGCCAGTAGAGTTCGGCACCGGCCTTAAAAGGTTGCCGCGGCGATGCCAACGGAACGGTCGGGTGAATGGGGCGGAAATCGGCTCTTGATCGAGCTGCCGGCGGCAAGCCGGCGCAGGGGACGCTGACGGGTCTTCCGGGACTCTGCCGCGTCGCGGCTCTCGTCGGGGTCGGGCTTGTCGTCGCCAATTGCAGCGGCTCCGACAAGATTTCCAGCAAGATCGATCCAAAATACGGCGTGGCCGCCAGCCCGCGCGTGATCAAGCCGGGCGATCCGGTTCCCAAGGGCGGCGGCACCTATCGCGTCGGCAAGCCCTATACCGTCGCCGGCCGCGTCTATACCCCCTACGAGAACACCAAGTACCGCGCCGAGGGTCTCGCCTCCTGGTATGGCGACGATTTCCACGGTCGCCTGACGGCGAATGGCGAAGTGTTCGACATGCACTCCATCGCCGCCGCGCATCCCACCCTGCCGATGCCGTGCTACGTGAAGGTCACCAACATGGCCAATGGCCGTTCGATGGTGGTGCGCGTGAACGACCGCGGGCCCTATCACGGCAACCGCGTCATCGACGTCTCCTCGCGCGCCGCCGACCTGCTCGGCTTCAAGCGCGTCGGCACCGCCCGCGTGCGGGTGGAATATGTCGGCCGCGCGCCGCTGGAAGGCTCCGACGACGTCCAGCTCGCCTCGACGCTGCGCGAGAACGGCCAGCAGGTCGTCCCGACCACGATGCTCGCCTCCGCCGCCCCGGTGCTGCCCCGCCTGGCCGCCGCGGCGCCGGTGGCGAATGTGCCGCTGCCGCCGAGCCGCCCGTTCGAGCTCGGCGAGCCCAGCGACGAGGACGTCGCCGAAGCCCCGGTCGTCGCGCCGGTGGTGGTGGCGCGTGCCTATTCCGTCAATCCGGTGCGGGTCGCCTCCCGCCCGGCCCAGCAGCCGGTCGCCGTCGTCGCGCCGCAGCCGGCGCCCCAGCAGGTCGCCTTCGCGCCGCTGCCGGCCGCCAAGCCGGTGAAGACCGCCTCCGCGACCCCCGCCCCGGTGGCTGCCCCGAAGCCGGTCGCCGCTCCGGTCACCGTGCCCCCCGTCGCGGCCAAGCCGAAGTCGCCGGCCACCGCCCCGATGGCGGTCGCCCAGATGGCGCCCCCGCCGCGTCCGGCCCAGCAGTCCCTCGCCGCCGCCGGCTGGGTGGTCGGCGCGCAGCCGGCCATGACCTATGCCCCCTCGCAGGCTCCGGTCGCGGTCAATACCGGGCAGGGCCTCTACTGATCCGCACGGCCGTCAGGCCGGGCTGCAGGCGAGGCTGATTGCCCCCGCCGATGCCGGCTGCTAACTCTTCGGATCTGTGCGGAGGGTCGTCGGACATGTCGTCGGGCATCGGGTCATCGGAAGTCGTCGCCGGACCCGGTCCGATCGGTCGCATCGGGCTCATCGTACACCTCACCATACTCGCCGTCGGGCTGTTTTCCGGCCTCGCGCTGCTCCCCGCGCGCGCGCAGTCGCAGCCGCCGACCATCGCCTCGCCGGAGGCGATTCTCGTCGACTACGAGAGCGGCACGGTGCTGTTCGAGCGCGGTGCCGACGCCCGGACCGCGCCCGGCAGCATTGCCAAGATGATGGCGATAGCCGTTGTTTTCCGGGAACTTAGCGAAGGCCGGCTGACCCTCGATACCGAGTTCAGGGTCAGCGAATATGCGTGGCGGCGTGGTGGCGCCCCTTCCGGCGGCGCCACCATGTTCGCCGGGCTCAACACCTCGATCAAGGTTTCCGACCTGCTGCGCGGGGCGATCATCCCCTCGGGAAACGACGCGACCATCGTGCTGGCCGAAGGTATTTCCGGCAACGAACTCGCCTTCGCGCAGAAAATGAACGACGAAGCCAAGAAGATCGGATTGACGAACTCCGTCTTCCTGAATTCCAATGGCCTCTCGGACCCGGATCAAGTGACGACGGCGCGCGACATGATGCGTCTGGCCACCCATATCATCCGCACCTATCCGCAATTTTACCCGATCTATGCCGAGAGCGACTTTCTCTGGAACAAGATCCGCCAGAGCAATCGCAATCCGTTGCTTGGCATGAGTCTGGGCGCCGACGGCTTCCAGACCGGCTATCTCAAGGAATCCGGCTTCAACGTCGTCGGCTCGTCGGTGCAGAACGGCCAGCGCCTCATCCTCGTGGTGATGGGCGCCAAGACCGACAAGGAGCGCGCCGAGGACGCGCGCAAGCTGCTCGAATGGGGCTTCCGCGCCTTCGAGTCCAAGCTGCTGTTCGACAAGGGCCAAGTGGTTGGCGAAGCAACGCTTTATGGCGGCGCGCGCGGCGGCGTGCCGCTTGTCGGCCGCACCCCGATCCGCATTCTGGTACCGCGCAGCGGCGACGAGAGGATCAACGCCCGGATCCAGTATCAGGGCCCGATCGACGCCCCGGTGGCGGCCGGCACCGAGCTCGGGCGGCTTCGCGTGTTCCGCGGCGACCAGCTGGCGCTCGACGTACCGCTGGTCGCGGCCGAGGACGTGGCGCAAGGCCCGTTGTGGCGCCGCGCGCTCGACGGAGCCTACGAACTGGTGGTCGGCCTTGCCCGCCAGGGCTACAGCAAGCTGAAGGGCGCTTATGCCGGCGCGTCGTGAGCCGGTGGCGCTGCGGCCGCGCGCGACCCGCCGAACCAGGGCCGGGCGCTTCGTCACGTTCGAGGGCGGGGAGGGCGCAGGCAAGTCGACGCAGGTGCGGCTTCTGGCCGAACGCCTGCGGCAGGCAGGCATCGACGTCGTCACCACCCGCGAGCCGGGCGGGTCGCCGGGGGCGGAAATCCTGCGCCAGGTCATCCTCTCCGGCGCCGCCAAGCCATTGGGACCGCTGGCGGAAGCGACGTTGTTCGCCGCCGCGCGCGCTGATCATCTCGATGCAACCATCCGCCCCGCCCTCGCCGCCGGCCGCTGGGTGATCTGCGACCGCTTCGCCGATTCCACCCGTGTCTATCAGGGTGCGCTCGGCCAGGTCGACGCGGGGATTCTGAGAGCGCTGGAGACGGTGACGGTCGGCGAGACCCGGCCGAACCTCACCATCATCCTCGACGTGCCGGCAGATGAGGGGCTGGGACGCGCTGCGGCGCGTTCGGGCGCCGGCGCCGATCGCTTCGAGAGCGAAAGCCTGAGCTTCCACAAGCATTTGCGCGAGGCGTTCCTGGAGCTGGCGCGGCAGGAGCCGGCGCGCTGCGTGGTGATCGATGGCCGCCGTGACGTTGAAACCGTCGCCGCGGATGTCTGGCGCGCGGTCGCCGAGCGGCTGGCACTGCCGGCAAGGGCCAGCGTGCAGGGGAACGTGCCATGAGCGACGCCGTCATCGAGGCCGATCGCTTCGGCACCGCGCCGACCCCGCGCACCAATCATTTCCTCATCGGCCATGGCGACGCGGAGGCGTCGGTCCGCGAAGCCTGGGACGCCGGGCGCCTGCCGCACGCGCTGCTGGTCGGCGGGCCGGAAGGCATCGGCAAGGCGACCTTCGCCTATCGGCTGGCACGCTTCGCGCTGGCCGGCGGACGAGCGCCGGCCGGCATGCTGGAGATCGGTGCCGACCACCCGGTATCGCGGCAAGTGGCGGCGCTCTCGCATCCCGACCTGCTGGTGCTGCGCCGAACTCCCAACGATTCCGGCAAGTTACCTACTGCTATCCCGGCAGAAACCGTGCGCCGGGTGCGCAGCTTCTTCGGTTCCACCGCGGCGCTCGGCGGCTGGCGGGTCTGCGTCGTCGACACGCTGGACGAGATGAACGCGCAGGGCGCCAACGCGCTGTTGAAGACGCTGGAGGAGCCGCCGGCGAACGCGCTGTTCCTGCTGGTGAGCCACGCGCCGGGCCGGCTGCTGCCGACCATCCGCTCGCGCTGCCGCGCGCTGCCACTGCGCGCCCTGCGGACGGAGCAGGTGATGCAGGCGCTCGAACACCTTGCCGGCCATATGCCCGACCTTGCACGCGAGCGTTTCGGAGAGGCCGCGGAGGCGAGCGGCGGCAGCGTGCGCGAGGCTCTGGCTTTGCTCTCCGCCGACCGGCTCGCGGTGCGGCGGGCGACCAACGAGCTGCTGGCGCAGCTTCCCCATATCGATCCGAAGGCGCTGCACAGCCTCGGCGACAAGCTGCAGGCCGACCGCGACGGCGGCGCCGAGAGCTTCATGGCGGCGGTCGAGAACTGGATTTCAGACCGGGCGACGGGGAGGGTGCAAAGCCCCGGCGTGCGCCTTGCACGCCTGCCGGAGGTGTGGGAGAAGGTTCGCCGCGCCGCGATCGACGCGGATGTCTACAATCTCGATCGCAAGACATTTGTGTTCCGGATCTTCGCGTCGCTTCACGAGGCGGTTCGTCCCTGACCGCGTGGTGGCAGACCGCCGGGTCCGGCTGCCGCAGGATCGTGCTTCGTGAAACCCGCCTTCTACCTCACCACGGCCATCGACTATCCCAACGGCTCGCCGCATATCGGCCATGCCTATGAGAAGATCGCCACCGATGCCATCGCCCGCTTCAAGAAGCTGGACGGCTATGACGTGCGATTCCTCACCGGGACCGACGAGCACGGGCTCAAGATGGCGCAGACCGCTTCGAACCAGGGGCTGACGCCGTTCGACTGGGCGACGAAGAATGCTAATCGCTTCAAGGCGATGGACGAGTTGCTTCGTGTCGACTATGATCGCTTCATCCGTACCACCGACGACGATCACATCGCCGCCAGCCAGGCGATCTGGCAGCGGATGCTGGATGCCGGCGACATCTATCTCGACGCCTATTCCGGCTGGTACTCGGTTCGCGACGAAGCCTATTACGCCGAGGACGAGACCAGCGTGAACGCCGACGGCGTGCGGCTCGGTCCGCAGGGCACGCCGGTCGAGTGGACCGAGGAGAAGAGCTACTTCTTCCGTCTCTCCGCCTATCAGGACAAGCTGCTCGCCTATTACGAGGCGCATCCTGACTTCATCCGCCCGGAAAGCCGCCGCAACGAGGTGCTGAGCTTCGTGAAGGGCGGGCTGCAGGATCTTTCCATCAGCCGCACCACCTTTTCCTGGGGCGTGCCGGTGCCGGGCGACGACGCCCATGTGATGTATGTGTGGGTCGACGCGCTCACCAACTACATCACCGGCGTCGGCTATCCCGACACCGAGAGCGAGACCTTCAAGCGGTTCTGGCCGGCGGACCTGCATATCATCGGCAAGGACATCATCCGCTTCCACGCGGTCTACTGGCCGGCCTTCCTGATGTCGGCGGGCCTGCCGGTGCCGAAATGCGTGTTCGCGCACGGCTTCATCCACAATCGCGGGGAGAAGATGTCGAAGTCGGTCGGCAACGTCATCGACCCCTTCGACCTCGCCAAGGCCTATGGCGTCGACGCGCTGCGCTATTTCCTGCTGCGCGAGATCCCGTTCGGCCAGGACGGCTCGTATACCCACGAGGCGATCGTGGCGCGTACCAATGCCGATCTTGCCAACGACCTCGGCAATCTCGCGCAGCGCTCGCTGTCGATGATCGCCAAGAATCTCGGCGGCGCGCTTCCCGCGCCGGGCACGCTCTCGCCCGAGGACGCCACGATGCTGGCCGGCGCCGACGCCATGCTGGCATCCGTGCGCAAGGCGATGGACGAGCAGCAGATCCACCAGGCGCTGGCGGTGATCTGGGCGGTGGTGGCGGATGCCAACCGTTACTTTGCCGCCTCGGCGCCCTGGGAACTGCGCAAGAGCGCGCCGGACCGCTTCGGCAGCGTGCTGTGGACGACGGCGGAGGTGATCCGGCAGGTCGGGATCCTCGCCCAGCCCTTCATCCCGGACAGCGCCGGCAAGCTGCTGGATCTCCTCGCGATTCCCGCGGAGAAGCGCGGTTTCGAGGCGATGGGGGAGGCGGGTCGGCTCGCGGCCGGCACGATCCTGCCCGCCCCCGTCGGGGTGTTCCCGCGCTATGTCGAGCCCGACGCGAGCGCCAGCGCATGATTGTCGATAGCCACTGCCATCTCGATTTCCCCGATTTCGCCGTCGAGATCGATGCCGTCGTCGCGCGCGCCCGCGCGGTCGGCGTCGGTCGCATGGTCACTATCGGCACCCGCGTGCGGCGCTCGGGCGAGGTGAGGGCGATCGCCGAACGCTTCGACGACGTGTTCTGCTCGGTCGGCACCCATCCGCACAATGCCGGCGAGGAGCGCGACGTCACCCTCCCCGAGCTGCTGGCGGCGGCGGACCATCCCAAGGTCGTCGCCATCGGCGAGGCGGGGCTCGACTATCACTACGATAACGCGCCGCGCGGCGATCAGATGGCCGGCTTCCGCCTGCATATCGAAGCGGCGCGACAGACCGGCCTGCCGCTGGTGATCCACGCTCGCGAAGCGGATGACGACGTGGCGCAGCTTCTGGAGGAGGAATCGGCCAAGGGCGCGTTCTCTTTCGTGCTGCATTGCTTCACCGCCGGCGCCGATCTTGCCCGCCGGGCGGTGGCGCTGGGCGGCTATGTGTCGTTCTCCGGCATATTGACCTTCAAGAGCGGCGCACCGCTGCGCGAGATCGCGGCGCAATTGCCGGCCGACCGGCTGCTGGTGGAGACCGATGCGCCCTATCTGGCGCCAAATCCATGGCGGGGAAAGCGCAACGAGCCTTCCTATGTCGTCGAAACCGCCCGTATATTGGGAGATGCGCGCGGCCTGTCGCCCGACGCGATCGCGCAATTGACCACCGACAATTTCTTCCGCCTGTTTTCCCGCGCCCATTGAGCTCCGTTCCGACATCGCCATGGCCCTCACCTTCACCATCCTCGGCTGCGGCTCTTCCGGCGGCGTGCCGCGGGTCGGACAGGGGTGGGGCGCCTGCGACCCCACCGAGCCGCGCAACCGGCGGCGGCGCTGCTCGGTGCTGGTGGAGCGCTCGGACGGCGAGGGCGGTCCGGTCACCCGGGTGCTCATCGACACCTCCCCGGACCTGCGCGAGCAACTGATCGAGGCCGGTGTCGACCGGCTCGACGCCGTGCTGTTCACCCATGAACATGCCGATCACACCCATGGCATCGACGACCTGCGGCCACTCACCATCCTGAACCGCCGGCGCATCGACGTGTTCATGGATGCCGAGACGTCCGCGATGCTGAACAACCGCTTCAGCTACTGCTTCCAGTCGCCACCCGGCAGCGACTATCCGCCGATCCTGGTCGAGCATCGCTTTGCCGCCGGCGACACGATCCGTATCGATGGACCCGGCGGCGTCATCGAGGCCACGGCTTTCCGCATGTTCCACGGCTCCATCATCGCCTATGGCTTCCGCTTTGGTTCGCTCGCTTATTGCCCGGACCTCCACGACCTGCCGGCCGAAAGCCTGCCTTACCTGGAGGGGCTGGACATGTGGATCATCGATGCGCTGCGCTACGCACCGCACCCGACGCATCTGTCGCTGAGCGAGGCGCTCGGCTGGATCGAGCGGATGAAGCCGCAGCGCGCCGTGCTGACGAATTTGCATACCGACCTCGACTATCGGCGCCTCGCCGCTGAGCTGCCCGCCAATGTGGTGCCGGCCCACGATGGCATGAAAATCAAAATAGCCTCGTCCTGACAAAAGCCTGGGTATCGAGGCGTGTCTCCTGCGATGTCGATTTATTTTCCATAATATGTCTTCTGCGACTCATAGAGGCTCGGAAAAATAGTGACCCCCTCCCGTGATATCGAACGCCTGCTTGAGATCATGGCAGCCCTGCGAACGCCCGGTACCGGCTGCCCGTGGGACCTCGAGCAGGACTTCGCCTCGATTGCGCCCTATACGATCGAGGAGGCCTACGAGGTCGCCGACGCGATCGCCCGCGACGACTATGAGGACCTGTGCGACGAACTGGGCGACCTGCTGCTGCAGGTGGTGTTCCATGCGCAGATGGCGCGCGAGCGCGGCCTGTTCGATTTCGGCGACGTGGTAACGGCGATCACCGCCAAGATGATCCGCCGACATCCGCATGTGTTCGGCGCCGAGCGCGGACGCGACGTCGATGCCGTCAACCGCGCCTGGGGAGAGATCAAGGTCGAGGAGAAGCGCCTGCGTGCCGAGCGACGGACGCGGCGCGGTCTGCCGGCCGAAGGCGAGGGACATCGGGTGCTTGCAGGAGTGCCGGTGGGTTCGCCTGCCCTCACCCGCGCGGTGAAATTGCAGCAGAAGGCTGCATCGGTCGGCTTCGACTGGCCCGACGCTGGGCCGGTGGTCGCCAAGATCCGCGAGGAGATCGAGGAGGTCGAGGTGGAGATCCGCGCCGGCGACCGGGCCGCGGCCGGAGCCGAGGTCGGCGATCTGCTGTTCGCCGTTGCAAACCTCGCCCGTCACCTCGGCGTCGACCCGGAGGCGGCGCTGCGCGGCACCAATGATAAGTTCACCCGGCGCTTCGCCCATATCGAGGATACGCTCGCCGGACAGAGCCGCCATCCGGTCGATGCCAGCCTCGACGAGATGGAGCAGCTCTGGCAGGATGCGAAATCGCTTGGCTAGGCCGTCGGGGAGCGGCGGGATGTGCATGCCCTCCCCTTGGATGCCATCCCCCTTGTTCGGCCATCTACATTTGATCGAATCTGCGTTAGGCAGATCAAGGCCGCTCGACAGAGCGGACGGGTCCGCCCTACCATTTTGCCAGCCTCCGCTCGGCCGGGATGGCGTATGGCAGAGGCCTCGCCTAGCATGAGTCCGACGGAAGTTCGCGAGTGGATGGTTTGATGGAATTTCCTCGTACGCCGGTGCCGGCGATCGTGGAGGCGGGCAGGTCGGGCAAGGGCAGTGCCCGCATCCTGATGTACAGCCACGACACCTACGGGCTGGGCCACATCCGTCGCACGCGCGCCATCGCCAACGCGCTTGTCGGGGCTCACGACAACCTGTCGGTGTTGATCATCTGCGGTTCCGCGCTCGCCGGCAGCTTCAATTTCGCGCCGGGAATTGATTTCGTGCATGTGCCGGGCGTCGCTAAGAGCGAGGACGGCGAATATGCCAGCGCCAATCTGCGCCTCGGCCTGCCGCAGGTCACGGCGATCCGCGAGGCGCTGATCCGCCAGACGGCGGAGGCCTTCCGCCCGGACATCTTCATCGCCGACAAGGAGCCGGCCGGCTTTCGCGGCGAACTGCTGCCGACGCTGAAGCTGATGGGCCATATGGGTACGCGGCGGGTCATCGGCATCCGCGACGTGCTCGACGGTGCCGAGGCGATCCGTGTCGAGTGGCACGACAAGGGAGCGATCCGCGCCCTCACCGAGCATTACGACGACGTGTTGGTCTATGGCCTCGAGGAGTTCTACCGCCCGCTGGACGGCATACCGCTGCCGGCGGAAATGCGCTCGCGCCTCATTTATACCGGCTATCTGCGCCGCTCGGTGCCGGGCGGCCTCGCCACCATGCGCTATCCCCGCTCGGCGAAGGGGCCGTTCATCCTGGTGACCACCGGCGGTGGCGCCGACGGCGCCGGGCTGATCGACTGGGTGATCTCCGCCTATGAGGCGGACCCCTATATTCCCCTGCCCGCGGTCATCGCCTTCGGGCCGTTTCTGTCGAACACCCAGCGCGGCAATTTTCTCCAGCGTATCGAGCGGCTTGCCAAGGTGGACGCCATCGTTTTCGACCCGAAGATCGAGCGGCTGATGAACCGGGCGGCGGCGGTGGTCGCCATGGGCGGCTACAACACCTTCTGCGAGATCCTGTCCCTCGACAAACCGGCCCTGCTGGTGCCGCGCTCGCGCCCACGCCTCGAACAGACCATCCGCGCCACGCGCGCCGCCGATCTGGGCCTCGTGCGCATGCTGGAAGACCCGATGGAGCATGGCGCGACTTCCCGCGACCCGCTGCAGATGGCCGCCGCGCTGACGGCGCTGCGCGATCAACCTTCGCCGTCCAACGTGTCGATGCCGGGCTTGCTGGATGGGCTGGACCACATTTCCCGGCATCTCGAGCCCTATATCCGCAAGCCGGACCATGACAGCGGATCGGCGATCGGCGTCGGGGTCTGACCATATGACGACGCAGAACAACGGCGACGGCACCGCACCGGCGCAGAGCCGGCATGGGCAGGATGCCTCCCCTCGCCTCGCCATCGTCCTCAAGGGATATCCGCGGCTTTCGGAGACCTTCATCGCCCAGGAAATCCTCGCCCTGGAGCGCGCCGGCTACGAGTTCGACATCTGGTCGCTGCGGCGCCCGACCGATCGCCACCGCCACCCGATGCACGAGCAGATCGCCGCCCGGCTGTTCTATCTCCCGGAATATCTGCGCGACGATCCGCGCCGTGTGGCGCGCGGCTTCGTCCATGCGCTGCGGCGGCTTGACTGGAGGTCGTTGCTGCCGGTGTTCCTGCGCGATCTGCGCCGCGACTTTTCGGCGAGCCGGGTCCGTCGCCTCGGGCAGGCGCTCGTGCTGGCGCAGGAAGTCGATCCCGCCATCGGCCATCTGCATGTGCATTTCCTGCACACGCCCGCCTCGGTCACCCGCTACGCGGCGCTGCTGACCGGGCGGTCCTTCTCGTTCTCCGCCCACGCCAAGGATATCTGGACGACCCCGGACTGGGAGCGCCGCGAGAAGATTACCGATGCGCGCTGGGGCGTGACCTGCACCCGTGACGGCTGGTCCGAACTGCGGCGCGTGGCGGCGACGGGCGACGGCGAGCGGGTGGAGCTGGTCTATCACGGCCTCGATCTCGACCGCTTCCCCCTGCCTCCGCAGGGCCGCGAGCCGGCGGACGGCAGCGACCCGGTCCATCCGGTACGGCTGCTGGCGGTTGGGCGGGCGGTGGAGAAGAAGGGGTTCGACGACCTCCTTGCCGCGCTGGCGCGGCTTCCGGCGACGCTCAACTGGCGTCTGGTTCATATTGGCGGTGGCGAACTGCTTGCCGCGCTCAAGGCGCAGGCGACGCAGCTCGGCCTTGCCGACCGCATCGAATGGCGCGGCAGCCAGGCGCAGGGTGCGGTGGTGGAGGCGATGCGGCAGGCCGATTTCTTCGTGTTGCCGAGCCGGCCGGCCGGAGACGGCGACCGCGACGGCCTGCCGAACGTGTTGATGGAGGCGGCGACGCAGGCATTGCCGGCCATTTCCACCGATTTCGCCGGCGTGCCGGAATTCATCGAGAATGGCGTCAATGGCGTGCTTGTCCCGCCCCGCGCGCCGGTGGAGCTGGCCGAAGCGCTCGCCGCTTTGATCGCCTCGCCGGCGGAGCGGCTGCGGCTGGGCCAGGCTGCACGCGAGCGGCTGGTCCAGGGCTTCTCCTTCGATGCCGGCATCGCGCGGCTCGATGCGCTGATGCGGCCGCTGGCCGTTCCGCTGCGCGAGACATGAGGGTCCTGTTCCTCGCGCCGCTCAAGCCGCCGGACCATCCGGTTCCGTCGGGCGAGCGCACCATTGCGCGGCTGTTCATGAAGCTGCTGCGCCGGCTCGGCTATGAGGTCGAGCTGGCTTCGCAGCTGCGCACCCATACTTCCACGCCCTCCCCCGCCATTTGGGAGGGGATGCAGGAGGCGGCGCGGATCGAGGTGGCGCGGATATTGGATGCGGAGGCGGGCGGCGATCCGGTCGCCTGCGTATTCACCTACCACGTCTACTACAAGGCCCCGGATCTCATCGGCCCTGCCCTGGCGGCGGCGCTCGGCGTGCCCTATGTCATCGCCGAAGCTTCTCGCGCGCCGAAGCGGGCGCAGGGCAGCTATGCCGAAGGCCATCGCCTCAGCGAGGTGGCGATCGATCGCGCCGATCTGGTGCTCACTCCCACCCGGCTCGACCGCGAGATGCTGGAGCGGCTGCGTCCCGCGCATCAGCGTCTCGTCGATCTGCGGCCCTTCCTCGATCTCGGCGAATGGCCGCTGGCCGGACCACGGCCGCCCGGCCGGGGCACGGAGCCGGGATTGATCTGCGTGGCGATGATGCGCGCGGGCGACAAGCTCGCCTCCTATGGTCAACTCGCCGATAGCCTCGGGCGCCTCGTCGATCGACCCTGGAGCCTGACGGTGGTCGGGGACGGGCCGGCGCGCCGCGAGGTCGAGGCACTGTTCGCCGCCTTTGGAGCGCGGGTGCGCTTTCTCGGCGCGGTAGTGGAGCGCCCTGCCCTCAGCCGCCTGCTCGCCAGTGCCGAGCTCTTCGTCTGGCCGGGCGTCAACGAGGCGTTCGGCGCTGCCTATCTCGAAGCGCAGGCGCATGGCCTGCCCTGCGTCGCCGGCGCCTATGGCGGCATCCCGGACGTGGTGCGGGACGGCGAGACCGGCCTGCTGGCGCCGCCGGGCGATGTCGCGGCGCTGGCGGCGCGCCTTGCCGAGCTCATCGACGATCCGCATCGGCGCGCGCGGATGGGAGCGGCTGCGGCCCGCTTCATCGCCGAGGAACGCGACCTGCCGGCAGCGGCGGCGGTCGTTCGGCAGGCTTTCGGACAGGCCGGCATTCCGCTTCCCGGAGACCGTCTATGACCGCCGGAACGGCCCTGATCGTGGTCACCCATCTGCTCGGCGTCGGGCACCTCGCCCGCATGGCGGCGCTCGGTCGCGCGCTGGCGGCAGAGGGCTGGCGGGTGGTGCTGGCCTCTGGCGGCAGGCCGAATGCGACGATCGATACCGGTGGCTGCGAGATGGTCCAGCTGCCGCCGCTCCATTGCGTCGGCGCGGACTTCGCCACGTTGCTGATGCCGGACGGATGTGCGGCGAATGCCGCCTATCTCGCCGCGCGCACCGAAGCCCTGATCGCGGCGTTCGACCGCGTCCGGCCGGATGTTCTCATCACCGAACTCTATCCGTTCGGTCGCCGGGCCTTGCGCGGCGAGTTCGATGCGGTGCTGCAACGCGCTCACGCCATGGTTCCGCGTCCGGCGGTGCTGAGCTCGATCCGCGATGTCCTCAATCCGCCCTCCCGGCCGGAAAAGGCGCGATCGGCGCTGGAACGGCTTGCGGCCTATTATGACGGCGTATTGTTTCATGGAGACGGCGAGGTGGTGCCGCTCGCCGCCTCCTGGCCGACATCGCCGGAGCTGATGCGGCGAATCCAGGACACCGGCTATCTTCATGACAGCGGCCGGCTTTTCGACGACGGCGGCGCCGACGGGCGGGACGAGATCGTGGTGTCCGGCGGCGGATCGACCGCCAGCCTGCCGCTTGCCCGTGCGACGCTCGCGGCCGCGGCGCGGCTGCCCGAGCGCCGCTGGCGGCTGCTCATCGGCCACGGCGTGCCGGAGGCCGATTTCGCCGGGCTGCAGGGCTCGGCGCCACCGAACCTGACCGTTGAGCGCGCCCGGCCGGACTTTCCGCTGCTGCTCGATCGCGCGGCGCTGTCGGTCAGCCAGGCCGGGTACAATACCGTGCTGGACCTCGCTGCCGCTGGCGCCCGCGCGCTGCTGGTCCCCTTCGCCGAGGGCGGCGAGCGCGAGCAGACGCTGCGCGCCGCCGAGCTGGAGCGCCGGGGCCTTGCACGGGTGATCCCGACGGCAAATGCCGATGGCGAGAGCATCGCCATGGCGGCTGCCGAATTGCTGGAGCAACCGCGCCCGGACTGGTCCGGCATCGCGCGGGATGGGGCGCGCCGCACGGTGCAATTGGTCGGCGAGGCGGCCACGCGGTCGGCCGCCCGCGCCCATGCGCTCGACCGGCTGGATGATGCCCTGCATCGCGCGCAGGTGGCGGGACGGCATCTGCGCTTCTGGTGGCGCGACGACGATGCGGTCGAGCCGACCGGGGAACTCGACCGGCTGCTTGCCCGCTGCATCGACCGCCGCATTCCGATCTCGCTGGCGGCGATTCCGGCACGGACGACGTTGGACCTGGCGCGCCATGTCGCCTCGATCGACGCGGTCGACATTCTCGTTCATGGCTGGAGCCACGCCAATCACGCACCTACCGGCGAGAAGAAGGTCGAATTCGGCCCGCATCGTCCGATCGACGTCATGACGGCGCAGGCCGTCGAGGGACTGCGGCGCGTCGAGGCGCTGTTCGGTTCCAAGGCGCAGCCGGTATTCGTCCCACCCTGGAACCGCGTCGACCTGGCATTCGCCAGCGCCCTGCCCGGCTGCGGCTATCATGCCCTGTCGACCTTCAACCGACGCCTTAGCCGTTACGCGGCTCCGGGCATGGTGCAGTTCAACACCCATCTCGACCCCATTGCGTGGCGTCGCGGCGGCGGGCTCGCCGATGAGGCGAAACTGCTGGATCGTCTCGTGGATCTGATCGAGGACGAGCTGGCAGCGCGGCCGGGCGAACTGGAGCCGATCGGTCTGCTCACCCATCACCTGGTGCATGACGGCTGGATCGACCGCTTTCTCGACGAGTTGGTCGATCGGCTGCTCGGGTCGGGCGCGGTTCGCTTCGTGGCGATCTCGGAGATGCTGGCGGAGGATCCGGCGCTGGGCGCTCAAGCCGGGCGTCGGTAGAGGTAATAGCGGCCTTCCAAGGCGCCGACCGGCAGCGGAACGGTGTCGAAGCCGTCGAGGCGCAACGGCAGATCGGACATGACGATACCGCCGGGCGCCATGATCGGCGGCAGCAGCCGTGCCGACATATCCGCCACACGCCGGTTCGATTCCCGGTCGAAGGAGCCGAGATCGGAATTCGCCAGCACAACCTTGCCGGCGAGCCGGTGGTGCAGCGGCGGCAGCGTCTCCTCGATCTCGCCGAGCATGAGCAGGGCGGGGTCGGGCTGGCAATCGGCATAGGCGCCGTTGATCCGGTCGAACACATAGATGTCGCGGCCGGAAAGGTGGCGGCGCAGATGGTCGAAGGTCCGCCCGAGGCCGAGCCCGAGTTCCACCACCGGCCCCGACCGATGGGCTATTTCCTCGAAGGCCCAGGCGAGGCAGGCATGCTGCGATTGCAGGCGGAACAGCGTCTTTTCGAGACGGGAAACGGTCGACATGCGTGCCCGCGGCGGTTCAGCGATAGGGATCGGCGGCGTCGCGCAGCCCGTCGCCCAGGAAATTGAAGGCGAGGATGACGGCGATTACCGGCACCACCGGCAGGATGAGCCAGGGATAAAGCACGACGATGTTGATGTTCTGCGCCTCGTTCAGCATCACGCCCCAGCTGGTGATGGGCGGGCGCAGGCCGAGGCCGAGGAAGCTCAGCGCCGTCTCGCCAAGGATCATGCTCGGAATGGCAATGGTGGCGGCGGCAATGAGATGGCTCATGAAGCCCGGAACCAGATGGCGGAACACGATGCGCGGCGTGCCCGCCCCCATCAGCTGGGCGGCAACGACATAGTCGTCCTCGCGCAGCGACAGCAGCTTGGACCGCACGGCACGGGCGAGCCCGGTCCAGTCCATCAGGCCGAGGATCATGGTGATGCCGAAATAGACCAGGATCGGGCTCCAGCTGGGCGGCATGATCGACGACAGCGCGAGCCAGAGCGGGATATGCGGCAGCGACTGCACCACCTCGATGACGCGCTGGGTGATCAGGTCGAATATGCCGCCGTAATAGCCGGCGAGGCCGCCGATGACGATGCCGAGCGTGAAGCTCACCAGAATGCCGATGAGGCCGATGGTGAGCGAAATCCGTGCCCCGTAGATGATGCGCGAGAGCATGTCGCGGCCCAGCCGGTCGGAACCGAGCAGGAACAGCGTTCCGCCCTCGCCCGGGCACATCAGGTGAAAGTTCGCTTCAAACAGGCCCCAGAATCTGTAGCCGTCGCCTTGGCAGAAAAATCGAATTGGATGAACCTGTTGGGTGTTTTCGCTGTAGTTCCGCTTCAGGTTGTTCATGTCGAGCGTGGCGGTCAGGCCATAGGTGAACGGCCCGATGAAGCGCCCCTCATGGAATAGATGAACGCTTTGCGGCGGTGTGCGGATGAAGTCGGTGTGGCGGGTCTGGTAATTGTAGGGCGCAAGGATTTCGCTGATCAGGATCGAGGCGTAGAGCAGCAGCAGGAAGATGCCCGAGGCCAACGCCATCCGGTGCTTGCGGAATTTCCACCACATCAGCGTGAGCTGCGAGGCGAGATAGACGCGCTCCTGCGCCTTGGTGAGCGTATCGGCCCGATGGGGATCGAACACCCCTTCGGCGACGTAATGGGCGAGCGGCGCGCCGGGCGGCGGCAGGGCGGAGACGTTCGCCGTCATTTCGATGCGCCTCCCTGCAGGCGGATGCGCGGGTCGAGGAAGCCGAGCGCGATGTCGGAGATCAGCACGCCGACCACAGTGAGGCACGACAGGAACAGCAGGAAGGAGCCGGCCAGATACATGTCCTGGCTCTGCAGCGCGCGCAGCAGCAGCGGGCCGGTCGTCTGGAGCGACAGCACCACGGCGGTCAGCTCCGAGCCAGAGACGATCGAGGGCAGCACATCGCCGATATGCGAGACGAAGAAGTTCAGCGACATGCGTAGCGGGTATTTCACCAGCGCCTTGCCGGGCGGCAGGCCCTTGGCCTTGGCGGTGACGTAATACTGCTTCTGCAATTCGTCGAGCAGGTTGGCGCGGATCGAGCGGACCATCGAGCCGGTGCCGCCGGCGCCGATGATCAGAACCGGAATCCACAAATGGGCGAGGATCGACTGCGCCTTCGCCCAGCTCATCGGCTGGTTGAAATAGACCGGGTCCATCAGGCCGCCGATCGACAGGCCAAACCACACATTGGCGAAATACATGAAGATCAGCGCCAGGAGGAAATGCGGCACGGCAATGCCGATCAGGCCCATGAAGGTGAGGCCGTAATCCGCCCAGCTATATTGATGGGTCGCCGAATAGATGCCGATCGGGAAGGCGACGATCCATGTCATCAGGATGGTGCAGAACGAGACCAGCACGGTAAGCGCCAGCCGCTCGCCGACCACGTCGCGCACCGGCATCTCATATTCGAACGAGTAGCCGAAATCACCCTGCACGAAGCCGGTGACCCATAGGAAATAGCGCTCGATCAATGGCTTATCGAAACCGTATTCCTTCTTGAGGAATTCCACCCGGCTCATGTCGGCATGCTCGCCCTGCGCCGCCAGCTCAGCGACATAGGTTTCGAAATAGTCGCTGGGCGGCAGCTGCATGACGGTGAAGATCAGCGCGCTGGTAATCAGCAGCGTCGGTATCATGATCAGGATTCGACGGACGACATAGCGCAGCATCGCTCATTCCTTCCCGTCGTCGAACCAGAACGTGTCGGGCATGTAGACGCCGAAATAGGCGCCCGGCTCGAAGCTGTAGATGCCGACTTCCGGCACGTTCTTCAATGTGTTGGAGACGACCACCGGCTGCGAGGCGCGGTTGACGATGCCGATGGTGAAGACCTCGTCGGCATTGATCTCCAGCATGCGCTTCCAGATCGCCTGCCGCTCCTCCTCCGTCACCGAATGGCGCCAGCGCTTCTGCAGGGCGACCAGCTCCAGCGCCGCCGGCATGTCGGGCTTCTCACCATCGCGGCCGCCGCTCTCGACATACTGGCCCCAGAGCGGCCACTGGAACTGCATGGAGTTCGACGGCGCGAGGCCGTCCGGCGACATGTCCGGGCTCGGAATGGCATTGTCGAGACCGGGCCACACCGTCATCATCGCGTGGCCGGAACTGACGCTGCGCCGCAGCAGGTCGGTCTGCGTCGCCCGCGTGAACAGCTTGATGCCGATCTTCGCCCAGTCATACGCAACCAGCTCGAGTATATCGGTCTCCTCGGTGCTGTTGCCCGAGGTCTCGATGGTGATCTCCGCGCGCCGGCCGTCGGGCAGCAGCCGGATGCCATCCTCGTCGCGCCTGGACAGCCCGGCGGCGTCGAGCAGCTTGTCGGCGAGCGCCGGGTCATACTGTGCCCAGGCCTGGTCATATTTGGAATCGTAGAGCGTGCTGCCGGGAAGCACGGTGTTGGCCCCCTCATGGCCCAGCCCGAAGAAGATCACCTGGTTGATGTCGCGCCGGTTGATGCCGATGGAGAGCGCCCGGCGGACATTGGTGTCGCGCAGCACCTCCCGCCAGCCGGGATCCTTGACATTGAGATTGGGGAAAATAGCGACATAGGCGCCCTCCCCGCGCTCCCACAGGCGGACGGTGTAATTGCCGCGCTGCTCCCCTTCCTTCAGGAACGTGTAATTGTCGAAGCGCAGGTAGCGGGCCTGCAAATCGGCGCCGCCGGCGCCCACCTTGGCCGGAATCAGCGAACTGGTGCCGATCGACAGGGTGATGCGATCGACATAGGGCAGCTGCCAGCCACGCTCGTCGACGCGGTGGAAGAACGGGTTGCGCTCGAACACGAAAAATTCCGCTGGCGGCTTTGTACGGGGAATCCAGGGGCCGAGCATGGGCAGTTCCGGGTTTTCCGGCCGATAGGAGCGCGCCATGCGGTCGTGCAGCGCACCCCAATCCTTCACGCGCTCCTGCTTGATCAGCGCGCCGAGCTTGTTGGGGTCGGCGTAGCGCTGGTGGAACTGGCGCAGATAATGCGCCGGCGTGAAGATCTCGAGCGGCTGGGCGCCGGCGAGCGCCGGCAGGAAGGCGGGGTTCGGCTGGCTCCAGCTGTAGCGCACGGTCGTCTCGTCGAGGACCTCGAACTTGGCCTTCTCGCCGTTGACGAAAAGCTGGAACGGCGGCCCGCCGGGGCTCAGCCGCTCGTCATTGGCCATGTCCTCCCACCAATAGCGGAAATCCTCGCTGGTGAAGGGCCAGCCGTCCGACCATTTGTGTCCCTTGCGCAGGTGCAGGGTGAAGATGCGCCCGTCCTCGACATCGGCCTTTTCCAGGATGTCGGGGACGATCTTGCCCGCCAGGTCGAAGACCACCAGGCGGGTATAGCCGTAGATGCTGATGGCCCGGACGTCGCGCTGGTCGCCCATCAGCATGCGGACGGTGCCGCCATAGCGGCCGGGCTGGCGGCCCATGGCCGTGAGGTCGATCACCCGCGGATGTTCCGGCAAGCGGTCGGGCAGCGCCGGCATCTGATCGATGTCGACATCGGTGCGCAGCATCGGCGGTTCGGGTGGATTCGTGGCAGGCGCCGCCATGGCGAAACCGGTGCCGACGAGGGCGACCATCAGAGCCAGAATTCCACCGCGCCCCATGACGACCCCTATGCGCTGCGAATATCGGCGACGGTGCAGCGCTCGGCGGCCAGCACGCTATGTCCGCCACCCAGATCGATCATGCACAGGGTTCCGCCCTCGCCGCCGCGGAATTCCGCCGGCCAGGTCGAGGGATCGGAGGCGGTGCCGCCGGACATGGCGAGATCGAAATCGAGCTTGCGGTCGAGATCGGGCAGCGGCACCGCCTTGAGCAGGCACCGCGTATAGGGATGGGCCGGGTTGCGGAACAAGGCGTGGCGCGGGCCGATCTCGACGACACGGCCGCGGGCCATGACGGCGATGCGCTCGGCCATGTAGTGCACCACCGCGAGATTGTGGGAGACGAACAGGTAGGTGAGCCCGAGCGAAGCCTGCAGATCCTTGAGGAGATTGAGGATCTGGGCCTGCACCGAGACGTCGAGCGCCGAGACGGGTTCGTCGCAGATGATGAGGTCGGGGTCGAGGGCCAGCGCCCGTGCAATGCCGATGCGCTGGCGCTGGCCGCCGGAGAAGCTGTGCGGATAGCGGCTGAGGAAGCGCGGATCGAGGCCGACGGCGTGCATCAGCTCCACCGCGCGTCGCTTGTGATAGGCCGCGTCGCCGCGCCCCTGGATGATCATCGGCTCGCGGATGATGTCCAGTACGGTCATGCGCGGCGACAGCGAGCTGACCGGGTCCTGGAAGATCATCTGCATATGCGGGCGGAAGCCCTTGAGCGCATGGGAATTGAGGCCGAGCACGTCGACCGGTCCGGCCTCCCCATGGAACACGACCTCGCCGGAATCCGCCTTGCGGGCGCGCATGATCATGTTGCCGACCGTGGTCTTGCCGGATCCGCTCTCGCCGACGAGGCCGAGGCATTCGCCGCGCCCGATGTCGAAGCTGACATCGTCGACCGCCACCACGCTGCCGCCGCTCTTCGACCCATAGGTCTTGCGCAGGTGGCGCACGCTCAGTAGCGGCGCGCTGTTGCCGTCGAAGCTGGGCTTGGTTCGGGACGGCGCGGCTGCGGCCACCTCCCGCAGCGCCACCAGGCGCTCGCCTTCCTTCATGTCGAAGTCCGGCGACGCCTTGAGCAGCGCCTTGAGATAGGGATGCGATGGACGGCGGAAGATGTCGTCGACGGTGCCGGCCTCCATCACCTCGCCGCGATAGACCACCACGACCTCGTCGGCGATGTTGGCGACCACGCCGAGATCGTGGGTGATCAGCAGGATCGCCATGCCGATGTCGCGCTGGAGCTCCTTCATCAGCTTCAGCACCTGCGCCTGGATGGTGACGTCCAGCGCGGTGGTCGGCTCGTCGGCGATTAGCAGCGCCGGATGGCAGATGAGCGCCATGGCGAGCATGGCGCGCTGGCGCAGCCCGCCCGACAGTTCGAACGGGTAGCGCTCGTAGGAGCGTGGCGGATCGCGGAAGCCGACAAGGCCGAGCATCTTCTCGGTGACCGCCCGCGCCTCCTTGCGAGGATGCGGGCGGTGCAGCTGCAGCGCCTCCTCGATCTGGCTGCCGATGGTATGCACCGGCGACAGCGAGGACATCGGCTCCTGGAAGATCATGCCGATGCGCCCGCCGCGAAGCTTGCGCATCTTGGTGCCGTCCGATGGCAGGGCGGCGATATCGACCACCTTGCCGTTCTTCAGCGGGTCGCTGAACAGGATGCGTCCGCCGCTGATCACGCCGTTGCGGGGCAGCAGCCCCATCGCCGCCTGCGAGATGACGGTCTTGCCGGAGCCGGATTCACCCACGAGCGCCACGGTCCGCCCGGCGGGAACGCGCAGCGAAACGCCCTTCACGACCTCGTTGAGGTGTCCGTGCATCTCGAAGGAAATGCGCAGATCCTCGATGCGCAGGACCTCTTCGGATGTCGCGGGCGCCAAGCTTCTATACTCCTGCCTTGTTCAGGACCCGCAGCATAGCAGGGCGCGCCATGATCTTGTCCAGCGCCGATCGATCGGAGATCGCATAGCACCGCACGGTGGTGTTGTGGGCATCGATCACCGCATCGCGAATGCCGAGATTGGCGAAGTCGTAGCCCGACGCGTCGGCGGTGGCGGCCGAGATCACATAATCGGCAAGGAATTCTTTCGACGCGGCTTCCAGCCCGACCGCGAGCGCGACGGTGGAGCCGATCGCGCGCATCACCGAATTCTGCAGGCCATCGCCGATGCGGGCGAGAATGACGGGGCCGGTGTGGACGCCGATGCCGGCGCGGATCGGGATCGGCAGCGCCCCGCGCATCTCCACGTTCAGCAGGTCGAGCACCCGGCTCATGTCGCGGACGGCGCTCAGCGCGGCACGCGCGCCGGCACCCACATTCTCATCGGTGTCGAACACCGCGAGCAGGCCGTCCCCATACATCTGGTCGACATGGCCCCCGTGGCTCTCGACCGCCTGGGTCATTTCGGTGGCGAAGCGATTGATCAGCACCGCGATCTCATAGGGCAGCCGGTTCTGGGTCAGGGTGTTGAAGGCCCGCAGGTCGAGGCAGAGCACGGTGGCGTTTCGTTCCAGCGCCCATTCATTGGCTTCGGTGTCGACATCGGCGGTGGGGCGGCCGAGCACCGGCATGAGGACCCGCACGCCGATATCGTGATTGGGCCGCAGCTGGCAGCCGAGCCGCACATTCTCGGTGGCACCGACATGGGCCAGCAACATGCGCTCGGGGCCGGAGGCCTCCGGCAGGCCCTTGGCGCCGGCGAGAATATGCACCCGGCAGGTCGAGCATCGCCCGCGCCCGCGGCAGGTGGACGGGTGCGGAATGCCGTGCATGCGGCTCGCTTCCAGCACCGAGACCCCGCGCGGCACCTGGACGGGGCCGTAGCCGCGATAGGTGATCGTGACCGTCGCCCGCGACCGCCGGCGCACATAGGCGAAGCCGAGGAGGCCGGCGAGACCGATGCCGAAGGCCCCGAGGCCGCTGTCGAGCATCATCCGCGCCTGGTCGAGACCGGCGCGCTGGTCGTCCGTCCTCGCACTCGCGGCGAACCTCGCCACCGCCTCGCGGCCCGAGGCGACGAAGCCGGCGAGCGCCATGACCGGGATGAGGATCGCCAGCACCAGCCCCGTCACGCGCCAGCGGGGATACCAGCGCTGGTAGCGCAGCGAATGATGGATGCCGATCACGCCATGCGACCAGGTCACAAGCAGCAGCAGGGTCTGCGAGAAAGCCAGCGCCGGCCACATGCCCGCGAGTACCGAATGATAGCTCTCGTCGACGCCGAACCAGGAGCCGCCGACCCGTGTCTCCAGCACATGGCCGGCCGCCAGCATCGGAATAGCGAGGCCGGAGGCGATCTGCCAGGCCTCGTCGCGCGGCATCCGCCATGTGTGGCGACGCAGGATGCGTTGGCTGGCGAGGATCAGATGGAGGAGGAAGGCGGCATAGAGCAGGATGCTGCCGGGCAGCGACTTCCACAGCAGCCAGCGCCACTCCTGCGCCTGTTCCATTGCGGCGATGCCGAAAATGCCGACCGCGTGATTGAGGAGATGGGTAAACACGAAAGCGAAAAGGATGATGCCCGCCCACAGGCGCGTCATGCACGCCCATGGATGATCGCGAAAATCGCTGCTCGGAACGCCCGGGTCGCGTGCGGCGGACGGAGCGGGAACGGAGGACATGAAATGCTCAATGCGTGTGCTGCGGCTGGGCGATGTTGCGCCCGGCATCCACGGCCGGCGCTCCCTGCGGGAGCTGCTGCACGAGCTGGGCGCAGATATTGTTGAGATCCATGATCTGCCGCCCGAGCTCGCGCATGACCGCGAAATTGAACGGCTGGGACTCCTTCAGCAGTTGCAGGAACGCGTCCCGGTCGACGCGGAGCGCCACCACGGTGCTCTCGGCGGTGATGGTCACCATCCGGACCTGGTCGCACAGCACCCCCGCTTCGCCGAGAATGGCACCGCGCACGTGCTGGGCGAAGTTGATCACGCCCGCCGGCGTGCGCAGCGACACACCGAACTGGCCCTCCAGCACGATATAGACTGCATCCGACGGCCCGCCCTGGTCGTAGATCACCTCGCCGGGCTGGAAGGTGATCCGGTCGCTGACCATGGCGAGCAGCTTCAGCTTCGACGTCTCGACATGGTGGAACATGCGGAACTTCTGAAGCGATCTGACTTCGTCCTCGATAGTCATTTCCCAACCTCCTGAGGAACACGATCCCCGTCGCCCGCGTTTTCGCCCGATGGCGGTTCGGGAGCCTCTGCCTCGGCAGGCGCTTTCGCGCTTCCGTTGCGATCCAGCCCGACGAACTTAGCACCCTCAAACTTCAACACCATGTCGAAAGAGGAAACATCGTCGTCGCCCGACTGGGTGACGAGCAGTGTCCTGCGTTCCATGGCGGCCATGATGTTCTGAAGGATCATATGGCCTTCGGACGGCGAGAAGCTAGACAATGCATCGTCGAGGACGAGGATATCGGGCCGGCGCAGCATGGCGCGGGCCAGTTGCACGGTAACGCGCTGCTGCGGCGAGATCAGGCGTCCGCCGGGGCCTACCTCCTGGTCCAGTCCCTTCGACACCACGAAACTCTCCAGTTCGTGCTCGTTCAGCACCTCGGCGACCGCGGCGAGCAGCTTGTCGCGCATATGCGCCTTGCCGTAGCGAATGCGGCCGAACAGGAGGTTGTCGCGGATCGAGGCGGCCGGCATCAGCCGCGCATCGTCGTAGAACTCGACATCCCTGGCATCGGAGGCCGGCAGGAACTGCCGGAAGCTCACCCGCGCCCGCAGCACGCGCGCCACCAGCCGGTCGTCGATCAGATTGAGCCGATGGCGCGGCTCGACATACATCAGCGCGTAGCCCATCAGCTTGTTGCGGATCTCGGCGCTGAGATGGCGGCGCTGGCCGCGCTGCCAGGCCGAGCGGACCTCCGGCCAGACCATTTCGATCTCGGCGTCGTCGATGAAGGAATAGCGCTCGCGCAGCGGATTGTCGGGTGCGAGGCCCTGGAAGACGTCTGCCACCGTCTCCACCATCTTCATGCCGATCGCCGTCAGCGGCGCGGTCAGGGCCTCCGCGGCGATGATCGAGCGCATGAACGGATCGGACGCCATGTTCTCCGGCGCGAAGCGATTGCCGACCGCCACACCGTAGAGCAGGTTCTCGCCGATGCTGGCGCTGGTGTTGAAGGTGTCGGGCTCGAAGGCTTCGACATACTGGATGAGGCCGCGGTCGCGGAAACGCGTCAACATCGCCGGTCGCGCGGACAGCAGGCGCTCGGCGATATCGGGCGGCACGTTGTCGCCGAGGCGGCTCGACATGCCGACGCGGAAGATGTCTTCGTAGCCGCGAACGATGCGCAAGGCATTGTTGATCGCCGCGTCGACGTCCTCCGGGCTCGATGCGCCGATGGCGGCATAGTCGATCCAGTCGGCATCCGGCGAGATGATGGGATTGTCGGTCTGGCGTGCCTCCTCCAGCCAATAGCGCTGTTTGGCCGTCCGTTCCGCCCGCTCGTCGAAGCTCGGGGTGGCGCGACGCAGCGCGAGGGTGAGATTGTCCCGGATCGAGCCCGACATGATGAAGGGCTCGCTCGAGACATAGAGCAGCATGCTGCTGGCTTCCCGGTCCGACATGGCGGCGATCTCGTGACCGCCGATGGCCACGCTGCCCTGGTAGTCGGTGATCTGCCGGCCGACCACCTTGGGCAGGATGTCCCGCCCTCCCCCGGCCGGCCCCATGAAGGCGATACGGCCCGGACGATCGATGGCGACCGACATGCGGTCGAGCTGAACCATGCCGCGGCCGTTGACGACCCGCAGGCCGACCGTCGTGATCGGCGCATCGGCATCGATCGTCGGCGCCGCCCCATCCTGTTCCTTGGGCAGCAGGATGTCCTTGGAGAACTGGCTGACCACCTGCTCGTACTTGACGGTGACGTCGGCCCGCTGCTGGTCCCAGTCGATCAGCTCCTTGATCGGTCCGGGCAAATCGCGATAGGCGGCGATGACCGCCACCAGCTGGCCGATGTCGAGCTTCCCCTGCAGGGCGAGATAGCCGCCCAGCGTGTAGAAGACGAAGGGAGTCAGCTGCGCCAGCAGGTTGTTCAGGTATTTCACCGCGAATTTGCGGCGATAGAGCCGCAGGCGGATGTCGAAAAGCGTGCCGAGCCGATGGCCGATCTCCGCCGAGCTGTGGCCGGTCACGCCGAAATTGTGCAATGCCGGAGCCGCTTCGATCATCTCGCCGATGCGTCCCGCCAGGATGCGCGATTCGATCTGCCGCTCGCGCCCGAGGCGGATCTGTTCGCGGCGCAGATGCGGAATGACGATGCCTTGCACCAGGATGAGGCCGATGGCCAGCGCGCCCAGCCACAAATTCTGGGCGAGAATGAACGCCATCGCGGTCAGCGCCTGCGTCCCCAGGAAGGCCGGCGTGATGAAGGCTTCGCCGAAGAAGCCGCCGATCGGCTCGACTTCGTCCTTGATCATGCTGGTGACTTCCGCCGACTTGGTCGTGCGGATGTCCTCCGGCCGGAAGCGCATCACCAGCCCGAACAGGTCGAAGCGCAGACGGCGCAGCATGCGCTCGCCCAGCACGCCCTTGCGGATATTGATGACGTATTTGAACCAGCCATTGATCAGCGTCAGCGCCAGGAAGACGAGGCTGAGCGCGAACAGGTAAGGCAATTGGGCGAGCATCATCCCGTCGGTCAGCACATAGCTGCCGCCGCCCAGGAAGTCCGGAATGGAAAGGGTAAAGGCGAACAGCCGGGCATGGGTGACGCCATGCTCGAAGACGCTGCCCTGGATGCCTTCATTGACGATGCGCTTGGGCACGTCGAGCGACCACCAGTAGAACGGCAGCGACGCCACGACATAGAACAGCACGATGATCTGCTCGCGCCGGCTGTACATCCAGACGTAACGGAAAAAATTGACCGACAATGCGCTTGGCGCCTTCTCTCGCTGAAGGATAATCTGATCGCCCTAGATAGTGAGCGGGCGTTCGTCTCGCCGACGGCTTCACCACTTTATGATCTTAGCATGACAATCGAGTCCCGGTGAGATGCGCCCCGCCCCGACCGTCGCCCTGCTGCTCGCTCTGCTGACGCCCCCGGCTCTGGCCGATCCGGGCGGCACCCCGCTCTTCGATGGGTTCGAAGCGGAGGATTTCGCCCCCGGTGGCGGGCTCTACTACAAGCACAACCACGAGCAGAGTGCCGGCACGGTTCTGTTCCAGTCGAAGGTGGTGCGCGGCGGCAGGCAGTCGCTCGACCTGTCGGTGCGCCCTCTGTGCAAACCGGACAACGAGCTGTGCAGCGAGCGGGCCGAGATCTGGGAGAAGCCGGAAGTGCTGGCGATCTACGGCCGACCCATATGGTACGGGCTGTCGATGATGCTCGCCCCGCCGGTGTCGACCGAGCGCCATCGCTACGTGATGATGCAGTGGAAGCGCGAGATCGATCCCGGCGCGATGGGCGACTACAGCCCCCTGCTCGCCTTGCGCCTGATGGAGGGGCGGATCGCGGTCACCGTCGATACCGATACCGGCGCGTTCGCGGACATCGGCACGCCGGAGCGTCCCACCGGCTGCAAACCCGGGGAGGCCGCCGCCACGCCGCCGGATGAGTTCAACCAGTTCCGCTCCATCGTCGCCATCGAACCGGGTGCGCCGAGCGCCGAAGCGTCGGGTTACACCGGCTGCACGCCCGATCTGCGCGTGACGCCACGTGGCGGCACGCTGCCGGTGGCGGATTCCGGGTGGATCGATTTCGTCTTTCTAGTGAAGCCCGGCCCCAGGGGCGACGGGCGGATCGACGTCGTCGCCAATGGCCAATGGATCGTCACCGTCGAAGGCAAGATCGGACATGAGGGGCCGCAACTCGGCGACCACCAATATTTCAAGTTCGGGCCCTATCGCGGCGGCGACGTCAACACATGGCGCATCTATTACGACGACTTCCGCCGCGGGCCTTCCTGCACCGATGTCGCTCCCGCGGAGGTCTGCGCCAAGATCCGCTGAGCGGGCGTCCGGCGCTCAGGCCTTCACCATCCTCGCCGGCGACAGGCCCAGACGGGCGAAGACGTTGCGTGTGTCGACAACCAGCTTCGCATGCTCGGCGACCAGCCCGTAGTCGACGCCGTCATGGTCGGTGGCGACCAGTACCGCCTCGAAGCTTTCGAGCGCTCCGGCATCGAGCGCGATCGACGCCTTGCCGCTCAGTCGGGGATGCCGGCGCGTCGGCGGCAGCGCGGCGACATGCGGGTCGTGGAACTCGCACAGGCCGCCGCGCTCGTCGATCAGTTCCATCAGCTTCAGCGCCGGGCTCTCGCGCACGTCGTCGACGTTCTTCTTGTAGGCGGTGCCGAGTACCAGGATGCGCGCGCCCGCGAGCCCGCGGCCGAAGAAGCGGTCCAGCGCCTCGGCGAGCTGGTCGACAACAAGGTAGGGCATGCGGGTATTGATCTGGCCGGCGAGCTCGATGAAGCGCGTCTCGATGTCGAATTCGCGCGCCTTCCACGTCAGATAGAACGGGTCGATGGGAATGCAGTGCCCGCCGAGGCCGGGGCCGGGATAGAAGGGCATGAAGCCGAACGGCTTGCTGCTCGCCGCCTCGATGACCTCCCAGATGTCGATGCCCATGGCGGCGTAGACGGTCTTCAACTCGTTGACGAGCGCGATGTTCACCGAGCGGAAGATGTTCTCGGTAAGCTTCACCGCCTCGGCGGCCTGGGTCGAGGAGACCGGCACCACCGAGCTGATGAGCTGGCTGTAGAGGCTCTGCGCCAGTGCGCCTGCGGCTTCGCCGTCGCCGCCGACGACCTTGGGGATGGTGGCGGTGCTGTAGCTCGGATTGCCCGGATCCTCGCGTTCCGGGGAGAAGGCGAGGAAGAAGTCGCGGCCGGAGACGAGGCCGGTCGCCTCCAGGATCGGCTTCACCAGTTCCACCGTGGTGCCGGGCCAGGTGGTCGATTCCAGCACCACGAGCTGGCCCGGCCGCAGCGTCGCCGCGATGGTGCGGGTGGTGTCGGCAACGAAGGACAGGTCCGGTTCGCGCTGGCGGGTCAGCGGCGTCGGCACGCAGATGATGATGGCGTCGCAGGCGCCGAGGCTGGAGAAGTCATCAGTGGCCCGGAAGCGCCCATCCGCCAGCGCGGCTTCCATCCGCGCGGCGGGAATGTAGCGGATCACCTGTTCGCCGGCATTGATGGCCTCGACGCGGCGCGGATTGATGTCGAAGCCGGCGACGGCGAAGCCGGCCTCGGCGGCGACCAGGGCCAGAGGCAGCCCGACATAGCCGAGGCCGACAATGCCGATGGTGGCGCGCCGGGCACGGAACAGCGCGTCGAGGTCGGCGGGAGGGGGCGTGGTCATGGGCAAGCGTCTCGGTTGAAAGGTCTCGGCGCGGTTTTCAGGCCGCTCCCCGCCGTCCGGTGCGGCGGGCGCCGAACCGGCGCTCGATGTTTTCCGCTCGGTCCGGTGCCACCCGCACCACCAGATGCAGAGTGCCACCCTCGCCGGTGCGCCGATCCAGCACTTCGCTGTGGCGGTACAGCCAGGAGAGCCCCTCGCCATCGGTGGGATCGAGATCGAGCGCCAGGGTGACGCGGTCGCGCGACAGGCGGCGGGAGACGGCGAGGCGCAGTTCGTCCAGCCCCTCCCCGGTCAGGGCGGAGACGGGGATCGGGTGCGCGTCGCCGGTCAGCCGCCCGGCGGAATTGAAGATGCGGGTGCGGCCGTCCTCGTCGAGGCGGTCGATCTTGTTCCACACCTCGATCAGCCGGTGGTCGTCGTCCGGGTCGACGCCGAGACCGCGCAGCACGTCGGCGACGTCGGCGGCCTGGGCCTGCGTGTCCTCGTGTGAGACGTCGCGGACATGCAGGATGATGTCGGCCTCGATCACCTCTTCCAGCGTCGCGCGGAAGGCGGCAACGAGCTGGGTTGGCAGGTCGGAGATGAAGCCCACCGTGTCGGACAGGATGATCTGGTCGCCGGTGTCGAGCTTGACCGAGCGCAGCGTCGGATCGAGCGTGGCGAACAGCAGGTCTTGCGCCATGACGCTGGCGGAGGTGAGCCGGTTGAACAGCGTCGACTTGCCGGCATTGGTGTAGCCCACCAGCGCGACGACCGGATACGGTACCTTCTTGCGGCTGGCGCGGTGCAGCGCGCGGGTGCGCTTCACCTGCTCGAGCTCGCGCTCGATCTTGTAGATGCGTTCACCGATGATGCGGCGGTCCGCCTCGATCTGGGTTTCGCCCGGGCCGCCGAGGAAGCCGAAGCCGCCGCGCTGGCGCTCCAGATGGGTCCAGGACCGCACCAGCCGGCTCTTCTGGTAGTTCAGATGGGCGAGCTCGACCTGCAGCACGCCTTCCTTGGTGCGGGCGCGCTGGCCGAAGATTTCCAGGATGAGAGCCGTTCGGTCGATGACCTTGGCGGACCATGCCTTTTCAAGATTGCGCTGCTGCACGGGACTGAGCGGCGCGTCGACGAAGACCAGCCCGGCATCGTGCGCCTTCACGTCCTCGGCGATCTCCTCGACCTTGCCGGTGCCGAGATAGGTCGCCGGCCGCACGGCGGACAGGCCGACGACATGGCTGGAGACCACGTCGAGATCGATGGCGAGGGCAAGGCCGACCGCTTCATCGAGCCGAGCCTCGGGAGAGCGGCGGCGCTCTGCGTCCTCGCTCGCCCGGCGCGTGACATGCGGCACCAGCACCACGACGCGCATGGTGTCGCCGGTCGGCTCGTCGGTCGATAGCGGGCCCGAACTGGAACCGGCGGGCGAGCGCCGGGAATCCTTGGTTTCCAAACTCAACCCTTCTCGCCGGTCTCGTCAGGCTCGAAGAGTTGGACGGGATGACCGGGCATGATGGTGGAGATCGCATGCTTGTAGACAAGCTGCGAGTGCCCGTCCCGCCGCAGCAGGACGCAGAAATTGTCGAACCAGGTGACAACACCCTGCAGCTTCACGCCATTGACGAGAAAGATCGTGAGCGGCGTCTTGTTCTTGCGGACGTGGTTGAGGAAAGTGTCCTGAAGATTTTGCGTACGTTCCGCGGCCATGTTTTTTGATCCGTTGTTTGTGTGGTGCGCCCGCGCGGCTGCCGTTGAATCGCTGCTCCCGTCCGGGGAGCGGCGAAGGCGGCATGCTTTATCAGCATCGCACACCAAGCCTATCGCGCAAGATGCATTCGTCTGTGAAGAGGTTTTGCGCTATTTGCGGGCAAATTCCGCAAGTTCATAGAAGGAATCGCGCAGCGAGCGGGCTACCGGCCCCGGTTGGCCGTCGCCGATTGCCGTCCCGTCGATGCTGACAATCGGCATGACGACGTTGCTGGCCGAGGAAATGAAGGCCTCGCGGGCGGCAAAAGCTTCCTCCAGGGTGAAACCGCGCTCCTCGACGGTGAGCCCGAGCCGATTCGCCACTTCCAGCAGCACGGTGCGGGTGATGCCGCGCAGGATGCCATGCTCCGCCGGGCGGGTGACGATGGCGCCTGCCGCCGTGACGATCCAGGCGTTGGTGGAGCCGCCCTCGGTGATCACGCCGTCGCGCACGAACCAGGCCTCGCGCGCGCCCGCTTCCCGGGCGGCCTGCTTGGCCAGCACGTTCGGCAAGAGGCCGATGGTCTTGATGTCCACCCGCTCCCAGCGATTGTCCGGCACGGTGATGACCGCGCCGCCACCGGCGGCCTGGGCGGCGGTCTTCGCGGGATCCGACGAACGGGCGGTGACGACAACCGACGGCGGCGTGTCCGGCGCCGGGAAATAATGATCGCGGCGGGCGACCCCGCGCGTCACCTGCAGATAGACGATGCCGTCGCGCACGCGATTGCGCCGGATGGTCTCGCGCAGCACGACGCCCAGCGACGCCGGCGTCATCGGCATGGCGATGCGCAGTTCACGCAGCGAGCGCTGCAAGCGCTCGATATGGCGGCGCTCGTCGACCATGCGTCCGCCGCGGATTTCGCAGACCTCGTAAACGCCGTCGGCGAACTGATAGCCGCGATCCTCGACATGCACGGCGGCATCGGCATGGGGGACATAAAGGCCGTTCACATAAGCCACGCGTGACATGCTATCCTCAAGAGGTCTCGAATTACCGCCGCCAGAAGGCGAAGTGAACCAGACCCAGCACGACGAGGATTTCGAGCCGCCCGAGAATCATGGCTGCGGCCAGTATAAGCTGGGCGTAGGCCGGCAGGCTGGTCCATTCCGGCCAGGCCACACTGTCCGACCAGCCGGCGTAATAGACGGGTCCGACATTGCTCGTCGCCGCCACGATGGCGACCAGCGCCGCCTCGAAGCTCGGCATGGCGGGGGCGAGGGCTGCCGTCAGCGCCGCGATCATGGTGCAGGCGCTGCCGAAGCACAGCCAGATCGCCTTCATCATCTGCATCGAGATGCTTTGCTGGCCGAGGCGCCGGGCATGGACGGCATTGGGATGCACCAGCCGCCTCAGTTCCAGCGAGCCTTGCAGCGCCATTGCGCCGGCGCGGTAGATCTTGATGCCGCCGGCCGAGGAGAAGCTCGCCCCGCCGATGAAGATGACCACCAGCACCAGACTGAGCGGCAGGGCCGAAATCGCCCCGGCATGCGGCTCGATGCCGGTGGTCGTCACCAGGGCCACGCCGGTGAAAAGCCCATCCTCCAGCGCCAGCGGCAATGACTGCCGGCCGATCGGCGTCGCGTACCAGACGGCGGCGGCCAGGATGCCGATGGCAAGACTGGCGAGCAGGACGCCGACATTTTCCTGCTGGCCGAGGGCCAGGCGGAAGCGGCGGGCGAGGATCAGCCGATGCCACAGGACGCTGGTGCCACCCACCAGCATGAACAGGATCATGACCAGCTTGACGCCGAAATGCGGGTAGGCGGTGATGCCGTCGGCATCGGGCAGAAGGCTGCCGGTCGACAGCGCGGCGCCGGCAAGGCCGATGGCGTCGAAGACCTGTACCCCGACCGCGTAGAGCAGGATGGTGCAAAGCACCGTCGCCCCGAGATAGACCGGCAGCACCTGTCGCAGCGCATCGGAGATCGACGTCGCCTCGCTCTGCCGCAGCAGATGGCTGCGGGCGGCATGGTCGGGCAGCCCTCCGACCCCGGCCGGACCCAGCACGGCGACGAAGCCGACGAGCGTCAGCAGTCCGCCGGCCCATTGCAGCGTCAGCAGCCAGCCCAGCGTCACGCGCGGCAGGGGCTCGATTTCATGGATCAGTCCGCCACCGGTGGTGGTGAAGGCGGACACCGCCTCGAACCACGCCTGGACGAAGGTGAGCGGCGTGGTCGCGGCGATCGGAAAGGCCGCAATGACCGGCAAGGCCAGCCACAGCACCAGCAGCAGGGCGAAGGAGGACAGCCGGTCCAGCCGCGCCTTGATGTTGCGCAGCCCGAGATAGACGGAGCCGGCACCGAAGATGGTGAGCAGCGCCGTCGCCAGAAACGCCGCCGCACCGCCGTCGCCCCTGACCAGCGCGCCAGCGGCAGCTACCAGCAGGAAGGCCGCCAGTGCGCAGGCGGCGGTCGCTCCATAGCGGGCGAGCGCGATCATCGACGGGCGCCTCTCAAAAGAATTCCAGGCTGACCCGGAACAATTGTTCGACGCGTTTGACCCGGTCGGCGAGCGCAAACAGGATGACCCGGTCGCGGGCATGGATCACCGTATCGCCGCGCGGCAGCATCACATGCCCGCCGCGAACGATGGCGCCGATGCGCATGCCGTCGAAAAGGTCGAGATCGCGCAAGGGTTTGCCGACCAGAGGCGAGGTTTCCAGCGCTTCCGCCTCGATCACCTCGCCGGCGCCGTCGAGCAGCGAATGCACGCCGAGGATACGGCCCTTGCGCACATATTGCAGGATCTTGGAGACGGTGATCTGCCGCGGATTGACATAGGCGTCGATGCCGAGGCCGCGCGCGAAGGCCGGATAGTTCGGGTCGTTGAGCAGCGAAAGCATGCGCTTGGCGCCGAGCTCGCGCGACAGCAGGCAGGCCAGGATATTAACGCGGTCGTCATTGGTGACCGCGATCATGGTGTCGGCGTCGCCGACCGAGGCTTCATCGAGGATCAGCCGGTCGAGCGCGCTGCCGCGCAGCACCACCGTCTTGGACAGCACCTGCGCGATGGCTTCGGCGCGCTCGGCATTGTCCTCGATGATCTTCACCCGCGCCTTGGGATTGCGCCGTTCCAGCTCGCGGGCGACGTAAAGGCCGATATTGCCGCCGCCGCCGATCACCACGCGCTGCGCGGGCGGCTCGTCATGGCCGAAGATCGACAGGGTGCGCGTCACCTGATCGGCGCCGGCAACGAAATAGACGAGGTCGCCGGCGATCAGCGCGTCGGCACTGCGCGGCACGAAAACCCGGCCCTTGCGATTGACCGCCACCACCACGGCGCGCAGGTCCGGGAACAGGTCGGTGAGCTGGCGCAGCGGCGTGTCGAGCACCGGGCAGTCGTCGGCGCAGCGCACGCCGACCACCACCGCCGCGCCGTCGGCGAAGCTCACCGTATCGACGGCGCCCGGCAGCGACAGGCGGCGCAGCACCATCTCGCCGACCTCGATCTCCGGCGAGATGACGACGTCGATGGGCAGATGGTCGCGCGAGAACAGGTCGCGCCAATGCCCGTGCAGGTAGCTCTGGGCGCGCACGCGGGCGATCTTGGTCGGCACGTCGAACAGCGCATGGCCGACCTGGCAGGCGATCATGTTCACTTCGTCATGCAGGGTGACGGCGATGAGCATGTCCGCCGCTTCGAGCCCCGCCCGCTCCAGCACGTCGGGATGCGAGCCGTGACCGACGAAGCCGCGCACGTCGAGCGAATCGGTCACCGCCTGGATGAGGCGCGGCGACGTGTCGATGATCGACACGTCGTTCTGTTCCGCCGCCAAACGCTCGGCGATGCCGAAACCCACCTGGCCCGCCCCGCAGATGACGACCTTCATCGCTACCCCCAAACTCTCACGCGGGAGACTATATCATTCCACCGGGCACGCCACGGCCGGATTGCGACCGCCTCAGCCGATCCCCAGCGCCTTGAGCTTGCGATGCAGGGCCGAGCGCTCCATGCCGACGAACTCGGCGGTGCGCGAGATGTTGCCGCCGAATCGGCTGATCTGCGCCACCAGATATTCGCGCTCGAACACCTCGCGCGCATCGCGCAGCGGCAGGCCCATCAGGTGCTCGCCCCCCGTGCCGTTCGGCAGGTTCGGCACCAGCGACCCGACATCCGGCGGCAGCATGTCGGCGGTCACCGGCGCGTCCGGCTCGCCGGTCGCGAGAATCAGTAGCCGCTCGATATTGTTGCGCAACTGGCGGACATTTCCCGGCCAGTCGTGCGACTGCAGCACGGCGAGCGCGTCGGCGGCGATGCGTCGGCGCGGCAGGCCGGTACCCTGCGAGATCTGCTCCAGGAAGAACTCGACCAGTTCCGGCACGTCGTCGCGACGCTCCGCAAGCGGCGGCACCCGGATCGGCACCACGCCGAGGCGGTGATAGAGATCCTCGCGGAAGCGGCCTTCGGCGATCTCCTTCTCCAGATTGCGGGCGGTCGAGGAGATGATTCGCACATCCACCGAGACGCGGGTGGTGCCGCCGACGCGCATGAAGTTCTGGTCGACCAGCACCCGCAGGATGCGGTTCTGGGTCTCGCGCGGCATGTCGGCGATCTCGTCGATGAACAGCGTGCCTCCATGCGCCTCTTCGAGCGCGCCGACCTGCCGACCCTGCCCGCCCGTCGCCTCCACCCCGAACAGCTCCACCTCCATCCGCTCGGGCGTGATGGCGGCGGCGTTGATCACCACGAACGGCCCGTTGGCGCGCGTCGAGGCGGTATGCAGCATGCGGGCGGTCAGCTCCTTGCCGGCGCCGGAGGGGCCGACGATCATGATGCGGCTGTTGGTCGGCGCCACCCGCTCGATGGTCTGGCGCAGCTGGTTCATCACCGAGGAGCGGCCGATGAGCTGCTGGGCCACCGGGGCGCGCTGCTTGAGGTCGCGCACCTCGCGCTTCAGCCGTACCGTCTCCAGCGCCCGGTCGGCGACCAGGATCAGCCGATCCGAATTGAACGGCTTCTCGATGAAGTCGTAGGCGCCCTGCTTGATGGCCGCCACCGCGGTCTCAATGGTGCCATGGCCGGAAATCATGACCACCGGCACGTCCGGGTGCTGGCGCTTAATGACTTCGAGCAGTTGCAGCCCGTCGAGCTTGCTGCGCTCGATCCAGATGTCGAGGAAGATGAGTTGCGGGCGGCGCGCCTCGATGGCGGCCAGCGCCTCGTCGCTGTCCTTGGCCGTGCGGGCGCCGTAGCCTTCGTCCTCCAGAATGCCCGCGACCAGCCCGCGAATATCGGCCTCGTCGTCGACAATCAGAATGTCGGTCGCCATGGTCGGTACTCCTTTATCCGGCCTGCTGCGCAGGCGCGGCTTTGTCACTGGTTACGATATGAGGGATGGCGGCGCCCCCGCGCAGGAATCGCAGGCGGATCCAGGCGCCGCGGCCTTCCGGCGCGTCGTCGAGCTCGATGCCGCCGCCGTGTTCTTCCATGATCTTGCCGACGATGGCGAGGCCGAGGCCGGTGCCCTTCTCGCGGGTCGTCACATAGGGCTCCAGCAGGCGGGCGCGGTTCTCCGTCGGCAAGCCCTTGCCATTGTCGATCACGTCGATGGTGACGGTGCGCTCGTCGCTGGCCAGGTCGACCTTGATGCGCGGCGGCTCGACGCGCTCCTCCGGCGGAACCGCGGCAAGCGCTTCCGTGGCGTTCTTCACGATATTGGTGAGCGCCTGGGAGATCAGCCGACGGTCGAAGCGGGCCAGAACCGGCCCGTCCGGTGCGTCGAAGCGGATGTCGATCTCCGGGTTGCCGACCCGCATCAGGAACACCACCTGCCGTACCGTCTCGGCGATATCCTGCTCCTCGACCACCGGCTTGGGCATGCGGGCGAAGGAGGAGAACTCGTCCACCATGCGGCCGATGTCGCCGACCTGGCGGATGATGGTGTCGGTGCACTGGTCGAACACTTCCCGATCCTCGCCGATCACCTTGCCGTAACGCCGGCGCAGGCGCTCGGCGGAAAGCTGGATCGGGGTGAGCGGGTTCTTGATCTCATGGGCGATGCGCCGGGCGATGTCGGCCCATGCGGAGGAGCGCTGGGCGACGACGAGCTCGGTGATGTCGTCAAGCGTCACCACCCAGCCGTGATCGGCCTCGCGCGACTGCTCGGTGGTGAAGCGCACGGCGATCACCCGGTCGCGGCCGTCGCGCGACAAGGTGGTGTTGCCCTGGACGGAGCGCGGGCCCGCCCCCATCGCCTCGGCCAGCATCGGCGCGATTTCCGGCACGATGTCGCCGAGGGGCTTTCCGAGCGCGTCGTCCTCGCTCAGGCCGAGCATCTTCTCGGCCGGGCGGTTGATGATGGTGATGCGGCCGGAGGAATCGACGCCGATGACGCCGGCGCCGACGCCGGAAAGCACCGCCTCGGTGAAGCGACGGCGGGTGTCGATCTGGTCGCGGGCCTGGACGAGGTCGTCGCGCTGGGTGCGCAGTTCCTGCGTCATCTTGTTGAAGGTCTCGGCGAGGCTCGACAGGTCGCCTTCCGCCCGGCGGACCGGCACCTCGACATAGAGATTGCCGGCGGCCACGAGGTCGGCGGCGCCGATCAGCCGCCGGATGGGCGCGACGAGGCGATTGGCGAAATGGATGCCGAGCCACACCGCGCAGAGCAGAACGGTGAGCGAGATCACCGCGTAAAGCAGTGCGAAGGCGACCTGGACGCCGATGCGCTGCTGCTCGAGATTGCGGTAATCGGCGACCGCTGCCTGCGTCTCCTTCAGATAGTTGATCACCCGCGGATCGACCGGCCGCGCGACGTACAGGAATAAATCCCCGAAATCTTTCAAGGGGATGACCGCACCGACGAAATCGGCGTCGGTCGGCAGGTAGATCAGCGGCTGCTCTTCCGTGGCGTCCTTCACCGCGAGGTTCGAGGGCACCACGAACTCACGCCCGGTGCGGACGGTGCTGCGGTCGACGACCGAGAGGTCGCGCTGGATCACCATGGCGACCGGCAGTCCGCGCACCACCGCCTGCGCCGTCATCGCCTGGCGGAAGCGGCTGCGGTCCTGGTCCCAGATCGGGCGGATACGCTGGAGGTCGCGCGCCATGCCCATGACGTCGCCGCGGATCGAATAGGCATGCTCGCGCACATAGGTCTGCGCCACCGACACCGCATTGTCGACGATGGCGCGGGTGCGCACCGAGAACCAGCGATCGAGCCCACGATCTAGCGTGATGCTCGCCAGAACCGCTACCAGTAGTGCCGGAACCACGGCGACGATGCCGAACAGGCCGACGATCCGCACATGCAGGCGGGCGGCGGCGCGGCCGCGCCGGCGGGCCTTGACGATGCGCCAGACCTCGCGGCCGATGATGCCGAGCAATATCAGCGACATCAGGCCGTTGATGCACAGAACGACGACGACGATACCCTGCGACGGCACCAGCGGCGTGATGCCGATCAGGATGATGAAGCTGACCAGTGCGGTGACCAGTGAGGCCAGAACCGCGAGCGGTGCGAGACCCCAGAGCGAGAAACGGAAGCCCATGCCCCCGAGATCGGGGACATCACGGCCGCCGGTTTCGCGCGTCATTTCCGTGTCCGTCATGTCTCACCGCGGCGGCGGACCTTCGATTCGGTCCGGCGCAACTGATGCAGTGGGACGACACTGGTGCAAAAATGTGACATGCACCAGCGTAGGACGCATTTAATTTCAGTGCATCCACATTGATCGCTGGTCAGCGGCTGGTGCGGATTATCTGGATGTCGAGATCGCGGATCTTCTTGCGCAGCGTATTGCGGTTGAGGCCCAGCAGCTCGGCGGCCTTGATCTGGTTGCCGCGGGTCGCCGCCAGCGCCGCCGACAGCAGCGGATATTCCACGTCCTTCAGGATGCGGTGATAGAGGCCCGGCGGCGGCAGGTTCTCGCCGAAGCCGCCAAAATAGGTGTTGAGGTGGCGCTCCACCGACGAGGACAGCGTCTCGTCCTGGCCGGTCTCCTCCGGCGAAGCGGTGGAGATCGGCGTGGCGAGCTCCGCCTCGATGATCGAGGCGGTGATGATCTCCTGCGGATAGAGCGCGGCGAGGCGGCGGATGAGGTTTTCCAGCTCGCGCACATTGCCCGGCCAGCGGTAGCGCTTCAGCCGGTCGAGGGCGGCGATGTCGATCTGCTTGCGCGGGAGCCCTTCCCGCTCGGCCTGCAGGAAGAAGTGGCGCACCAGGTCGGGGATGTCCTCGGTGCGCTCGCGCAGCGGCGGCAGCCGCAGCGGCACCACGTTGAGGCGGAAGAACAGGTCCTCGCGGAACAGGCCCTGCTGGATCAGGATGCGCAGGTCCTTGTTGCTGGCGGCGACGATGCGCACGTCGGTCTTGATCGCGGTGCGCCCGCCGACCGTGGTGTACTCGCCCTGCTGCAGCACGCGCAGCAGGCGGGTCTGCGCCTCCATCGGCATGTCGCCGATCTCGTCGAGGAACAGCGTGCCGCTCTCGGCCTGCTCGAAGCGGCCGGCGGAGCGGGCATTGGCGCCGGTGAAGGCGCCCTTCTCATGGCCGAACAGCTCGCTCTCGATGAGGTCGCGCGGGATCGCCGCCATGTTGATGGCGACGAAGGGCCCGTTGCGGCGCTTGCCGTAATCGTGGAGCGCGCGCGCCACCAGCTCCTTGCCGGTGCCGCTCTCGCCGGCGATCATCACCGTGAGGTCGGTCTGCATCAGCCGCGCCAGCACGCGATAGATGTCCTGCATCGCCGGCGAGCGGCCGACCAGCGGAATGGCGTCGGCCTCCTCCCCGCCCGATTTCGGCGCCAGATCGTGCTTCTTCGGCTCCGACAGGGCGCGGCCGACGATGGCGATCAGCTCCTTCAGGTCGAAGGGCTTGGGCAGATATTCATAGGCCCCGCGCTCGGAGGCGCGGATGGCGGTCATGAAGGTGTTCTGCGCGCTCATGACGATCACGGGCAGGTCGGGACGCACCTTCTTTATGCGCGGCAGCAGGTCGAAGGCGTTCTCGTCCGGCATCACCACGTCGGTGATGACGAGATCGCCGTCGCCCTGGCTGACCCAGCGCCAGAGCGTGGCGGCATTGCCGCAGGAGCGCACCTCATAGCCCGCCCGCGACAACGCCTGGTTGAGCACGGTGCGGATGGCGGCGTCGTCGTCGGCGACCAGAATACTTCCCGTCGGCATAGGCGCTCTCAACTCTTCTCAGTACCGCGGAGGCCGCGATACATGGGCATGAGGACTCGAAACGTGGTGCGGCGCGGCTGGCTGTCGCATTCGATGATGCCGCCATGGTCGCCGACGATCTTGGCGACGAGGGCGAGACCGAGGCCGGTGCCGGTCGGCTTGGTGGTCACGAAGGGGTCGAACAGGTGCTGCATCAGGTCCTCCGGCACGCCGGGGCCGTTGTCGCGCACGCAGAATTCCAGCGGCAGGCTCACGCGGGTCGCCGACCCGGGCACGGTGAGGCGCACGCCGGGGCGGAAGGCGGTGGTGAGCAGGATCTCGCCGTCCGGGCTGTCGCCGATCGCCTCCGCCGCGTTCTTCACCAGGTTGAGGAACACCTGGATGAGCTGGTCGCGATTGGCCAGCACCGGCGGCAGCGAAGGATCGTATTCCTCGACGAAGCGGATGTTGCGGGCGAAACCGGTGGAGGCCAGCGTGCGCACGTGCTCCAGCACCGCGTGGATGTTCACCGGCTCGCGCTCGATGGGGCGCTCGTCGGAGAACACCTCCATGCGGTCGACCAGCTTCACGATGCGGTCGGCCTCGTCGGTGATTAGCCGGGTCAGCGAGCGGTCATCGTCGCTGGCGTTGAGTTCCAGAAGCTGGGCCGCGCCGCGAATGCCGGAGAGCGGGTTCTTGATCTCGTGCGCCAGCATGGAGGCGAGCGCGGTGACCGAGCGCGCGGCGCCGCGATGGGTGAGCTGGCGGTCCATCTTGTCGGCGATGGTGCGCTCCTGCAGCATCACCACCACATGGCCGGCGGCTTCCGGCAGCGGCGCGACATGGATGTCGACGATGCGCTCGCCGCCATTGCGCGGGGTGCCGAGATCGACGCGGTACTCGTTCACGGCGGCGCCGGTCGCCCTCACCTGCTCCACCAGCGCCAGCAGCGGACTGCCGAAGGGAATGAATTCCTGCAGGCGGTGGCGCGCCAGCACGGCGTGGCCGGCTTCGAAGAAGGCCTCGGCGGCGACATTGGCATCGACCAGCCGGTCGTCGGCGGCCAGGGTGAAGACCGGGTGCGGCAGGGCGTTGACCACCGCCTCCGAGGTCGCTGCCGAACTGGCGTCCGCGTTGGGTTCGGCCGCCGCCTTGGCCGCGGCGGCGGCCCTGCCCGCTTCGGTCTTGGGATCGGGCTTGACCGTTCTCATGCTGCGGCACTCCATGACAATTCGTCGAAGGCGGCGCGAATGCCGGCGCGGACGTGATGCGGCTCGTCCTGCGTGAGGATGCGCTTGCGCCAATGCGTCAGCGCGTCCGGCGCCCGGCCGGCGGCGGCGCAGGCCGCCTCCAGCGCCCAGCCGATATGCTTGCGCGCCTGGCGGCGGCCGAGCTCGGCGCCGTAATGCGACAGCCAGCCTTCATACATTTCCAGCAGCACGTCGCGCTGCTCGGCGAGATCCGGTTCGGCCGGCACGCGGCCGGTCGAGAGATAGGCGGCGACCTGGCCGGGGAACCACGGGCGCCCCTGCGCGCCGCGCCCGATCATCACCCCCGCGCCGCCGGAGGCCGCGAGCATCGCGGGCGCCTGCGTCGCCTCGACGAGATCGCCATTGGCGAGCACCGGGAGGTCGATGGCGCCGCTGACCGCGGCGATCGCCGCCCAGTCCGCCGCGCCGGTATAGAACTGGCAGCGGGTGCGGCCGTGAATGGTGACGAGGCGCACGCCGATATCCTGCGCCCGGCGCGCGAGCTGCGGCGCCACGCGGGCGGCATCGTCCCAGCCGAGTCGGGTCTTCAGCGTGACCGGCACGCAAACCGCGCCGACCACCGCCTCGACGATGCGCGTCGCGAGGTCGAGATCGCGCAGCAGCGCGGCGCCGGCGAGGCCGGTGGTGACCCGCTTGGCCGGACAGCCCATATTGATGTCGATGAGCGCGGCGCCGGCGGCTTCCGCCATCGCCGCGGCCCGCGCCATGGAGGCAGGCTCGTTGCCGGCGAGCTGGACGGCGTGGACGGGCAGGCCCGCGGCCTCGGCCCGCAGCGCGGTCTCGGCATGGCCGGCCTGCAGCGCGTCCGACGCCACCATTTCCGAGATCACCAGCCCGGCGCCATAGCGGTGCGCCATGCGGCGGAAGGGTGCGTCGGTAATGCCCGCCATCGGCGCGAGCACGACGCGATTCGGCAACGTCAGCGACCCGACGGAAAGATTGGCGTTTGGGAAGGCAGCAACGATCAAGCGATGATCACTCGGTGCACACGAAATGAGCCCGGCGGGCGGTGCCTACATAATAGACAGACGAGGCCCGTCATCAAGCCTTTCGCCACGGTGATGTTGAAACTTTTGCACGAGCGTGCCGCTTTTGCGCTAAACGGTGGGCCGGGGCAAGCTTCGGCTGCGGCAAACGCGGGCAATGGCTGACGCAGGGGTGAAGGCGTGAAGGCGGACGTGCGGGCGGTTGTGCAGGCAGACGTCATCGTGGTCGCGGCGGGGCGTGGGGCGCGGGCCGGCGACGGGCTGCCCAAGCAATATCGCGCCGTCGGCGGGGTGCCGATGCTGCGCCGTACGCTGGAACGTTTTCTCGGCCGGCCCGGCATCCGCCGGGTGGTGGCGGTGATCGATCCCGGCCATGCCGAGCTCTATGCCCGCGCCACGCAAGGGCTTGCCGGCCTTGCGGCCCCGGTAGCCGGCGGCGCCACGCGGCAGGCCTCGGTGCGCGCCGGGCTGGAGGCGCTGGCCGACGATCCGCCGGAACTGGTGCTGATCCATGACGCCGCCCGGCCCTTCGTGGCGCCGCGCCTCGTCGCCGATGCGCTGGCCGCCGCCGCACGCCACGGGGCGGCGGTGCCGGGATTGCGGCTGGTCGATACGGTGAAGGCCTGCGAGGCGGACGGTTTCGTCGTCTCCGGCCCGGACCGGGAATTCCTGCGCAGCGTGCAGACGCCGCAGAGCTTCCGCTACGCGCTGATTCGCGACGCCCATCGCGCGCTGGCCGGACGCGACGACCTCACCGACGACGCGGCGGTGGCCGATGCCGCCGGCCACAGGGTCGCCAGTTTTGCCGGCGATCCGGCCAATGTGAAGCTGACCACGCCGGAGGATTTCGTGAGTGCCGAGCGCCTTCTCGCCCGTGACCTGACCGATATACGCACCGCCACCGGCTACGACGTGCATGCCTTCGGCGAGGGCGACCACGTGATGCTGGGCGGCATCGCCATTCCGCACGGGCGCGGGCTCTCCGGCCATTCCGACGCCGACGTGGTGCTGCATGCGCTGACCGACGCGCTGCTCGGCACCATCGGCGCCGCCGATATCGGCTTCCATTTCCCGCCCTCGAAGCCGGAATGGAAGGGCGCGGCCTCCGACCGGTTCCTGCGCCACGCGGTGGACCTGGTGAAGGCGCAGGGCGGGCGCGTCGCCCATCTCGACGCGACCATCATCTGCGAGGAGCCGAAGATCGGCCCGCACCGCGAGGCGATGCGGGCGAGGATCGCCGAGATCGCGGGGATTGCGGTCGGCCGCGTCAGCGTCAAGGCGACGACCAGCGAGCAGCTCGGCTTCACCGGCCGGCGCGAGGGCATCGCGGCGATGGCGGTGGCGACGGTGCGGCTGCCCTGGAGCGAGGACGAGGCATGATGGCTATCGATACCGACGCGCGCGACACCCTCGCCGTCCGGGTGCTGGAACTGTGCCGCGCGCGCGGGCTCACCGTCGCGACGGCGGAATCCTGCACCGGCGGCCTCGTCTGCGCCGCGCTGACCGAGATCGCCGGTTCCTCCGACGTGGTGGACCGCGCCTTCGTCACCTATTCGAACGCGGCCAAGATGGCGGTGCTCGGCGTCTCGCAAGCCACGCTCGACGCGCATGGCGCGGTGAGCGAGGAGACGGCGCGGGAGATGGCGGCCGGTCTCCTCGGGATCGCCGGCACCTCGCTCGGCGTCTCGGTGACCGGCATTGCCGGACCGGGCGGCGGCTCGGCCTCGAAGCCGGTCGGGCTGGTGCATTTCGCCGCGGCGGGCGCCGACGGGCGGGTGATCGTGCGGCGCGAGGTGTTCGCCGGCGAGAATCGCTCCGGCGTGCGGGCGCATGCGGTGATGACGGCGCTGGCGATGCTGGCCGAACTGGCCGGCGGCTAGGCCGTGGTGCCGTAGACCTCGTCGGCGCGCTTCTCGAAGGCTTCGGCGAAGCGGTGGAAGGCGGCGTCGAACATCGCGCCCATCAGCAGGCCGAGCGCGCGCGAGCGGAACTCGTAGTCGATGAAGAACTCGACCTCGGAGCTATGCTCGCCGGTGCTGCGGAAGGTCCAGCGGTTCTGCAGCCGGCTGAACGGCCCGTCGAGATATTCGACGACGATGGCGAGCCGCGGCCGGTCCAGCGTCACCCGGCTGGCGAAGGTCTCGCGGAACACCTTGTAGGCGACGGTCATGTCGGCGACGAGGATGTCGACGCCCTCCCCGCTCGCCACCCGCCGGCGCACCTGAAGGCCCTCGCAGAGCGGCACGAATTCAGGGTAGCGCTCGACATCGGCGACGAGGTCGAACATGTCGGCGGCAGAATGCCGGACCTGCCGCTTGCTGCGGAACGACGGCATGGCTCAGACGGGCGCGAGAGCCGGAGCGGAGGTGCCGGCACGGGCCGTGCCAAGCTTGCTCGCCCGCGCCGCCCGCAGCCGGGCGAAATCCTCGCCGGCATGGTGAGACGAGCGGGTCAGCGGGCTCGACGACACCATCAGGAAGCCCTTGGCATAGGCGATGGTCTCGTAGGACTTGAACTCCTCCGGCGTCACGAAGCCCATCACCGGATGGTGCTTGCGGGTCGGTTGGAGGTACTGGCCGATGGTCATGAAGTCGATCTCGGCCGAGCGCAGGTCGTCCATCAGCTGCAGCACCTCGTTCCGCACCTCGCCGAGGCCGACCATGATGCCGGACTTGGTGAAGATCGACGGGTCGAGCTCCTTCACCCGCTGCAACAGCCGCAGCGAGTGGAAATAGCGCGCGCCGGGGCGGACCTTGAGATAGAGCGAGGGCACGCATTCCAGATTGTGGTTGAACACGTCCGGCCTGGCCTCGACCACCACTTCCAGGGCGCCGTCCTTGCGCAGGAAGTCCGGGGTGAGGATCTCGATGGTGGTGCCGGGGCTGGTGGCGCGGATGGCGCGGATGGTGCGGGCGAAATGCTCGGCGCCGCCATCGGCGAGATCGTCGCGGTCGACCGAGGTGACGACGACATGTTCAAGCCCGAGCTTGGCGACCGCGTCCGCCACCTTCTGCGGCTCGTCGAGGTCGAGCGCGCCCGGCAAGCCGGTGCGCACATTGCAGAAGGCGCAGGCCCGCGTGCAGGTGTCGCCCATGATCATGAAGGTGGCGTGCTTCTTCTGCCAGCACTCGCCGATATTCGGGCAGCTCGCCTCCTCGCACACCGTGACGAGGCCGTTGGCGCGCACGATATCGGCGGTTTCCTGCCAGCCGGGCGTGCCGGGCGCGCGCACGCGGATCCAGTCCGGCTTCTTCAGCGCCGGCGTCTCCGGCCGGTTCACCTTCTCGGGGTGGCGCGGCTTTTCGAGCGCACGGTTCAGGGTGTTGAGGACGGTGACCATGCTGTGCCCGATACCCGTTTGCGTTCGGCCCGCTTGCGTTTCGACTTCACACTTAAACGCTGCGTGACGTTCGGAAAACCCCGCCTTGCGGACGGCTGGCCCGACCATGGCGCATGAGCGCCCCGGCCGGCGCCCCCGTCAGCGCCCGCGCAGCTTGCGCCAGATAAACAGCACGATGATCGCGCCGACCGCGGCGGCGATCAGGGTGCGGAAGAAGCCGAAGACCGGGATCGCCGCCAGCTCGGCGAGATATTTGCCGACGAAGGCGCCGATCAGGCCGAACAGCAGATTAGCCAGCAATCCCTGATCGCTGTCGGTCACCCGCTCGGCGATCCAGCCGGCGAGCAGACCGATAATGATCATGGTGAACCAGCCCACTCCCGGCTGGTTCAGTGCCGCATAGGTATCCATCTCCATGGCGAGGCTCCCTGCCCTGCGGGCCTGCGGCCCGTTCTAGACGTGAATCGCCCGCCCATAGGCGGCGAGCACGCTTTCATGCATCGTCTCAGAAACCGTCGGGTGCGGGAAGACCGCATTGATCAGCTCTTCCTCGGTGGTCTCCAGATTCATGGCGAGCACGAAACCCTGGATGAGCTCGGTCACTTCCGCGCCGATCAGATGCGCGCCGAGCAGCCGGCCTGTCTTGGCGTCGAAAATGGTCTTGACCAGCCCGTCCGCCTCGCCGAGCGCCACCGCCTTGCCGTTGCCGATGAAGGGGAAGCGGCCGACCTTGATCTCGTAGCCGGCTTCCTTGGCTTTCTTCTCGGTGAGGCCGACCGACGCCACCTGCGGCATGCAATAGGTGCAGCCCGGAATCATCAGCTTGTCCATCGGGTGGGCGTGCTTGCCGGCAATGCCCTCGACGCAGATGACGCCCTCGTGCTCGGCCTTGTGGGCCAGCATGGGCGGGCCGGCGACGTCGCCGATGGCGTAGATGCCGGGCACATTGGTGCGGCACAGGCCGTCGATCACCACGCAGCCGCGATCGGTCTTCACCCCGAGCTTTTCCAGCCCGAGATTCTCGATATTGCCGACCACGCCCACCGCCGAGATCAGCCGGTCGGCGGTGAGGGTCTGCACCTTGCCGTCGGCGGTCTCCACCGTGGCGGTGACGTTGTCCGCACCCTTCACGACCTTCGACACCTTGGCGCCGGTGAGGATCTTGATGCCGTCCTTCTCGAAGCGCTTGCGGGCATGGGCGGCGATCTCCTCGTCCTCGACGGGGAGAATCTGCGGCAGCAGCTCGACGATGGTCACGTCCGAGCCCATCGCCTTGTAGAAGGAGGCGAATTCGACGCCGATGGCGCCCGAGCCCATGATCAGCAGCGACTTCGGCACGCCGGCCGGGGCCAGCGCCTCGAAATAGGTCCAGATCAGGTGTCTGTCCGGCTCGATGCCGGGCAGCGCGCGCGGACGGGCGCCGGTGGCGACGATGATGCTCTTGGCGGTGTACTCGCCGGCCGCCAGCGCGCCCTTCGGCGCGCCGTCCGATGCGGCGACCGAGACCTTGCCGGGCGCGGTGATGGTGGCCTGGCCCCAGATCACGTCGACCTTGTTCTTCTTGAGCAGGAAGCCGACGCCGCTGCTCATCTGCGCGGCGATGCCGCGCGAGCGCTTCACCACCCCGGCAATGTCGATGCCGAACTTCTCGGCGACGAGGCCGTAATCCTTGGCGTGCTCGATATAATGGAAGATCTCCGCCGAGCGCAGCAGCGCCTTGGCCGGGATGCAGCCCCAGTTCGGGCAGATGCCGCCCATGTACTGGCGCTCCACCACGCCGACCTTGAGGCCGAGCTGGGCGGCGCGGATGGCGGCGACGTAGCCGCCGGGGCCGGAGCCGATGATGAGGATGTCGTAGGAAGTCGCGGCCATCTGGATTGTTCCGTCATGCCCCGGGCCGGACGGGGCGACGGCGCCCGCATAGCCCTGTCAGAAAAGTGGATGGCCGGGAGAGCCGGGGCTTTCGCTTCGGCGTCTCCGGGAGACGGCGGCCTGTCGGTCGCCTTCGCCCGGCCATGACGAGTCGGCTACGCTCTAGACCAGCATGGCCATCGGCTTCTCGATCAGCGCCTTGAAGGCGGTGAGAAGCGTCGCGCCCATCGCGCCGTCCATGACGCGGTGGTCGCAGGACAGCGTCACCGACATCTGGGTGGCGATGGTGAGCTCGCCCTTCCGCACCACCGCGCGCTGCTCGCTGGCGCCAACCGCCAGGATGGTCGCATGCGGGGGATTAATGATCGCCGTGAAGTCCTTGATTCCAAACATGCCGAGGTTCGAAATCGCCGACGATCCGCCCTGATACTCGCTCGGCGCCAGCTTCTTGTTGCGGGCGCGGATGGCGAAGTCGCGGGTCTCGTTGGAGATGGTCGAGAGCGACTTGGTCTCCGCCTTGCGGATGATCGGGGTCAGGAGGCCCTTGCCGCCGTCGATCGCCACCGCGACGCCGATGTCGGAGTGCTCCAGCTTGAGGTAGCGGTCGCCGCCCCACACCTGGTTGGCGTCCGGCACCTGCTGGAAGGCGAGCGCATAGGCCTTGATGACGAAGTCGTTGACCGAGAGCTTGTAGGACGGCTTGCCGTCCTTCTCGGGCGCGGCCTTGTTGAGCGTCTCGCGCAGCTTGAGCAACTCGTCCATGTCGCAGTCGACATTGAGGTAGAAGGTCGGCACCGTCTGCCTCGCCTCCGTCATGCGCTGGGCGATGACGCGGCGCATGCCGTCGAGCATGACTTCCTGGTAGGTGCCGGGCTCGTAATAGGCCTTCACCTGGTCGAGCAGCGTGCTGGACGAGACCGGAGCGGGGGCCGGAGCGACAGCTGCCGCCGGCACGGGGGCCGGGGCCGCGGCCGTCGCCGGCTTGGCGGCGCCGGGCGTGGCGGTGGCGATGTCGGCGGCGACGATGCGTCCATGCGGGCCGGAACCCTTCACGCCCGACAGGTCGACACCCTTGTCCCTGGCGAGGCGACGGGCCAGCGGCGAGGCGAACACGCGGTCGCCGGACGCCGCCGGAGCGGTGGCGGGAGCCGGGGCCGCCGCGACCGGAGCGGGAGCCGCCGGCTCGGGCGCCTTCGCAGCTTCAGCCTTCGCAGCTTCAGCCTTGGGGGCTTCGGCGGCGGGAGCGGCCTTGGGCGCCGAGGAGCCGCCGGCGGCGACCGCCTTGACGTCCTCGCCATCGGTGGCGAGCACCGCGATGAGCTGGTTCACCGGCACGTCCTGCGAGCCTTCCGGCACCAGGATCTTCGCCAGCGTCCCCTCGTCGATGGCTTCGACTTCCATCGTGGCCTTGTCGGTCTCGATCTCGGCGATCACATCGCCGGGCGCGACCTTGTCGCCTTCCTTCTTGAGCCACTTGGCCAGGTTGCCCTTCTCCATGGTGGGAGACAGGGCCGGCATGAGGATCTCGATCGACATGGGCGCTCTCCGTCCTCAGCGATAGGTGACCGCGCGTGCAGCGTCGATGACGTCCTGCACGGTCGGCAGCGCGAGCTTTTCGAGATTGGCGGCGTAGGGCATCGGCACGTCCTTGCCGAACACCCGCAGCACCGGCGCATCGAGATAATCGAACGCCTTCTTCATGACGCGGGCGGCGATCTCGGCGCCGACGCCGGACTGGCCCCAGCCCTCTTCCACCGTCACCAGGCGCCCGGTCTTCCTCACCGAGGCGAGGATAGTCTCGGTGTCCATCGGGCGGATGGTGCGCAGGTCGATGACCTCGGCCTCGATGCCGAGCTTGGCGAGTTCGTCGGCGGCCTTGAGCGCGTAGCTCATGCCGATCGACCAGGCCACCAGCGTCACGTCCTTGCCCGGACGGGAGATCTTCGCCTTGCCGAGCGGGACGATGAAGTCGTCGAGCTTCGGCACCGGCGAGGAATGGCCGTAGAGGATCTCGTTCTCGAGGAACACGACCGGGTTCGGGTCGCGGATCGCCGCCTTCAGCAGGCCCTTGGCGTCGGCTGCCGTGTAGGGCGCGACGACCTTGAGGCCGGGAACGTGGCTGTACCAGGAGGTGTAGTCCTGGCTGTGCTGGGCGGCGACGCGGGCGGCGGCGCCGTTGGGGCCGCGGAACACGATCGAGCACTGGATCTGGCCGCCGGACATGTAGAGCGTCTTGGCCGCCGAGTTGATGATCTGGTCGATCGCCTGCATGGCGAAGTTGAAGGTCATGAACTCGACCACCGGCTTCAGCCCCGCCATGGCGGAGCCGACGCCGACGCCGGCGAAGCCGTGCTCGGTGATCGGGGTGTCGATGACCCGCTTCGGCCCGAATTCCTGCAGCAGGCCCTGGGTGATCTTGTAGGCGCCCTGATATTCGGCGACTTCCTCACCCATGACGAAGACGTCGCCGTCGCGGCGCATCTCCTCGGCCATGGCGTCGCGCAGCGCCTCGCGCATGGTCATGGTGACCATCTCGGTGCCTTCCGGCACGTCCGGCTCGGGGGCCGGAGCCGGCGCGGAGACCACCGCGGGAGCGGCCGGCGCGGCGGTGGCCACCGGGGCCGGCTCGGCCGGAGCCGCAGCGACCGGCGGCGCCGATTCAGCGGCCTTGGGGGCGGGGGCGCTGGCCGCGCTCGCATCCTCGCCATCGGCGAGGATGACGGCGATCGGGGTGTTCACCGCCACATCCTGGGTGCCTTCCGGCACCAGGATCCTGCCGAGCGTGCCCTCGTCGATCGCCTCGACTTCCATCGTGGCCTTATCGGTTTCGATCTCGGCGATGACATCGCCGGACTTCACCGAATCGCCCTCTTTTTTCAGCCACTTGGCCAGATTGCCCTTCTCCATGGTGGGAGAGAGGGCAGGCATGAGAATTTCGGTCGGCATGGCGGCGTTCCCTCGAGATCGCGCGTCACTGATGCGTCGGTACCGGCGGCACAAACGTCAGATTGCTGTAGACGGCCAACGATGCGGTGGCCACGAGAAAGGCGGCAAAGAGAGCGATCAGCATCTTGGAGAGGCTGGCCACCCGGTCCGCTGGCGCCCCGGCGAGGTGGCGTATGGCGAAGGGCCAGACGACCATTTTGATCCAGTCGGCAGATGCGTGGCTGCCGCCGCCGGCGCGGACGCCGGAAATTATGTGGAAGGCCGACCCGATGGAGAACACCCACAGGACGACGATCGCCGATGCTCCGGCGACCCACAATCCCCAGAAAAGCGAAGCGAGCATGCCCCCGGCTCCGCCGATCAGCGGAGAATGTCGGTGTAGAGCTCGGACGGATCCGGCTCCGGATCGTGAGTGGCGAAATCGGCGGCGGCGTTCATCACGTCGCGGATCTCGGCGTCGATCGCCTTGAGATCGTCCTCGGTGGCCCAGCCCTTTTCCAGCAGGCGCGCGCGCACCTGCTCGATCGGGTCGTGCTCGGTGCGCATCTTCTGCACCTCCTCCTTCGACCGGTACTTGGCCGGGTCGGACATGGAGTGGCCGCGATAGCGATAGGTGAGCATTTCGAGGATGTACGGGCCCTTGCCGGAGCGGGCGAACTCGACCGCGCGCTCGCCGGCGGCCTTGACCGCCCGCACATCCATGCCGTCGACCTGCTCGCCGGGGATGTTGAAGGAAGCGCCGCGCTTGGAGAAGTCGGTCTGTGCCGAGGCGCGGCTCACCGAGGTGCCCATGGCGTAGCGGTTGTTCTCGATGATGTAGACCACCGGCAGCTTCCAGAGCTCCGCCATGTTGAAGCTCTCGTAGACCTGCCCCTGATTGGAGGCACCGTCGCCGAAATAGGCCAGGGTCACGTTGCCATTGTCGCGGTAATGATTGGCGAAGGCGAGGCCGGTGCCGAGCGAGACCTGGGCGCCGACGATTCCGTGGCCGCCGAAGAAGCCCTTCTCGATGCTGAACATGTGCATCGAGCCGCCCTTGCCCTTGGAATAGCCGCCGCGGCGGCCGGTGAGCTCGGCCATGACGCCCTTGGGATCCATGCCGCAGGCCAGCATGTGGCCGTGGTCGCGATAGCCGGTGATGACCTGGTCGCCCTTCTTCAGGGCCAGCTGCATGCCGACGACGACGGCCTCCTGGCCGATATAGAGATGGCAGAAGCCGCCGATGAGGCCCATGCCGTACATCTGGCCGGCCTTCTCCTCGAAGCGCCGGATTTCGAGCATCTGGCGATAGGCGTCGAGTTCTTCGTCCTTCGAGAAGTCCAGTCTGGCGGAGGTCTTCTCCGACCGTTTGGCGGGAGCCTTCGGCGCGGCGCTCTTGGCGACGGCCTTGGTGGCGGGGGACTTCTTCGCAGCGACAACCATGGACGCATCCCTAGCTCATTACCGGATTTTGCCAGTGTCATAGCGCAAGTTCCGGCACGACGCTACGCGCAGAATGCAATGCTGCGGTGCACAACATGTTGTCAGCGCAAGGGTTTCATCCGTTTAACTCAAAATGAATTAAATCGGCTATTTAACTCATATTAAGTTAAGTATCTGGCGAATATCGTTTTCCCCCTGGTATTATACGGATAGCCGAAATCGCCGGGCGCCGGCGGGTCCGTCGAAAGGCTCCGGGGGCCGGTGAATTTATTGTGCCGCCGTGATCTCGGAGCGCGGACGCAGCAGGACGAGATCCTTGGGATGGACGAGATTGAGCAGCGAGCGCGCCTGCTCGTCCAGCATGTCGGCATCGACGAGATCGGGCGAGAGCAGCCGGACCTTGGATTCAAGGGCCTCGCGCTGCGTGCGCAATGCGTCGCGCTCCTGCGTCAGCGTCGACATCTGCTCCTCGAAATGCCGCCGCGCCAGGAGGCCGTACTGGCCGTTATAGCCCTGGAAGGCGAAATAACCGATAAGCATTGCCGCGCCGAGATGCAGCGTGACGGTTTGGAGAATCGAGCGCCAACGGGTGCGTGCTATCATGGAAACGGAGCCTACCCGCAGGCGGTTGAGGCTCCGTTAACCGTGTCGCCGGAACCGGCGAAAATCGGCTCAGGCGGGGGGCTTCAGCGCTGCGTTCCGGCCGGCCCGTCGCCGGCTCAGAGGGTGGCGAGCACGTCTCTCAATATCGCGTTCAGCTCCGCCGGCCGCTCCAGCGGCACATAGTGGCCGCAGCCCGGAAGCACGTGCAGCGTGCCGCGACGCGCCAGTCTCGCCTGCGCCCGGCTCATCGTCGGGCCGGGAAACCTGTCGTCCGCGCCGGTGACGACCGTGACCGGCCCCGGAAAGGCGGCAAGGATGTCATCGCGGCTCGGCCGGCTGTGGAAGGCCCGTACGCCTCGCGTCAGGTCGCCGGCGGATTGGCGGAGGGCGATGGCTTCGGCGCGGTCGCGCGCAATTGCGGCCGAGGTCGGGAACAGCGGCGCCCAAAGGGCCTGCCACGCCGGCACGACGCCTCCGTGCGCCAGCATGTCGAGGGCGGCATCCCTGAGCGCCGGCTCGGGCCGATGGACGGCTTTCGTGCCGATCAACACCAGGGCGGCCACCCGCTCCGGTGCCGCGGCCGCCAGTTCGAGGGCGCAGGAGCCGCCGATCGAACAGCCGACCACGACCAGCCGGCGCCCCTGCACGGTGTTCAATATCGCGGAAGCCCAGTCCGCAACGTGCTCGCCCAGAGGGTAGAGCGTCGGGGCGAACGTGGCGCCGGGCAGCAGATCGCGTTGCCCGGCCCACATGGAGCCGTCCAGGGGAAGCGCGTGCAGCAGGACCAGTTCGACCGATCCGTCATCGGGCATGCCGAAGGGCCGCCTGCACCCGTCGTCCCGTGCTTCGGCTCAGGCGAGCGCCTTCAGCGCCGCGCGGCCGGCATAGATCGCCTGCGGGCCGAGCTCCTGCTCGATGCGCAGCAGCTGGTTGTACTTGGCGGTACGGTCGGAGCGGGCCAGCGAGCCGGTCTTGATCTGCCCGCAATTGGTGGCGACCGCGAGATCGGCGATGGTGGAATCCTCGGTCTCGCCGGAACGGTGCGACATCACCGCGGTGTAGCCGGCCTTGTGGGCCATCTCGACGGCGTTCAGCGTCTCGGTGAGCGAGCCGATCTGGTTGACCTTCACCAGGATCGAATTGCCGACGCCCTGCTTGATGCCGGCCGACAGGCGGGTGACGTTGGTGACGAACAGGTCGTCGCCGACCAGCTGGCACCTGGAGCCGATGCTGTCGGTGAGCAGCTTCCAGCCCTCCCAGTCGTCCTCGGCCATGCCGTCCTCGATGGTGGCGATCGGATAGCGGGCGACCAGATCGGCGAGGTACTTCACCTGGGTCTCGATGTCGCGCACGACGCCTTCGCCCTCGTAGTCGTACTTGCCGTTCTTGAAGAACTCGGTCGAGGCGCAGTCGAGGCCGATGAACACGTCCTCGCCCGGCTTGTAGCCGGCGGTCTCGATGGCCTTCACCACGAAGGCGAGCGCGGCGTCGGCCGACGGCAGGTTGGGGGCGAAGCCGCCCTCGTCGCCGACATTGGTGTTGTGGCCGGCGTCCTTGAGCGCCTTCTTCAGCGTGTGGAAGATCTCGGCGCCGGTGCGCAGGCCTTCCGCGAAGGTCGGCGCGCCGACCGGCAGGATCATGAATTCCTGGAAGTCGATCGGGTTGTCGGCATGGGCGCCGCCATTGACGATGTTCATCATCGGCACCGGCAGGACGCGCGCGTTCACGCCGCCGACATAGCGGTAGAGCGGCATGTCGGCGGCGGCGGCCGACGCCTTGGCCAGCGCCAGCGAGACGCCGAGAATGGCGTTGGCGCCGAGGCGGGCCTTGTTCGGCGTGCCGTCGAGCTCGATGAGGATCTGGTCGATCGCCGCCTGGTCCTCGGCGTCCATACCGCCGATGGCGTCGAAGATCTCGCCATTGACGGCGTCGACGGCCTTCAGGACGCCCTTGCCGAGATAGCGGCCCTTGTCGCCGTCCCGGAGCTCGACCGCCTCGTGCGCGCCGGTCGAGGCGCCCGAGGGCACTGCCGCGCGGCCCTTCGAGCCGTCTTCGAGGAATACGTCGACCTCGACGGTCGGGTTGCCGCGGCTATCCAGAATTTCGCGGCCGATAATGTCGACAATGGCAGTCATGCGTTTCCCCAGTTCCTCATCGCGCGGACGGTCGGCTCCAGCGCTTCTACAAGCTCGCCATGACATGCGAAAGAGGTGCCGGTAAAGAGCAGGGCACGGGGCTGCGCAGGAGACGCTCGATGACCGACCACACGCTTCAACTCGGGCGCGCGACGCCGTGGCCGGCCTCGCCGGAGGCGGCGGTGCTCGACCGCGTGCCCAATCCGCAGGCCGACACGCTCTATGTCGCCCGCTTCACCTGCCCGGAATTCACCTCGCTCTGCCCGGTGACCGGACAGCCGGATTTCGCGCATCTGGTGATCGACTACATGCCGGCCGGATGGCTGGTCGAATCGAAGTCGCTGAAGCTCTATCTCGCCAGCTTCCGAAACCATGGCGCGTTCCACGAGGATTGCACGGTTACGGTCGGTCGGCGGCTCGCCGACCTGCTGCAGCCGCACTGGCTGCGGATCGGCGGCTACTGGTATCCGCGCGGCGGCATCCCGATCGACGTGTTCTGGCAGAGCGGGGCGCCGCCGAAGGACGTCTGGCTGCCGGATCAGGGCGTACCGCCCTATCGCGGGCGCGGGTAGTCGGCTTTTCAAGCGGCGTCGGCGACGTTTTCGCGTTCACGGTCCGCGCCCGCGCCAGGGTTGCGGGCAAGGACGCGGCGGTTCGCGGCTCCGGCGGGCTTTGAAACCCGCGCCCTACCCTGCCCGCCTCACTCCACCGTCACCGACTTGGCGAGGTTGCGCGGCTGGTCGACGTCGGTGCCCATCAGCACCGCCGTGTGATAGGCGAGCAGCTGGATCGGGATGGCGTAGACCAGCGGCGTGACCAGCGGGTTCATCTCCGGCAGTATCAGCGTCGCCTCGGTGTCGATGCCGCATTCGGCGGCGCCGCGCGGGTCGGTGATGAGGACGATGCGGCCGCCGCGCGCCGCAACCTCCTGCATGTTCGACATGGTCTTCTCGAACACCGCGTCGTGCGGGGCGATGACCACCACCGGCATCTTCTCGTCGATCAGCGCGATCGGACCATGCTTGAGTTCGCCGGCGGCGTAGCCCTCGGCGTGAATGTAGGAAATCTCCTTCAGCTTCAGCGCGCCTTCGAGCGCCAGCGGATAGGAGGTCGCGCGGCCGAGATAGAGCACGTCCTGCGTCTTGGCGAAGGTGCGGGCGAGCGTCTCGATCTGTGGGCCGAGCCGCAGCGCCTCGCTCATCAGCCGCGGCACCTCGACGAGGGCGCGCACCAATTCGCGCTCGCGCTCCGGCGAGAGCACGCCGCGGGCGCGGCCGGCGGCCACGGCGATGGCCGCCAGCGTCGCCAGCTGGCAGGTGAAGGCCTTGGTGGAGGCGACGCCGATCTCGGGGCCGGCCAAGGTCGGCATCACCGCGTCGCTCTCGCGGGCGATGGTGGAGGTCGGCACATTGACCACCGCCATCACCTTCTGCCCCTCCTGCCGGGCGTAGCGCAGCGAGGCGAGGGTGTCGGCGGTCTCGCCCGATTGCGAGATGACGATGGCGAGGCCGTTCTTCGGCAGCGGCGCCTCGCGGTAGCGGAACTCGGAGGCGACGTCGATCTCCACCGGCAGGCGGGCGATCTGCTCGAACCAGTATTTGGCGATCAGGCCGGCATAATAGGCGGTGCCGCAGGCGGCGATGGAGATGCGCTCCAGCGACGTGAAATCGAAGGGCAGGTCGGTGGCCAGCTCGACCGTCTCATTGGCGAGGTCGAGATAATGCGCCAGCGTGTGGGCGACCACCTCGGGCTGCTCATGCATCTCCTTGGCCATGAAATGGCGGTGGTTGCCCTTCTCGACCAGGAAGGCGGAGGCGGTGGACTTCTGGATCGGCCTCGCCACCACGTCGTTGGCGGCGTTGCGGATTTCCGCGCGGCCGCGATGCAGCACCGCCCAGTCGCCATCGTCGAGATAGCAGATCGTGTCGGTGAAGGGCGCGAGCGCGATGGCGTCCGAGCCGAGATACATCTCGCCCTTGCCATAGCCGACCGCCAGCGGGCTGCCCTTGCGGGCACCGATCAGCAGGTCGTCATCGCCGTCGAACATGAAGGCGAGCGCGAAGGCGCCCCTGAGGCGCGGCAGCGAGGCGGCGACCGCATCGACCGGGCTCGACCCGCCGCGCATCTCGCGGGTGACGAGATGGGCGACGACCTCGGTGTCGGTCTCGCTCTCGAAATTTGCGCCGTCGCGCAGCAATTCCTCGCGCAGCTCGCGATAGTTCTCGATGATGCCGTTATGAACCACGGCGACCTGCGTGGTGGCATGCGGATGGGCGTTGGCGACGCTCGGCCGGCCATGGGTGGCCCAGCGGGTGTGGCCGATGCCGATATTTCCGGCCAGCGGCGCCTCGGCGAGCGCGGTTTCGAGATTGCGCAGCTTGCCCTGCGCCCGTCGGCGGGTGAGCCGGCCGGATTCGAGCGTCGCGATGCCGGCGGAATCATAGCCGCGATATTCGAGCCGCTTGAGCGAATCGACCAGCCGGTCCGCCACGGGAGCGGTGCCGACAATGCCAATGATGCCACACATGCGAAGGACCTTTCGCCAGAGGAATGCGCCGAGGCTACGGCTTTCGGTTTAACCGGCCGTCACTGCGTTGCGAAAATCACATCAGGTGTCGTTTCGTATCCGAGATATTGGCGGGCCCGGCACCCGAGCGGCTCTTGCGCCGGCCCGCCCGCCGTCAGCCTTTGCCGGCCGCCGCCTTCGTCGCCTTCAGGCGCTCGCGCAGCCGGGCGGCGAGGCCGGGCTTGTTGACCTGCCGGGCGCGGCCGATGGCGAGCGCGTCGGCCGGAACGTCCTCGGTGATGACGGAGCCGGTGCCGACATAGGCGCCGTCGCCGATGGTGACCGGGGCGACCATCAGGCTGTTGGTGCCGACGAAGGCATTGGCGCCGATGGTGGTGCGGTGCTTGTTGTAGCCGTCATAATTGCAGGTGATGGAGCCGGCGCCGATATTGGTGCCCTCCCCCACGGTCGAATCGCCGATATAGGACAGGTGGTTGACCTTCGCGCCCGCCCCGAGCTCGGCCGCCTTGATCTCCACGAAATTGCCGACGCGCGCCCCTTCGCCCAGCGAGGCGCCGGGCCGCAGCCGCGCGAACGGGCCGACCGAGACGCCGCGCGCCAGTCTGGCACCCTCAATATGGCTGAAGGCGTGGATGACGACATTGTCCGCCACGGTGACGCCGGGGCCGAACACCACGTTCGGTTCCACCACCACGTCGCGGCCGAGCTGCGTGTCGGCGCTGAAGAACACCGTCTCCGGCGCGACGAGGGTCGCGCCCGCTTCCATCGCCGCCTTGCGCAGGCGCTGCTGGATCACCGCCTCGGCCTCGGCGAGCTGGGCGCGGTTGTTGACGCCGGCGACCTCGGCGGCGTCGACGACGCACACCGCCGCCGGCCGGCCGCGCGCGATCACCGCCTCGACGGCGTCGGTGAGGTAATATTCGCCCTTGGCATTGGCGTTGCCGATGCCGGACAGCACGTCCAGCGCCAGCGCGCCGTCGAGCGCCATCAGCCCGGCATTGCAGAGGTCGATGGCCTTCTCCGCCTCGCTGGCGTCCTTCTCCTCGCGGATGGCGACGAGCTGTCCATCGCGGGTGACGAGACGGCCATAGCCCGTCGGGTCGGCGGGGCGGAAGCCGAGCACGGCGAGGCCGGCGCCCTGCGCCAACGGCGCGCGCAGCGCCTCCAGCGTGTGCGGGCGCACCAGCGGCGTGTCGCCATACATCACCACGACGTCGTCGAAACCCTTCTCCAGCGCCGCGCGAGCGGCGAGCACCGCGTGGGCGGTGCCGAGCCGCTCGCGCTGCACGAAGACGCTCGCCTCGGGCGCGAGGCGGCTTGTCTCGGCGGCGACCGCGTCGTGGTCCGGGCCGATCACCACGGCGATCTCGGCGGCGCCGGCGGCCTGCGCGGTGGCGAGCACATGGCCGACCATGCTGCGGCCGGCGACCGGGTGCATGACCTTCGGCAGCGCCGATTTCATGCGCGTGCCTTCTCCGGCGGCGAGGACGATGACGAGCAGGCGGCGCATGCGCGGGTCTCCTGAAGGCGAAAGCGGTGCTGTTTAGCGCAGGCGATGGCGGGACGGGAAGATGGCGACGTTGAACCTCGCCGCCGCCCGTGGCATCCATGAGGCACCATGGAGGAGCCGATCTTGAGCCAGCGCAGCTTCATGCCCGGTCCGCGGGCGTTCAATTTCATCATCGCGCTGGGCGCCTTCGCGCTCGGCTGGGCGATCTATATGCGCTACGCGCTGGTGGAGCAGTCGGCGGTCGGGCTCGCCTGCGTCGGCGTCGAGACCGGCACCTGCGTGGTGCGGGGCACGGTGATCGAGATGTTCGGCTGGTCCGCCTTCGGCATCGCCGCTCTGGTGACGTCGGCGATCCAGCTGGTCCGGCCCTCCGTGCCGATGTTCACCGTCGCGCTGATGGCCACCGGCGCCGGATTGGTGATGTACAACAACAACCTGTCCGGCGTGGCGGCGGGGCTGCTGCTCATTTCCTTTGCGCGGCCGTGGCGAGGCGCCACAGGCTGAGCGCCATCACCACCAGCAGCGCGCCGGTCCACAGCGCCTGCCAGTTCGCCAGCGTCTCGTTGAACGCGATGTAGAGGCCGCTGCCGAGGAACACCGCGGCGGTGATACGCTCGGCGGTCGCGGTCTCGACGCTCGCGCGGGGGGGCGCGACCAGGGCGAAGAAGGCGAAGGCCATGACCACCGGCGTCAGGCCGGCGAACTGGAAATCCTTGTAGCGCGGGTCGAACACCAGCCCGAGCGCCACATGGGCGATCAGCACCACCGAGGCGGCGAGCAGCAGCGCCATGACGCGCTCCACCGGCGTGGCGTCACGCATCGCCAGCCCGTCCAGCGCCTGCGTCAGCGTCGCCGCCCGCGCCTGGCGGCCGACCGCGAAGGCGGCCGCCAGCGGCACCAGCGTTGTGAGGGCGAGGATCGAGGCGCCGCGAATCCAGCCGCCTATTCCGAGGCTCTCCACCGGCACCGAGACGAAGGCGCGCGGCAGCATCAGGCCGGCGAACAGCGCGATGCCGGCAATGGCTGACCAGCGCCGGGTATCGACGCCTCCCGTCCGCCCGGCCAGGCCGCCGAAGGCGAAGACGCCGAGAGCCATGATCACGCCGCCGAATGCCTGCAGCGGCCACCTCGGATGGTCGGACACCGCCTCGCCCCAGCCGAACTTGAAATCGCGGGTGTAAGCGTCGAGGAAGCCCCAATGGCCGCCGACCGTGCCTTCCGAGGCGCGCTTCCACGGCTGGTCGAACGCCTCGATGACGTTGAGCCGGTAGCCCTTATCCTTGGCGAGCGCCAGCAGCTCCTGGATGACGTTGGCCTGGTTGGAGGGGGAAGGCAGAGCGCCCTCGCGCATGCGCCCCTCGCTCGGCCAGCCGGTCTCGCCGATCAGGATCTCCTTGCCGGCGAACACCTTGCCGACATGCTCGCGGATCTCGGCGAGATGGGCGACCGACTTGTCGGCCGCCACCGGCAGGTCCTCCCAGAACGGCAGGATATGCACGGTGACGAAGTCGACATTGTCGGCGAGGTCGCGGTTGCGCTCCCAGAATTCCCATACGTCGGCATAGGTGACCGGCACCGGAACCCTGCCCTTCACCTCGCGGATCAGCGCGGCCATGCCGGTGGCCGACTGCTCGCCGCGCAGCAGCACCTCGTTGCCGACGATCACCGCCTCGATGACGTCGGGATTTTCCTGCGCCGCCTTCACCGCGGCGTCGATCTCGACGCGATTCTTGGCCTCGTCGCGGCCGATCCACATGCCCTGCAGCACCTTGAGCCCGTGCTTGCGGGCCAGCTCCGGCACGACGTTCAGGCCCATCTCGGTGGAATAGGTGCGCACGCAATGGGTTATCTTGGCGAGACGCGCGAAGTCGTCGTCGATCTGCTCCGGCGGAATGACCAGCCCCTCGACGAAGGGCGACTGGCCGGGGCGGAACGGCGCGTAGGAGACGCAGGGCAGTTTCTCGCCTGCCGCCAGTGGAGATTGCGGAGCCGGAACCGGCTGCCCCAGCCAGGCCCAGACGGCGACGATCACCGCGCTGACGATGGCGGCGAGCGTGATGGCGATGCGCATGCGTGACGTCTCCCCGGCCAGCGCTGCGACGCGCTGCGACGCTTTTGGGGTAGCCGGGCGAATCGAGGAGCGCAAGAGGCGCCAACGCACGCTCCGGCGGGGCCGGCGCGGTGCATGACGGGCCCTATCAACCATTCGGTGAGCACAATGACGCACAGCTTATCGGCACAGGCGCCGCGATGCTGACAAATTCAGCAGCTTCACCTAGTGTCTTCGAGCTCGTTTAGTTTTCCTCTCGCGTGTGACGAACTCTTCAATGTTGTGCTCCGTACGTCCCATCGCCGCCGCCTTGTTCGGCGGCCTCCTTCTCACGGCTGCCGTCACCGCTCCGGCGTTTGCGCAGAACAGCGCCACCGAGGCCAAGCCCGCCGAGCAGCAGAGCCCGGAGGAGCAGGCCAAGGAGGCCCAGCGCCGCTCGATCGAGGAATATAACGAGGCCGCCAAGCTGCCCGGCAATGCCGGGCTGCCGGAATGCGTGTGGAGCGGGCGGCGCATCGCCATGCTGCTGTGGCGCGACGACGTCGACACCGCCCGCCGCCACATGGAGCTGTACGAGCGCTTCGGCTGCCCCACCGAGCACCTGAAGATCGCGTTCCGCTGCCTCGTGCGGCAGGGCAACATCGATCCCAAGGCGCAGGAGCGCCTCTCCGAGCGCGTCCATGCCTGCTGGGTGAACCCGGATGCCACGCCGCCGGCGGCTCCCGCCGCTCCCGCAGCGCAATGATTTCATGGCGCGGCCCTAGCTCGGACACGCGCGTGCCACAGACGGGAACCATCTTCCGACCGTGGCGTTTGCAGGTATCTGAAGGCCCGAATCGCTTTTTTTGCATCGCGGCCACGCAGATGCTGCAAAAGCGTTAAAGTTAAAGTATATATCGCCCGTTACCTCTAGATCTGGTGGGTAGTTCCATGCGTCCCGCTGTTCGTGTTGCTGCCGCTGCAATCGCGGTGGTCACGTCCGTGCATGCCTTCATGTGGCTCGCAATGCGTTCGGAGGTGACCGCCCCGGCGATCCCGGATCGCCTGGCGAGCATGTCCTTCGCGCCCTATGCCCGCGACGCCAATCCCGACAAGGGACAGCCCACCACCGAGGCGCAGGTCCGCTCCGACATGGACGCGGTGGCGCCCTATACCAAGGCGGTGCGCACCTATGCCTCCACCGGGGGGCTGGAGAACGTCGCCCGCATCGCCGCCGAGAAGGGCCTGAAGGCCACGGTCGGCGCCTGGATCGACACCGACGAGAAGCGCAACGCGCTCGAGATCGCCAACGCGCTCGACGCGGCCCGCAAGAATTCCAACGTCACCGGCATCGTGGTCGGCAACGAGTCGATCCTGCGCGCGGAAAAGACGCCGCAGGAACTGATCGACATCATCCGCAAGGTGAAGAGCCAGACCAGCGTGCCGGTAACCACCGGCGAGACCTGGGACGTCTGGCTCGACCATCCCGAGCTGGTATCGGCGGTCGACTATATCGCCGCCCATATCCTGCCCTATTGGGAAGGCGTGCCGGCCGACCAGGTGGTCGACCGCTCCATCGGCATCTATAACCGCCTGCGCGCCGCCTATCCCGGCAAGCGCATCGTCATCGCCGAGTTCGGCTGGCCCAGCGCCGGCTACAACCGCGATGCCGCCGTGCCGGGCGAATTGATCCAGGCCCGGGTGATCCGCGACTTCGCCGCCCGCGCCGACGCGCTCGGCATCGACTACAACCTGATCGAAGCCTTCGACGCGCCGTGGAAGAGCTTCGAGGGCAGCGTCGGCCAGTACTGGGGCATGCTCGACGCCAACCGGCAGCTGAAATTCCCGCTTGCCGGCCCGGTCACGCCGTCCACCTACAGCGCCACGGCCGCCATCGCGCTGCTGTTCGGCATCGCCTTCTCGCTGCCGCTGTTCCGCATGGCGCGGCTGACCTTCACGCAGGCCGCGGTGATGGCCGCCGCCGCCAACCTGGTCGGCGCCTGGATCGCCACCGTCACCGACCACTGGCTGACCCATTACGTCGTCGGCGGCAACAAGGTGACCTTCGTGGTCTCCATCGTGCTGCTGGTGCCGTTGGTCATCGTCATGCTGTACCGGGTCGAGGAACTGGCGACCATCGCCTTCGGCCGCCGCCCGCGCCGGCTGATCGAGAACACCAACGGCCCGATGCCGGCCCGCACCCCCAAGGTGTCGATCCACATCCCGGCCTACAAGGAACCGCCGGAGATGCTGAAGCAGACGCTCGACAGCGTCGCCCGGCTCGACTGGCCGAACTACGAGTGCCTCGTCATCATCAACAATACGCCCGACCCGGCCTTCTGGGAGCCGATCGAGGCCTATTGCCGCGAGCTTGGCGAGCGCTTCAAGTTCATCAACCTGCCCAAGGTCGAGGGTTTCAAGGCCGGCGCGCTGCGCGTCGCCATGGAGCAGACCGCGCCGGACGCCGAGATCATCGGCGTGATCGACGCCGACTATGTCGTCGCGTCCAACTGGCTGCGCGATCTCGTCCCGACCTTCGAGGATCCGACCGTCGGCATCGTGCAGGCGCCGCAGGACCACCGCGACGCCGACCGTAGCCTGATGCACGAGGCGATGAATACCGAATATGCCGGGTTCTTCGATATCGGCATGGTCCAGCGCAACGAGCACGACGCCATCGTCGTGCACGGCACCATGTGCCTGGTGCGCCGCGCCGCCATGGTGGAGGCCGGCGACTGGTCGAGCGACACGATCTGCGAGGACACCGATCTCGGCCTCTCGATCGTCGAGCGCGGCTGGAAGAGCCACTACACCAATGCCCGCTACGGCTGGGGCCTGCTGCCGGACGATTTCGCCTCCTTCAAGAAGCAGCGCCACCGCTGGGCCTATGGCGGCATGCAGATCATCAAGAAGCACTGGCACCGGATGCTGCCCAATGGCGGCACCCGGCTGACCTCGGCGCAGCGCCGGGAGTTCAGCATCGGCTGGGTGAGCTGGCTCGGCGCCGAGAGCATCGGCGCGCTGGTGGCGATCCTGTCGCTGCTGTGGGCGCCGGTGGTGCTCGGCCTCGGCATCGCCGTGCCGCAGCGCATCCTGACCGTGCCGATCGTGTTCTGTTTCGGCATCTACGTGCTGCATTTCTGCGCGCTCTACCGGCTGCGGGTGGCGACGACGCCGGTGCGCATGTTCGGCGCGGCGCTGGCCGCCATGGCGGTGCAGTTCACCGTCGCCAAGGCGGTGTATGACGGGTTCCGCTACAAGGACCTCGCCTTCGCCCGTACCGCCAAGGGTTCATGGCTGGGCAGCGCCGTGCGCGCCTTCCCGGCGCTGCCGGAGGCGGTGATCGGCGGCGGGCTGCTGCTCTGCGCCATCGCGCTGCGCATGACCAACTGGCACGCGGTGGTGGAGGTCGACCTGTTCGCCCTCGCCCTCGCCATCCAGGGCCTGCCCTTCCTCGCCGCCGCCTTCATCGGCTGGCTGGAGGGCTCGACGCTGAACAGCTTCGCCACCTGGGCAAGCCTGCGCAGCCGCGCGCTGGCCCTGCTGCCCGGCCGCAGCGTGCCGGTGACGGTGTCGGCTTCCGGCGTCGCCATGGCCCGCGAGCTGCCGCCGAGCGGGACGAACATCTGAGCGGGTTCGGCGCCGCTTTCGCGCCGCGCCGGTTCATTCTTGACGCGAAAGCGCCGGTCACTCGCGGGGCCGGCGTTTTTCGTCTGGGGCCGTGGCCGCGACCTGCGGAAGAATGGGACTATCGAGTACTGTCGTCCCCGATGTCGGGGTTGTGGCTGAACGTCAGGGCACGGTTTCCGCGAGAATCGCCCATTGGCCTTCGTGCTCGACCAGCGCCTCCCGTGTGCCGCTGCGCGTCGAGACATCCGCGACGATGTTGGACCAGCTGCCCTTGGCCGTGTCCACGGAGCGCACCCAGAGATAGGGTATCGTCCTGCCGACCAACGGCTCGAAAGTCTTGCGGCCGAAGTCATCCTGCAGGAAGGCGACCGTGCACAGGATCATCGCCGTGTGGCCGGCGCGCAGCCCGATGCATTCCGGGTCGCCCGTCTTCACGACGGTGAGGCCGAGGCTCACATAGAGCTCCCGTGCCGCGGCGAGATCGCGCACGATGGTGAGCGGGGTCACGCGGCGGACCGGGCCATCCGATGCCGAGAGCGTCGCTTCCGGCAGCGACATGGCGAGCGACAAGGCGGCGAGGGAGGTGGGCGTCGCCGGCCGTCCCTGCTCCAGCCGCTGGATCGTGCGCACGCTCACGCCGCTGACCGCCGCGAGCTGGTCCTGCGACCATTTGCGAGCGAGGCGTTCCGATCTCAGGCGAGCGGGATTGATGCGAACCGCCATGACGACTCCTCCGGTGACTTCGGAGAGCCTAGCGCCGCCGCCCCGCGCCGACCACGACACCACGGCGTCACCGGGCAGCGAACGGCACGAAAAAGCCCGGAGCGGCGCTCCGGGCTTGCTGCTTTCGAAGGGAGCGACAGGGGCAGAGCTCGGTCCGCCCCTCGCGTCACGTCGCGTCGCGGGTGCGGTCCGGCGTCGTCGCCTCGGCCACCAGCGCGTCCAGCGCCTCGTCCAGCGACATCGCGGTCTGGTTCGGCGAGCCGAGGCGGCGGATGGAGACGGTGCGCTCGGCCGCCTCCTTGCGCCCGACCACGATCAGCGCCGGCACCTTGGCCAGCGAGTGCTCGCGGACCTTGTAGTTGATCTTCTCGTTGCGCACGTCGAGCTCGACCCGGAGGCCGCGCTTCTTCGCCCGCGCCACGATCTCGCTCGCGTAGTCGTCGCCCTCGGAGGTGATGGTCGCCACCACCGCCTGCACCGGCGCCAGCCAGAGCGGGAAATGCCCGGCGAAATGCTCGATCAGGATGCCGGTGAAGCGCTCCATCGAGCCGCAAATGGCGCGGTGGATCATCACCGGCGTCTTCTTGCCGCCGTCGGCGTCGACATAGAAGGCGCCGAAGCGCTCCGGCAGGTTGAAGTCGACCTGCGTGGTGCCGCACTGCCATTCGCGGCCGATGGCGTCGCGCAGCGTGTACTCGAATTTCGGGCCGTAGAAGGCGCCCTCGCCCGGCAGGATGCCGGTCTTGATCTTGCCGCCCGATTCCGCCTCGATCTGGGTGAGCACGCGGCCCATCACGTCCTCGGCATGGTCCCACACCGCGTCGGAGCCGACGCGCTTGTCGGGCCGCGTGGAAAGCTTCACCACGATCTCCCCGAAGCCGAAATCGGCATAGGTGGAGAGGATGAGATCGTTGATCTTCAGGCACTCCTCCGCCATCTGCTCCTCGGTGCAGAAGATGTGGGCGTCGTCCTGGGTGAAGCCGCGCACCCGCATCAGCCCGTGCAGCGCGCCGGAGGGCTCATAGCGGTGCACCGCTCCGAATTCCGCAAGCCGCATAGGTAGATCGCGGTAGGACTTCAAGCCATGCTTGAAGATCTGCACATGGCCGGGGCAGTTCATCGGCTTGAGGGCGTAGACGCGGTCATTGTCCTCGGTGTCGCCGGCCGGCTGCACCTTGAACATGTTGTCCTTGTACCAGCCCCAGTGGCCGGAGGTCTCCCACAGCGACTTGTCCAGCACCTGCGGGGCGTTGACCTCGTCATAGTCGGCCGCCAGGCGCCGGCGCATATAGGCGACGAGGTTCTGGAACAGGTTCCAGCCCTTGGGGTGCCAGAACACCACGCCCGGCCCTTCCTCCTGGAAGTGGAACAGATCCATCTCGCGGCCGAGGCGGCGATGGTCGCGCTTCTCAGCTTCCTCCAGCTGGTGGATATAGGCGTCCAGCTCCTCCTGGGTGCGCCAGGCAGTGCCGTAGATGCGGGTGAGCATCGGATTCTTCGCGTCGCCGCGCCAATAGGCGCCGGCCACCTTCATCAGCTTGAAGGCGTTGCCGATCTTGCCGACGCTCGGCATGTGCGGGCCGCGGCAGAGGTCGAACCACTCGCCCTGGCGATAGATCTTCAGCGTCTGGTCGGCGGGGATGGCATCGACCAGCTCGACCTTGAAGGCCTCGCCCTTCTCGGCGAACACACGCTTTGCCTCGTCGCGCTCCCACACTTCCTTGGTGAAGGGGGCGTCGCGGGCGATGATCTCGCGCATCTTCTTCTCGATGGCGACGAAATCGTCCGGGGTGAACGGCTCGTTGCGGAAGAAGTCGTAATAGAAGCCGTTCTCGATCACCGGGCCGATGGTCACCTGCGTGCCCGGCCACAGCGCCTGCACCGCCTCGGCCAGCACATGGGCGGTGTCGTGGCGGATGAGCTCCAGCGCTTCCGGGCTCTCGCGGGTGACGAGGTCGATCTTCGCGTCGGCATTGATGGGGTCGGAAAGGTCGGTCAGCACGCCGTCGAGCTTCACCGCGAGCGATTTCTTGGCGAGCGACTTGGCGATGGAGGCGGCGACCTCGGCGCCGGTGGTGCCGGGAGCGAACTCACGCACGGCACCGTCGGGGAAGGCAAGGTGGATCATTATGGTTTCTCCCGCCCACTCCTGCGAACCACGCAGGTAGGCATTTCAGGTCAGTCACGCGACGCGGCGCCCGGTCGGCGCGCGTAGCGCCACGGCATATACCACACGGCTTTTGGCGGCAATTCGACCGGCACCGCCTCATAGCCCGAGCCGCCCCAGGGATGGCAGCGGCACACCCGGCCCGCGGCCATCCAGCCGCCGGCCCAGGCGCCGTGGCGGCGCAGCGATTCCTCGGCGAATTCCGAGCAGGTCGGCAAATAGCGGCATTGCCGCCCCATGATCGACGACAATGTATAACGGTAGGTCAGCACGAGTCCGCGCAGAACATATTCGGGAATGCGAGCGATGGACTTGAACATTACCATAGATCAACAGTTCGATGCGTTTCTCGTTCCGATGAATAGCTCGGAATTGGGGATGGTGACATGCGGTCGTCATGCTCGGCCGCATAGGGTTGCGCAACGATGCTCAACCTGACGGAGCCTTCTCCATGCGCCTCACACGTCGCGCCGCGCTTTTCTCCACCCTTCTGGTGCTTCTGGCCAGTCCCGCCCTTGCCGATGGCGGCAATTACATCACCCATGAGCAGCTCGACCTGACCAAGGTGCTGGCGCCGCCACCGGCCAACGACTCGCCCGTCACGCGGGCGGAGATCGAGGGGCTGCTGGTCATCCAGCAGGCGCGCACGCCCGAGCAGGTGGCGGCCGCGCAGGCCGACGTCACCGAGGACGTGTTCCGCTTCGCCAACGTCATGGGTCCCGACTTCACCGCCGGGAAGCTGCCGGTCGCCGCCGCCTTCTTCGCCAAGGTGGCGGAAGACGAAGGCTTTATCGTCGACGCGGCCAAGGACGTCTGGAAGCGCCCGCGCCCGCACATCTTCGACAGCCGGGTCAAGCCGGCGGTGAAGCTGTCCTCGAGCGGTGCCTATCCGAGCGGGCATGCCAGCTTCGCCTATCTCACCGCCGTGGTGCTCGCCAACATGGTGCCGGAGAAGAGCGTGGCCATCTTCGCCCGCGCGGCCGATTTCTCGAACAACCGCATCATCGGCGGCATCCACTACCCCTCCGACATCGAGGCCGGCCGCCTCGCCGGCACGCTGATCGCGGCGCAGGAACTGCGCGATATCAGGTTCCAGGAGGATTTCGCCAAGGCCAGGGCGGAAGTCCGTCAGGTGCTTGGCTTCGGCGGCTGAGATATCCAGGCGGCCGGGTTCCAGGTGGCCGGGTTTCCGGCGGCCGAGGCGCTCCGCAGCGGCGCGGACGGAACCGGCTCCGCCTCTGTGCCGCTGCCAGTCCCTATCCCGGAACCGCCGGTGCAGCCGCGCATTATCCGCAGGTGCGCCGGGCGATGATCGCTGGGTGACCACCGGGGAACCTGCCGCCAATGACCACCATCCTGCGCCTCGTGCTGATCTCCGGTCTTGCCGGGCTCGCCCTGCCCGCCCTCGCCCTGCCCGCCTTGGCGCAGACCCCTGCCGCCCCGCCCGCGCAAGCCGCTCCGGCTCCCGCCGCGCCCGGCCTCGCCGGCGGCACCCAGCCGGCGCCCTCGGCCGCGACCTCGTCCGATGTCGACCCGGACATGCAGCGCGTCGCCGCCTGCAAGATGCGGGCGCTGGAAAAGCTCAAGGCCGTCTCGCCCTCCATCGACGACATCCATATCGACATAGACGGCCTCACTATCGCCACCGCCGACAGCAAGGTCGGCGATACGCCGGTGGCCGGGGTGATCATGGGCGAGGCCTATATCCAGCGCGACCGTTCCGACCAGCCTAACCGTTTTCTCTGCCTGACCGGGCCGAAGGGCGAGGTGCTGTTCACCTTCTTCACCGAGCGCTGACATCCCGGCGGAAATCGGCGGCGTCGCTATTCCGCCGCGTCCCGCGCCGGGTCGCGCGCCTCGATCTGGCCGATGGCGTCCACGACCGCGTCGAAGGTGAGCAGCGTCGAGGCGTGGCGCGCCTTATAGTCGCGCACCGGCTCCAGCACCGCGAGCTCGCTCCAGCGTCCACCCGGCACCGGGCCATTCTCCTTCAGCATGCGTCGCATCGCCTCGCGGACCTCGCGCAACTCCTGCGCGGTCGCGCCGACGACATGGTCGGCCATGATGGAGGACGAGGCCTGGCCGAGCGCGCAGGCGCGCACTTCATGGGCGAAGTCAGTGACGACGCCGTCCTTCATCGCGAGGTCGATGGTGACGGTGGAACCGCAAAGTTTGGAATGCGCGGTTGCCGTCGCATCGGGAGCTTCGAGCCGGCCGAGCCGTGGTATATCGGCGGCAAGCTCCAATATGCGGCGATTGTAGATGTCGTTGATCATGAGAACGCTCATCGAGTCGGAGCGGCGTTGCGTATAAGGGTTGGTTGCGGCCGGTCACGCGTCCCTTATATAGGAGAGCGGGATTGTGGCGGAAGATATCGCCGCGGTCTCGTTCGAGCCTCTGCCCTGTCAGGTGGCGCGCGGCCGGTACGCCGGCGGCACCACATGGCGACTGAAACCGGTGACACCCCGGCGCTGGGTTGCAAATGCGCCGTCGAACGGAGTTCGCCATGGATGCCGTGCTTAGTGCCCTGATGCGTAGTGCCAAGAACGAAGTGGGAGACGCCGAAAGCGCCGCTTCGCAGAAGCCGAGCCGAGAGGAAGCCGAAGCGGCGGTCCGCACGCTGATCGCGTGGGCCGGCGACGACCCGGATCGCGAGGGCCTGCTCGACACGCCGAAGCGCGTCGCGAAGGCCTATGAAGAGCTGTTCAGCGGCTACAAGGCCACCACCGAGAGCGTGCTCGACCGCACCTTCGGCGAGATCGGCAATTTCGACGACATGGTGGTGGTGCGCGACATCATCTTCCATTCGCATTGCGAGCACCACATGGTGCCCTTCGTCGGCAAGGCGCATATCGCCTATTTCCCGGTGGAGCGCGTGGTCGGCCTGTCCAAGATCGCCCGTGTGGTCGACATCTATGCCCGTCGCCTGCAGACGCAGGAGCACATGACCTCGCAGATCGTCAGCGCGCTCGACGAGGCGCTGAAGCCGCGCGGCGTCGCCATCCTGATCGAGGCCGAGCACATGTGCATGGCGATGCGCGGCGTGCAGAAGCCGGGTGTCTCCACGGTCACCATGCAGTTCACCGGCGTGTTCCGTGACGACCCGCAGGAACAGGTGCGCTTCATGAACCTGATCCGCGGCGCGCGGGGCTGACAAGGCCGGGCCGCCGCCTCGCTTCCCGACCACAGGCCCGATCGTGACCGATATTCCCGCTCCGTTTGCCGCGCCCGGCGACAGACACACGCTCGAAGAGGGCGACCGCCTGAGCCCGCGATTCGACGCCGACGGCCTCGTCACCGCCGTCGCCGTCGATGCCGGCGACGGCGCGGTGCTGATGCTTGCCCACATGAATGAAGAAGCGCTGGCGCTGACCATCGAGACCGGCTTCGCCCATTATTACAGCCGCTCGCGGCGCAAGCTGTGGAAGAAGGGCGAGCAGAGCGGCCATCTGCAAAGGGTGGTCGAACTCAGGGTCGACTGCGACCAGGACGCGGTGCTGATGCGGGTCGAAATGGCCGGCACCGGCGCGGCCTGCCACACCGGGCACCGCTCGTGCTTCTTCCGCTCGGTGCCGCTGGGCTTCCGCCCGACCCCCGAGCTGAAGCTGACCGTCAATGACGGCGGCAAGCTGTTCGACCCGCAGGCGGTCTACGGCACGCCGGAAAAGACCGACGTGCCGCGCTTCTGAGACGTGTCCCGCCCGAAAGCCGGCGGTCCGGGAACTGCCGGCATGCAAGGCCGGCCGCGCTCCCGAGCGGCCCGCTCCTTCCGGCGCGCGAAGCGGTTCAGGTCGATAGGATGTAGTCCCGCATCGCCGAGCTTTCGCGCTCGAACTCCGCGAGCCGATGCTTCACCACGTCGCCGATGGAGACGAGGCCGATCAGCTTGCCGTTATGCACCACCGGCAGATGGCGGAACCTGCCGGCGGTCATCTGCTCCATCAGCTGCGGCACGGTCTCGTTGCCGTCGCAGGTGACTACCCGGCTGGTCATCACCGCTTCGATCTCGTCGTCGAGACGCCCGGTGCCGTCGAGGCCGATCACCCGCACCACGTCGCGCTCCGACACGATGCCGACGACGCGCCGGTCTCCATCGGTCACCACCAGCGCGCCGATACGCTTCTCCGCGAGCCGTTCCACCGCCTCGCGCAGCGTGGCGCGCGGGCTGATGGTCTCCACGTCGTAACCCTTTTCATCCAAGATAGCTCGCACGGTCATGGCATGCCTCCTTCCCTGAGAGGTCAGGCGGATCGTTTCACCGTCCGCCGGATGCGGTCGCGTCACCGTGGCGTCAGCGCGCGTTCCGTTGCGACAGATGATCGACCCTAACGGCCCGGACGGCAATAGGGTTCCCTAGCGAAGGCTGTGGCGGTCAGAGCGGCGGGCGCGGGGCGTAGCGGCCTTCGTCCGGGCGGCGCTTCACCGGATCGAAGAGCGGGAAGGCGAAGAGGCCGGCGAGGAAGCCGCCAATATGCGCCTCCCAGGCGATGGCGCCCGAGGCGATGCCGCTCGGCGCGCCGAGGCCGAAGGCGATGTTGATGGCGAACCACACCACGACGAAGCTGATCACCCGCCGGTCGCGCAGCACCCGCATCAACGGCAGCGCCGGGTAGCGCACAGATTCCTGCATCGCGTCCGGCCGCCAGGCGCCATAGCCTTCCGACGCGAACATGAAGCGCAGCGCCGCCGCCATGCAGCCCGACACCGAGGCGGAGGCGCCGATCATCGGCACCGGTTCGCCGGCATGGGTGACGAGATGCACCCCCGCCCCCGCCGCGGCGGCGAACAGGAAGAAGGCGAGGAAGCGCAGCGGCCCGAAGCGACGCGCCACCGGCGAGCCGAAGGCCAGCAGCCAGAGGGTGTTGATTCCCACATGCATCCAGTCGGCATGCAGGAAGGCATAGCTGACGAAAGTCCAGATATCCGCCCCGGTGCCGCCGGGCAGCACGCCGTCGGCGAAGACGGTGGGATCGAAGCGCGCCGGGATGAAGGCGAACAGCGCCAGGATGTCGACGTCGGTCGTCTCGCCGACCAGGTTGCGGAGGAGCTGGATGCCGAGCAGCAGCGCCGCCAGCACGGTGATCACCACCGGCACGTTGAAGATGGGCTGGTGCCGGGGGTCGGCATGTCGGGTCTGGTCAAGCACAGCGATGACATAGGCCGACCACGCCGCCGCGGCAAGCAAAGTCGGTTAGCGAGGCGATAACAAGAAGCGGCGGATCGACATGCGGTGTTTGCCGCCTCGGAAACGCTTTGGGCGCCCGCCGGGCGTCGCGGGAGCGGAACCGTCCGGCGCCGGGGATCGGGCCGGATCGGCGCGAAGCCTTGGCGCGCCTTGGAAAGGACACGCGATCGCCATTTCCCGACTCGCCGCACCGGCGCGAGAAGTAAATAGAACCCCATCTTCAATGGTTAACGGGCAATAGAAAATCCGTTAATTTTCCCTAGATTCAGTCGTTACGAATTCCCCGCTTCGCTTAGAGCAAGATCAAAATCCCTCTGCCATGTTGTTCTCATGGACAGGCAAACGAGGTTCGCGACGATGAAGAGGCTCACGGGGGCCCTGATCGCGGTGGCGATGGCGGCGGTTTCGATCTCGGCGGCGCGTCCGGCGCAGGCGAGCGAGACGGTGGCGATGCTGTCGCCCTTCGCCGACAATATGGCGCCCGGCGCCACCACCACCACGCCGGTCGGCTATGCCCGCTTCTGCGAGACGCTGCCGGGCGATTGCGGCCACGGCAATGGCCGCGGCGGGCGGGTGATGGTCGAGGCCGCCGAATTCGCCCAATTGGTGAAGGTGAACGAAGAGGTCAACCGGCGCATCCAGCCGATGACCGATCTCGACCATTTCGGCGAGGTCGAGCGCTGGAGCTATGCCGAGGACGGCTATGGCGATTGCGAGGATTATGTGCTGGTGAAGCGCCGCGAATTGATCGCGCTCGGCTGGCCGGCCGAGACGCTGCTGATCACCGTGGTGCGCGACAAGAAGGGCGCCGGCCATGCGGTGCTGACCGTGGTCAGCGACCGCGGCGACCTGATGCTCGACAATCAGGAAGCGGCGATCCTGCTGTGGCACGAGACCGGCTACCGCTTCGTCAAGCGGCAGGCGCAGGGCGATCCCGACCGCTGGGTCTCGCTGGGCGACGTGCTGGCACCGGCCACCGTCGGCCGGAGCCGGAACTGAGGGCGCCATGTGCGGCCACGTGTCGGATGTGCGGGGCGGCCTTCGGGCCGCCCTCGGCTTTTGCGCGATCAACGGATCGCAGGAACGATCCGGGATCGCTCGCGAGTTGAAGAATCGCTCGGGACATGGCGAGCGGCCGCGCTCCGCTTCGCCTTGGCCGGGGCGACGGCTTGATGTGCGGGAATGACGGGGCCGGGGCGGCGCCAGCCGGGGCTTTGGCAGGCGCCCGGCCGCCTCAGTCGATGCGCTGGAGGCCCTCGGCGAAACGGCGCCAGTTGCGCACGTAATGCGCGGCGGTGCGTTCGATGCGCTCTGCCCATTCCGGCCCGAGTTCGCGCGAAACCCTCGCCGGCGCGCCGACGATCAGCGAATTGTCGGGAAATTCCTTGCCCTCGGTGACCAGCGCCCCCGCCCCCACCAGGCAGTTGCGGCCGATGCGGGCGCCGTTGAGGATGGTGGCGCCCATGCCGACAAGGCTGTTCGCCCCGATGGTGCAGCCATGCAGCATCGCCTTGTGGCCGATGGTGCAGTCCTCGCCGATGGTCATCGAGAAGCCGGGATCGGTGTGCAGGACGCAGAGTTCCTGGATGTTCACCCGCGCGCCGATGGAAATCGTCTCGTTGTCGCCGCGCAGCACCGAGCCGAACCAGACGCTCGCCTCGTCGGCGAGCGCCACGTTGCCGATGACGGCGGCGTCCGGCGCGATCCAGTAGCGCCCGAGGGCGGGAAGCTCGGGCTGGACGCCGTCGAGGGCATAGATCGGCATGGCTTGAGCTCCGAGCCTCGATCAATCCTCGAGATCGGTGTCGAGAATGGCCATCTGGAAATTATAGGACAGGTCGCCGTCTTCCTTGTCCTCGAACATCACGCCGATGAACTCGTCGCCGATATAGACCTCGGCGGAATCCTTCTTCTTCGGGCGTGCCACGACCTTGATCTGCGTGTTGTTGAACAGCCGGCGCATATAGGTCTGGACGCGCTCGAGTTCCTTCTTTTCCAAAGTCCGTGCTCCCACGATGCGTGAAATTGGGCCGCGGGCCTGCCGCGGCCGAGAGAATTATATTCGGGCCGCAGGCTTTGCCACGGCCCTCGGCCCGGCGCAACCGCGCCGGACCCGCTTCTCCCCGTTCAGATCGCTTCGCCGAGGAAGGTATGGTCGAACAGCTGGTCCATGCTGCGCGAGGGATCGCAGCAGGTCCCGGTCTCGCCGACGATGCGGGCCGGCACGCCGGCGACCGTGGTCCGGGGCGGCACCGGCTTCAGCACCACCGAGCCGGCGGCGATGCGGGCGCAATAGCCGATCTCGATATTGCCGAGCACCTCGGCGCCGGCGCCGATGAGCACGCCGCGGCGGATCTTCGGATGGCGGTCGCCGTGCTCCTTGCCGGTGCCGCCGAGCGTGACGCCCTGCAGGATCGACACGTCGTCCTCGATCACCGCCGTCTCGCCGACCACGATGCCGGTAGCATGGTCGAAGAAGATGCCGCGGCCGAAAGGCGCGGCCGGGTTGATGTCGACCTGGTTCACCGCCGAGGAGCGGCTCTGCAGGTAGAGCGCGAAGTCGCGCCGGCCCTCGTTCCACAGCCAATGCGCCAGCCGGTGGGTCTCGATGGCGTGGAAGCCCTTGAAATAGAGCAGCGGCTGCAAGGCGCGGTCGGTCGCCGGGTCGCGGTCGCACACCGCCATGATGTCGGCGCGGATGGCGACGCCGATCGACGGATCGGCGGCGAAGGCGTCGTCGAAGGCCTGGCGGATCAGCTCCGCCGGCACGTCGACATGGTCGAGCCGCTGGGCGATGCGGTGCGCCACCGCCTTCTCCAGCGAGGGATGGTAGAGCACGGTGGAGAAGATGAAGCTGGCCAGCGCCGGCTCGCTGGCGGTGATGGCCTCGGCCTCGGCGCGGATGCGCGACCAGACCGGATCGACCCTTTCGATGAGGGTGCGCGTGGAGTGGTCCAGGCGCTGGGTGGAATTCTGCACCATCGGCTCAAGTCCTGTGCTCTCGCTCCCGCGGCGGGCGGCGCCTGAACGCCGCCAACCCAGGAGCCGTTGTTGCGGCGGTTTTAACACAGCCGGGGCGGCGCGCCTATGCGCTCGCGCGCCTGTGTCCGCGCCCATTTGCGTGCGCGGTTCCTGTGCGGTTCCTGGCCTTCACGGGCGCTGGTCGAGAAAGGCCAGCGCCGCCTGCTTGAACACCTTGTCGCCGACCGCCAGCATATGATCGCGCTCGGGGATGTCGACCACCTCGGCGTCGGGGATCAGCTCCGCCAGCGGCCGGGCGGCGCCGGAGACGGCGTCGCGGGTGCCGATGGCGATCAGCGTCGGCGCCTCGATCCGGCCGACCTCCTCGCGGGTGAGGGTGCGGCGCGAGCCGTAGATGCAGGCGGCCAGAGCCTGCCGGTCGCTCCCGGTCTGCTCGGCGAAGGCGCGGAAGGTACGGCCGGTCGGGTCGGTGACGTCGTCGAGGCTCGGCGCCAGCAGCGCCTCCGCCACCGTCACCGGCAGGCCGGCGCCTTCCACCAGATGGATGCCGATGCCGCCGAGGATCAGCGAGCGCACCCGTGCCGGCGCCAGCAGCGCGACGCAGGCGCCGATGCGCCCGCCCATCGAGTAGCCCATGACATCGAAGCGCGGCAGGTCGAGATGGGTCATCAGCGCCAGCACGTCGCCGGCCATGGTCCAGGGGTCGTAGGCATCCTGGTCATAGAGCTTCACCGAGCCGCCATGGCCGCGATTGTCCATGGCGATGACCCGGTAGCCGGCGCGGGTAAGCGTCGAGACCCAGCCGGGGCCGACCCAGTTGATCTCCTTGGTGGAGGCGAAGCCGTGGATGAGGACGATCGGCTCGCCTTTGCCCTCGTCGAGATAGGCGAAGTCGAGGCCGTCATGCTGGAACGAGGGCATTGCGCGCGGAACTCCTCAAGGCGTTGCGCGCAAGCTAGAGACGAGGCGGCGGGCGCTCAAGTGGCCATCGGCGCATGGCGCCACAGCGGGCGGATCATGGCGACGACGAAATGATTGAACGCCGCGATCAGGCCGACGAGGTTCAGTGCCGCGGCGACCGCCCAGAAGGCCAGCCTGGCGGCGATCTCGCCCAGCACCAGCGCGCCGCGGCCGAGCGTCTTGACGATGGCCAGCGTCTGGCCGCCCTTCGCATCCGCCAGTCGGCGCAGCCTGGCGACGTCGCCGGCATCGTCGGCATGGCGCAGGCCGGCGAGCGTGGCACGCATCCCCGCCTTCTCGCCGACGCGGCCGATATCGGCGAGCGTGCCGAAGGCCCGCGCCTTGCGGCCGCTGCGCAGCAGCTGGAGCAGATCGTCGCCGAGGCGGAGGCTCAGCGCGCCGACCCGGCGGGCGCCCTTGGCGAGCGAGAGCCCGGCCCGCATGGTGAGCGGCGCGCCGAAGGCGGCATAGGTGGCCGCGGTCGCCGCCACCCCGGCGCCAGCGAGGCCGACCATCAGCGGATCGACCTCCTCGCCACGCAGCCAGTGCAGCGCCTCGCGGCCGCCATCTCGCAGGTCACCCCACACGGTGAGGTCGCCGGCGGCGGCGCCGGCAAGGCCGGTGAGGTCCTCCGCCTGCCCGGTGAGGAAGCCGGCGCCGAACGAGCCGGCATAGCGTCCGGCCTGAGCCAGGCTCGACGAGGCGGCGGTCGCTTGCGCCCGCAATTCCGCCGGCACCGGGAGCGCGCGGGCATCGGCGAGATCGAGGAAGCTCTGCGCCAGCTCCGCATCGCCGGCGGCGAGCGCATCCTCGATCTCGCGGTTCGCCCGCTCGGCGGTGAATGTCGCGTCCAGCCTGAGATCGGCGAGGCGGGCGGCATCGGCCTGCGCCATCAGCAACGCGAACGCCTCCCGGCCCAGCGGCAGCAGCCAGTGGGCCGAGCCGGCAAGCGCGAGAACCAGCGAGGCCGCCGCGAACAGGCGGGCGAGACGGAAGCGGCGCATGAAACGGTACAGGGGATGGGGACCGGGGACGGACGCTGCGTCATGCCTGCGCATTGTGGCGAAGCCATGGGGGGTATCGTGGCGAAGCCGTGGGACGGGGGCTCCATGGGACGATTTCGCCCGCGCGCGGGCCTTCCGCCGGCCGGCGCCAGCGGTTATCCTGCCGCCCATTCGAAGACCAGCACGGACAGGGCAGACACATGGCGGGCCACGTCGTTCCTCATTTCCACAATTCGGCGGGCGTGCCGGCCATCTCGATCGGTGCCAAGGAATTCATGTGCGTCGGCGCGCTGCCGCCTTACGACCACCCGCATGTCTTTCTCGACATGGGATCGGACGACGAGATCATCTGCCCGTATTGCTCGACCCTCTACAAATATGACGCCAAGCTGCACGGCACCGAATCGATCCCGGCCGACTGCCTGTTCGATATCGCGGCCTAAGCACCCAGGACCTGGGGTCTCATCTTGTCCGAGCGTGACATCCTCGTCGCCGGCGCCGGCGTCGGGGGGCTGAGCGCGGCGCTGGCGCTGGCGCAGGCGGGCTTCGACGTCACGGTGCTCGAACGCGCGGCGGCGCTGGAAGAGGCCGGGGCCGGCGTGCAGCTTGCCGCCAACGCCACCTCCTGCCTCGCCCGGCTTGGCGTGCTCGACGCCGTGAGCGCGCGGGCGGTGCGGCCGGAATTCATGCGGGTGATGGATGCCCGGCACGGCAAGATGCTCGCTGAGGTCACGATGGGCGATGAAGCCGAGCAGCGCTTCGGCGCGCCCTTCCTCGTCATCCACCGCGCCGACCTGCAGGCCGCGCTTGCCGAGGCGGCGGCCGCCGAACCCCGCATCCGGCTGCGGCTCGGCCATGCCATCGAGGGATTTTCCGAAAGCGACGGCCGGATCACGGTTGAGGCGCGCCATGGCGGCGAGGCGGCCTCTTTCACCGGCGCGGCGCTGATCGGCGCCGACGGGGTGCGCTCCGCGGTGCGGGGCCAGCTGTTTCCCTCCGCCCTGCCCTGCTTCCGCCACCGGGCGGCCTGGCGGGCGACGGCGCCGGCTGCACGCCTGCCGGCGCACCTGACCGATTCGGCCACGCGGCTATGGCTTGGGCCGGGGGCGCATCTCGTCAGCTACCCGGTGCGAGGCGGCGAGGCGGTGAACCTCGTCGCGGTGACGCCGGACGAGCGCATCGCGCATGGCTGGAGCCACGAGAGCCAGGCCGGCGAGCTCGCCGCGCATTTCGAGGGCTGGTGCGGCGATGTCGGCGCGCTGCTGGCGGCGCCGGAGCGCTGGCTGCGCTGGGCGCTGTTCGATCTCGACCCGCTGCCGCAATGGGGCACCGGCCGGGCGACGCTGCTCGGCGATGCCGCCCATGCCATGGTGCCGTTCCTGGCGCAGGGGGCGGCGCAGGCGATCGAGGATGCGCTGGTGCTTGCCGATTGCCTGAAGGCGGGCGGCGACCTGCCGGCCGCCCTGCGCCGCTACGAGGCGGCGCGCCGCCCCCGCACGGCACGGGTGCAGACGGCGGCGCGCGGCATGGACCGGCTGTATCATCTCCGCGGCCCGGCGGCTTTCGCCCGCGATCTCGTGATCCGCGCGCAGGGTGGAGCGAACGTGCTCGAGCGCTATCGCTGGATCTATGAATGGCGGGGGTGAGCGCGGAGGGGCGCGGCGGCGCCTCGTGACGGAGCATGACCGGGCACCGCCTCAGGCGCCGCTCGCCTGCAGCCCGGCGACGCCGGCGATAATGGCGCCGAGCGCCAGCAGCTTGCCGAGGCCGAGCGGCTCTCCGAGCAATACCGCGCCGAGGATCACCGCGCCGAAAGCGCCGGTGGCGGTCCACATCGGATAGGCGATGCTGACCGGCAGCGACTTCATCGCCACGGTGAGGAAGGCGACGCTGATGCCGCCGGCGGCGAATGTGACGAGGCTCGGCACCAGCCGGGTGAAGCCGTCCGATGCCTTCATCGACAGCGCGAATGCCACCTCGAACGCCGCTGCCAGAGCGAGCCAGAGCCAGGCCATGATCGATCTCCCTTGCCGCATCGTGAATGAGGAATGCTCATCCGTTTTCGCGGTCGCCTTCTTAGTAGGACGAGGAAAACCGGCTCGACAAACGCGAAGTTCTCAGCCAATGAATGAGATGAATTCATCCATGAGGTTGTCATGCGCCGCCTGCCGCCGCTCGGCTCGCTCCGTGCCTTCGAGGCGGCGGCGCGCCATGAGAGCTTCAAGGAGGCCGCTGCCGAGCTCGGCGTGACGCCGACCGCGATCAGCCACCAGGTGCGCCAGCTGGAAGAGGAGCTGGGCACGCCGCTCTTCATACGCCGCACCCGCAAGGTGGCGCCGACCATTGCGGGACGGGCGCTGGCGGCACGGCTGGGCATCGCCTTCGACACCATGGCGCAGGCGGTGGACGAGGCGCGGCCGCGCCCCTCGCGCCGGCTCGCCACGCTGTCGGCCACTCTCGCCTTTTCCGCCCGGCTGCTGGTGCCGCGCGCCGGACGCTTCCGCGCGCTGTGTCCGGGATGGGACCTGCGGCTGCACGCCTCCGACGAGCCGGTCGACCTCGCGGCCGGCGAGGCGGACGCGGCGATCCGCTACGGGCGCGGGCGCTATCCCGGCCTCGTCTCGGTGCCGCTGATGACCGATCGCTTCGCGCCGGTGTGCAGCCCGCGCATGGTGCCGGTGCGACCGGAGGATTTGGCGCGGGCGACGCTGATCCATTTCGAATGGCTGTTCGCCGGACCGCAGACGCAGCCGCCGGATTGGCGCGACTGGGCGGACGCGGCGGGGCTGGCCGGGCTCGATACCGAAGCGGGCCTCACCTTTACCGACGAGAACAGCGCCATCGAGGCGGCGGTGGCCGGCCAGGGGATCGCGCTGCTCGGCCTCGCCCTGGTGGGGCCGGAACTTCGCTCGGGCGTGCTGGTGCAGCCCTTCGGTCCGGTGATCGAGGGCCACCGCTTCGATTTCGTCTATCCCGAGGGCGCGGAAGGCCGGCCGGAAGTGGCGACGCTGCGCGAGTGGATCCTCGGTGAGTTCGCTCCGCCGGCCGGATGAGCGGCGCATCTCGACAGCCTCGGGGGTGGTGCATCCGGCATTTGCTGCCGGAGCCCCTGTGATCCGGCGGCTGGCGCTCCATAAAGAAAGAATGCAAGCTGGATTTCCAAGGGATGCTGGAGACGCGCCATGAAGCCGGAACGGACCTTGGCCGATGAGTCCAAGTCGGACCTGAACAAGTTGTTCGGTGCGGCGATCGCCGTTTCCAGGAATGCTTACGCGCCTTACTCGGGCTTCCGTGTCGGCGCGGCCGTTCGAACCGCAACCGGAAACGTCCATGTCGCGTGCAATGTCGAGAACATCGCCTTTCCGGTAGGGACATGCGCCGAAGCTGCGGCCATTTCCGCGGCCTGTTCAGCCGAAGGCGGGGAGATGGCCCTCGTGGAAATTGCCGTCTACGCGGAAGATGAAACGGGCCGCCAATCGCCCTGCTCGCCCTGCGGGGCATGCCGACAACGCATAGTTGAATTCAACCGTAAGGCGACGGTATATTTCTACAATGAGTTGATGAAGGTCGATGCAGTCACGGCAGCCGATCTCCTGCCGCATGCATTCACGTTCGCCAGCAGGGGCAACAAGGATGTCGGGCGGAAATAGGCTGGCCATTGAGCAGTCCCACTACAACGCATTGTGCGACCTTAAAGACCATCAATGGCAGATCAAATACCTGTACGATAGATTAACCATCGTCGACAACAAGACGAGCGCCCTGATGCGCGTCAATGGCGTCATGATGGGTTTCGTTACTGTCGCCGTATTTCGCGTCATCGAGCTCGGTGAAAAGATCGTACCCTTTCCTGGAATCTTTCTTTTATTTAGCACGCTCATATTTATATTCTTGTTCATTGCCGAACTATATAGCTTCAGCATATTTTATCTTAGATTCGATCGCATCGCCGACGTTAATGATTTTGATAGGTATAAAAATCAATTTTTTGATGTCACCCTGAGAAGGGAGCGCAAATTCAGGAGATTGAGAAATTGGTCATTTGCCGGGGCGTTTTTATTTTGCGCGATATTCATTTGCATCGCGGCCTATCAGGCGTTTCACACCCTCTTTCCTGATTTCGAATTCAAGTATGTGCTTGTCTACGGCAACCAGGTATTGCGGAATCTGCTTCCCTAGCTCGCCGGGCTCTCCCGGGTGTCGGCGGGCGGCGACACGGCCAAAGGCGGCTTGCCGCCGACCAGCAGCATGTCGCTCTCGTCCTTCAGGCTCACGCCGGTAAGGCGGCGGGAGAGCGCCTCGCTCAGGAGCCAGGCCAGCTTGAAGGCGGCATGCTCATGGGACAGCCCCTCGCCGCGGACATTGGAGATGCAGTTGCGCTCGGCGTCGGAACGGCCGACGCGCGGCTGGAAGGTGAGATAGAGCCCGAGGCTGTCCGGCGAGGACAGGCCCGGCCGCTCGCCCACCAGCACCACCACCGCCTGCGCGCCCATGATCGCGCCGACCTCGTCGCCCAGGGCCACGCGTGCCTGCGAGGCGATCACCACCGGCCCGACCCGCCAGCCGGCCTCCGCGATGCGGGCCTTGAAGGCGGTGAGGAAGGGCGCCGCCTGCGCGTGGATGGCGGTGGAGGACAGGCCGTCGGCGACCACCAGCGCGATGTCCGGCGCGGTGCCGGCATAGGGCGCCAGCGCGGCGCGGCTCTCGTCCGACAGCTTCCGCCCGAGATCCGGCCGGCGCAGATAGGCGGCGCGGGACGGCGCGGCGGAGGCCGCATGCACCACCTCGAAGCCGAGGCCGGCGATCTCGCCCGCCACCTTCTCCGCCTCGAAGGCGGTATGGACGGCATCGCGCGCCTGCGCATGGGCAAGGGCGAAGCGCAGCACCTCGCGGGTCGGCAGGCCGGTGCCGGCCCGGCCGAGCGCGATGCGTGCGGGGGTGGCGCGCGCGAGCCTGGTCCAGGCGTCCTCGATGACATAGGCGGAGGCGGGAGGGGCGGACGGTGCGTCGGCGGGAGGTGACTGGCTCATGCCCCTGCCCTCACGCCGCGAGGTTCGTCACGAAGGACAGCAGCGCATTGCCACCGCCCTGCGGCTTCAGCCGCCCGTCCGGCCCGGTAATGCCCATGGATTGCAGCCAGGCCTCGAATTCCGGCGCCCGCTTCAGGCCCAGCACGTCGCGCAGGTAGAGCTGGTCGTGGAAGGAGGTCGACTGGTAGTTCAGCATCACGTCGTCCGAGCCGGGAATGCCCATGATGTAGGTGACGCCCGCCGCGCCGAGCAGCGTCATCAGCGTATCCATGTCGTCCTGGTCGGCCTCGGCATGGTTGGTGTAGCAGACGTCGACGCCGAGCGGCACGCCCATCAGCTTGCCGCAGAAATGGTCCTCCAGCCCGGCGCGGATGATCTGCTTGCCGTCATAGAGATATTCCGGGCCGATGAAGCCGACCACGGTGTTGACCAGCAGCGGTTTGAACGGCCGGCACACCGCATAGGCGCGCGCCTCGATGGTCTGCTGGTCGACGCCGTGATGGGCATTGGCGGACAGCGCCGAGCCCTGCCCGGTCTCGAAATACATCACATTGTCGCCAAGCGTGCCGCGCTTCAGCGACAAGGCCGCCTCCCGCCCCTCCTTCAGCACCGCGAGGTCGATGCCGAACGAGGCATTGGCCTTCTGCGTGCCCGCCACCGACTGGAAGACCAGGTCCACCGGCACGCCGCGGTTGATCACCTCGGTGGAGGTGGTGACATGGGTGAGCAGGCAGGCCTGGGTGGGGATGTCGAAGCGGGCGATGATGTCGTCGGTGAGCTTGAGCAGCTCGCTCAGCACCGGGATGCTGTCGGAGGCCGGGTTGATGCCGATCACCGCGTCGCCGCAGCCATAGAGCAGGCCGTCGAGGATCGAGGCGGTGATGCCGGCGGGATCGTCGGTCGGGTGGTTCGGCTGCAGGCGCACCGCCATGGTGCCGGGCAGGCCGATGGTGTCGCGGAACTTCGTCACCACCCGGCATTTGCGGGCTACCGCGATCAGGTCCTGGTTGCGCATGATCTTCGACACCGCGGCGGCGATCTCCGGCGTGACCGCCGGGGCGAGCGCGGCGAGCGCCTGCGGCGAGGCGGCGTCGGAGAGCAGGAAGTCGCGGAAATCGCCGACATTCATGTGGGAGACCGGCCGGAAGGCGACGGCGTCATGGGTGTCGATGATGAGGCGGGTGACCTCGTCCTCCTCATAGGGCACCAGCGCCTCGGTGAGGAAGGTCGCCAGCGGCACCTCGGCAAGGCACATGCGGGCGGCGACGTTCTCCTCCGCCGAGCCGGCGGCGATGCCGGCCAGCATGTCGCCGGAACGGATCGGCGTCGCCTTGGCCATTAATTCCTTCAGGTCGGAAAAGACGTAGGTCCGCGGCCCGATGACATGACGATACGGCATGTGCCCTCCTCGACCGGCGCCCGTTGCCCAATCCGTCGCCATGGCGCGAAAAGATACTCCGGCTCGGCGCCGGGCGAAAGCCGGCCATCGGTCTAGCTGCGGCGCAGCGGCGGCTGGACGGCATGCGCGGAGCCGGCTAGGACGCGGCAAACGATCTGCGGCTCGGCGAGGACATCATGGCCACCTTCATTCTCATTCACGGCGCCTGGCACTGGGGTGGCTGCTTCGGCCAGGTGGCGAATCGGCTCGCCGCCATGGGCCATGCGGTGATCGCGCCCGACATGGCCGGCCATGGCTTCGACCCGACGCCGATCGCGCAGATCGCCGACCTGCCCTTCTACGCGGCGGCGGCGCGCGCAGCGCTGGAGGAGATCGAGGGCAAGGCGATCCTGGTCGGCCACAGCGTCGGCGGGGCGACCTTGACGTGGCTCGGCGAATTGATGCCCGAGCGGGTGCAGGCGCTGGTCTATCTCACCGGCTTCCTGGCGCCGGCCGGCAGGAGCGCCCGCGATTTCGTGATGACGCCGACCTATCTCAAGGACCCGGCGATCGTGGAGACGCAGGGCCTGCTGCGCATGACCCGCGAAGGCCTCGGGCTTGACCTCCACAAGCGCGACCTCGCCATCCGCTCGCTCTATTCGGACTGCCGGCCGCGCGAGATCGAGGTGGCCCTGGCCAACCTCATCCCGGTGACGCCGCACGCGCCGTTCACCGCGGTCTCCGCCATCACGCCGGGGCGCTACGGGCGGCTGGAGCGGCACTATGTCGAGTGCCTCGGGGATCGCGCCCTGCCCCTGCCGCTGCAGCGGGAGATGCAGGCGGCGGTGCCGGGAGCCACCGTGCACCAGCTGGACGCCGGCCATTCGCCCTTCCTCAGCATGCCGGACGAGGTGGCCGAGATGCTCGATTCGATCGTGTGAGAGCGTGCATGGCGGGGATCATTCCCCGGCCATGAAGCGGTAGCCGACGCCCGGCTCGGTGCGGATGATCGCCGGCTGGGCCGGGTCGCGCTCGATCTTCTGCCGCAGCTGGCCGATGAACACCCGGAGATAGTGCAGGTCCTCGCCATGCGCCGGGCCCCAGATCGAGGTCAGCAGCGTGCGGTGGGTGACGACGCGCCCGGCATGGCGCGCCAGCAGCACCAGAAGGTCGTATTCCTTCGGCGTCAGCTTCACCGGCGCGCCGTCGCGGGCGACGAGGCGGCGCAGCGTGTCGATGACGAGGCCGTCGACCTCGACATGGTCGGCTTCCGCCTCGGCCGCGAGCCGGTGGCGCAAAGCGGCGCGGATGCGGGCGGTGAGCTCGCCGATGTTGAACGGCTTCTCGACATAGTCGTCGGCGCCGAGATCGAGCGCGGCGATCTTCTCGCTCTCGCGGTCGCGGGCGGACAGGATGATGATCGGCACGCTCGACCAGCCGCGCAGCTGGGCGACCACGTCCTTGCCGTCCATGTCCGGCAGGCCGAGATCGAGGATGACCACATCCGGCGCGGCGGTGGCGGCGGCCTTCAGCGCGGCCGCGCCGGTGGTCGCCTCGACGACGTCGTAGCCGGCGGCGGTCAGCGCCGGCTTCAGGAAGCGATGGATCTGCGGCTCGTCGTCGACGACGAGTATGCGGTCGGCATTCATGGCGTGCGGTCGTCCGCCCTGGTCGGAGGAATCGGGAAGCGCAGCACCATCCTTGTGCCGCGCCGTCGTGAGGCCGGGCTTTCCGCCTTGATGCTTCCGCCCATGGCGTCGACGAAACCCCGCGCGATCGACAGCCCCAGTCCGGTTCCGGGCGGGCGCCCGTCCGGCGTGCCGGGACGAAAGAACTTTTCGAACACCTTGTCGAGGTCGGCGGGCGGGATGCCCTTGCCGGAATCGGTGACGGAGATGACCAGTTCGCCGCCCTCCGCGTGGGCGAAGATCTTCACCGGCTCGCCGGCGGCATATTTGGCGGCATTGTCGAGCAGGTTGAACAGCACCTGCCCCAGCAGCACGCTGTCACCCAGCATCAGCGGCAGGTCGGGGGCGATGCTCACCTCGACGGTGAGAAGCGGGTAGTAGCGGGCGCAGCGCTCCACCGCCGCCCGCACCACATCGCCGACATCGATCCAGTCGCGGCGCATGTCGAGCGTGCCGGCTTCGATGCGGGTCATGTCCAGGAGGTTGGAGACGAAACGCGACAGCCGGCCGCCCTCCTCCTCGATGGTGAGCAGCAGGTCGTCGCGGCTCGCCGCATCCATGCGCTCGCCGAGCTGGCGCAGGCTGGTCACCGCGCCAGTGATGGTGGCGAGCGGCGTGCGCAGATCGTGCGAGATCGAGGAGAGCAAGGCGGCGCGCAGGCTGTCGCCCTGCAGCCGGGTCGCCTGGGCGATGCTTTCCTGCGCGAGGCGCGCCCGGTCGAGGGCGATGGCGGTCTGGTCCATGATCGCCGCCAGCATCGGCTCGGCGGCGCCGTCGAACGCCTCGCCGTCCCAGCGCAGGCCGCAAATGCCGACGACGCCATGCGGGCTCGTCATCGGGCGGAACTGCCAGGGGCTGGAGGGCAGCGTGCCGGTGGCGCGGCCGGCGGGCTCCCTGTGTTCGAACGCCCAGCGCGCCGCGCTCATGTCGCCGACCTCGAGATCGGAATCGGGCGGCCAGGCAGCGGCGAGCAGCAGCGTGCCGTTCTGCGGGGTGAGCAGCACGGCGGGGCGGTTGAAATTCTCGTGCAGCTGCGAGACCGCCGCCCACAGCACGTCCTCGGCCTCGGCATTGCCGGAAAGCTTGCGGGAGAAGTCGTAGAGCGACTGGAGAGCGGCGGCGCGAGCGCGGGCGGCACGCGCCTGCTCGCTCACCCGCGAGGCGAGGCCGCCGGTGAGCAGCGCCGCGATCAGGAAGACGACGAAGGCGAACACCTCGTGCGGCGAGGCGATGGTGAAGGTGTAGAGCGGTTGGATGAAGAAGTAATTGTAGGCGAGGCCGGACAGCACCGCCGCCATGAAGGCGGCGCCGTAGCCGGCACGGATGGCGGCCACCACCACCGCCATCAGGAACAGCAGCGAGACGTTGGACAGCGGCACGATCCGCTCGATGCCGAGCCCGATCAGGGTCGCAAGGCCGACGCAGCCAATGGCATAGGCGCCGGCGCGCGCCAGCTCGCGCGGCCGGTACGGCCGCCGGCTCGGCGCCGGCGCGTGCGCCTCGGAGCGATCGCCGGTGACGACATGAACGGCGATGCCCGGTGCGCGGGCGACGATCTCGTCGGCGAGCGACTTGCGCCAGACTAGCGGCCAATGCCGTCGCGCTGCCGCGCCGATGACGATCTGGGTGACGTGCTCGCGCCGTGCCAGCCTTATCAGCTCGGAGACGAAATCGGTGGCGGTGATGCGCCGTGTCTCCGCTCCCAGCCGTTCGGCGAGGCGCAGCAGCTCATCGATGCGCGCGGGGGCGGCACCATCCGGCGGCTCGCGGTCGGCGCGCTCCAACGAGACGACGATCCACGGCGCGTTGAGGCCGGAGGCGAGCCGGCTCGCCTCGCGCACCACCTTTTCCGACAGCGCGTCGGGGCCGACGCAGACCACCAGTCGCTCGGCCGAGGCCCAGGCGCCCTCGATGGCATGGCCCTTGAGATAGCCGACCATGTCGTCGTCGACGCGGTCGGCGGTACGGCGCAGGGCGAGCTCGCGCAGCGCGGTGAGGTTGCCGAGGCGGAAGAACCGCTCGGAGGCGCGCCGCGCGCTCTCCGGCAGGTAGACCTTGCCGTCCTTCAGCCGGTCGAGAAGCTCGGCCGGCGGCAGGTCGACCAGCACGATCTCGTCGGCCTTCTGCAGCACGGTGTCCGGCACCAGCTCGCGCACCCTTATGCCGGTGATGTTGGCGACGACGTCGGCGAGGCTTTCGAGATGCTGGATGTTCAGCGCCGTCCAGACGTCGATGCCGGCCGCCAGCAGTTCCTCGATATCCTGGAAGCGCTTGGGGTGGCGCGCGCCTTCCGGGTTCGAGGAGGCCAGCTCGTCGAGGATGAGGATGCGCGGCTTGCGCGCCAGCGCGGCGTCGAGATCGAAGGTCTCGATCACCCGGCCCTTGTAGGGCACGCGGCGGCGCGGCAGCACTTCGAGGCCGTCGAGCAGTTCGGCGGTCTCGGCACGGCCGTGGGTCTCGGCGAGGCCGACGACGATGTCGGACTTGAGCTTGCGGGCGCGGGCGAGCATCGCATAGGTCTTGCCCACGCCCGGTGCGGCGCCGAGGAAGATGGTCAGCCGGCCGCGCCCGTCGGCGCGCGTCTCGCCGCGCGTCTCCTGGCGCATCACCGCCAGCAGGGCGTCGGGATCGGGTCGGCCATCCTCCCGTGCGTCGGTCGCGGCCATCCGCCTGATATCCTTCAGCTCTTCAGCTCGTCCAGCGCCAGGTTGAGCCTTAGCACATTGACGCGCGGTTCGCCGATGAAGCCGAGAAGCCGGCCCTCCTCGATGCGCTCGACGAGGGTGGCGACGTCGGCCTCGCCGAGGCCGCGGGCCTTGGCCACCCGCGCCACCTGGGCGCGGGCGAAGTCCGGCGAGATGTCCGGGTCGAGGCCCGAGCCGGAGGTGGTCGCGGCGTCCGCCGGGATCGGGCCATTGAGCCCGGCGGTGCGCAGCCTTTCCACATCGCCGGCCACCCGGTCGCGCAGCTTGGCCGCGGTCGGGCCGAGATTGGAGCCCGAGGAGGCGCCGGCATTGTACGGGTCCGGCCCGGTCGCCGAGGGGCGCGGCCAGAAATAGCGCTCCGAGGCGAAGTTCTGGCCGATCAGCGCCGAGCCGATGACGGTGCCGTTGCGGGTCATGAGGCTGCCGGCAGCCTGCGCCGGGAGCACCGCTTCGGCGATGCCGGTGACGGCGAGCGGATAGCCGAGCCCGAGCAGCGCGGTGAACAGCAGGACGAAGACGAAGGCGGGACGAAGATGCTTGAGCATGATCACACCAGATGCAGGGCGGAGACGGCGAGATCGACCAGCTTGATGCCGACGAAGGGCAAAGCGAGGCCGCCGAGGCCATAGATGAGCAGGTTGCGGCGCAGCAGGGTGCCGGCGCCGGCCGGGCGATAGGTGACGCCGCGCAGGGCGAGCGGGATCAGCGCGACGATGATCAGCGCGTTGAAGATGACCGCCGACAGGATCGCCGATTGCGGCGAGGCCAGCGCCATGATGTTGAGCGCGTTCAGGCCGGGATAGGTGACGACGAACAGAGCCGGGATGATGGCGAAATACTTCGCCACGTCGTTGGCGATGGAGAACGTGGTCAGCGAGCCGCGGGTCATCAGCAACTGCTTGCCGATCTCGACGATCTCGATGAGCTTGGTCGGGTTGGAATCGAGGTCGACCATGTTGGCCGCCTCGCGCGCGGCCTGGGTGCCGGTCTGCATGGCGACGCCGACATCGGCCTGCGCCAGCGCGGGGGCGTCATTGGTGCCGTCGCCGCACATGGCGATCAGCCTTCCGCCCTCCTGCTCCTTGCGGATATAGGCGAGCTTGTCCTCCGGCGTCGCCTGGGCGAGGAAGTCGTCGACGCCGGCCTCCGAGGCGATGGCGGCGGCGGTGACCGGGTTGTCGCCCGTCACCATCACCGTGCGGATGCCCATGGCGCGCATCTGGGCGAAGCGCTCCTTGATGCCGGGCTTCACCACGTCCTTCAGGTGCACGACGCCGAGCAGCTTGCCGCCGTCCGCCACCGCCAGCGGGGTGCCGCCGCTGCGGGCGATGCGGTCCACCGCGACGCGGAACGCCTCGGGGGCGGCGCCGTTGTCGATGCCGGCGAAGCGCAGCACCGCGTCGACCGCGCCCTTGCGCAGGCGGCGGCCGCCGAGATCGACGCCGGAAAGCCGCGTCTCGGCGGCGAAGGGGATCACCGCGTCCGGCGTCACCGCCGGCGGGACGACGCGGTATTCGCCGGTCGCCAGCGCCACGATGGAGCGGCCTTCCGGCGTCTCATCGGCGAGGCTGGCGAGCAGCGCCGCCTCGGCGAGCGCGGTGTCGGTCACGCCCGGAACCGGGAGGAAGTCGGTCGCCATGCGGTTGCCGAAGGTAATGGTGCCGGTCTTGTCGAGCAGCAGCGTGTCGACATCGCCCGCCGCCTCCACCGCGCGGCCGGAGGTGGCGATGACGTTGAAGCGCACCAGCCGGTCCATGCCGGCAATGCCGATGGCCGACAAGAGGCCGCCGATGGTGGTGGGGATCAGCGTCACCAGAAGCGCGGCGAGCACCGTCACCGAGAGCACGGTGCCGGAATAGCCGGCAAGGCCCCAGAGCGTCACCACCGCGATCAGGAAGATCAGCGTGAGGCCGGACAGCAGGATCGACAGCGCGATCTCGTTCGGGGTCTTCTGCCGCTTGGCACCTTCGATGAGGGCGATCATGCGGTCGACGAAGCCGGCGCCGGGGGTCACCGCGATGCGGATCACTAGACGGTCCGACAGCACCTGCGTGCCGCCGGTCACCGCCGAGCGGTCGCCGCCGGCCTCGCGGATGACCGGGGCGGATTCGCCGGTAATGGCGCTCTCGTTGACCGAGGCGACGCCTTCCACCACCTCGCCGTCGCCGGGGATCAGCTCCCCGGCCTCGACGATGACCTTGTCACCGACCTTGAGCGCGGTGGCGGGCACGTATTCGATGCGGCTGCCCTCGTGCTTCAACCGCGCCGTAAGCTCGGAGCGCGCGCGCTTGAGACTGTCGGCCTGTGCCTTGCCGCGCCCTTCGGCGACGGATTCGGCGAAGGTGGCGAACAGCACGGTAAACCACAGCCAGGCGGCGATCTGGCCGGAGAATGCGGCATCGCCGCCCAGCAGCACGTCGCGCAGGAACAGCAGGGTGACGACCGCCGCCACAACCTCGGTGACGAAGATCACCGGATTGCGCATGAGCTGGCGCGGGTTGAGCTTGGCAAAGGCGGCGAGCACCGCCGGCCCGAGGATTTCCGGGGCGAACATGCCCGGTGCCGCGGGCGGCTGGTGCGAGGGGTTCTTTATGGTGGACATCGAGCGATTCGACATGGATCGGAACCTTCAGAAGGTCTGGCCGGCGAGCATGGCGAAATGCTCGACGATCGGCCCGAGGGCGAGTGCGGGGAAGAATTGCAGGCCGCCCAGGATCAGGATGATGCCGATCAGCAGGCCGACGAACAGCGGCGTATGGGTGGGGAAGGTGCCCACGGACGACGGTGCCTTCACCTTGGCGGCGATCGAGCCGGCAATGGCCATGACCGGCACCACATAGGCGAAGCGGCCGAGCAGCATGGCGATGCCGAGCGTGGTGTTGTACCAGGGCGTGTTGCCGGTGAGGCCGCCGAAGGCCGAGCCGTTATTCCCCGCCGCCGAGGTGAAGGCGTAGAGGATCTCGGAGAGGCCGTGCGGGCCGGGCGTGCCGACGCTCGCTACCGCGAAAGGCAGCATGGCCGAGACCGCGGCGAAGCCGAGGATGGCAAGCGGTAGGATGAGCACCGCCAGCATGGCGTATTTCATCTCGCGGCCCTCGATCTTCTTGCCGAGGAATTCCGGCGTGCGCCCGACCATCAGGCCGGCGACGAAGACGGACAGCAGCGCGAACACGACGAGGCCGTAGAGCCCCGAGCCGGTGCCGCCCGGCAGCACTTCGCCGAGCTGGATGAGGAACATCGGCACCAGGCCGCCGAGCCCGGTGAACGAGCCGTGCATGCCGTTGACGCCGCCGTCCGACAGGCCGGTGGTGACCGCCGCGTAGAGGGCGGTGGCCGACTGGCCGAAGCGCACCTCCTTGCCCTCCATGTTGCCCAGGGAGGGGTCGAGGCCGAGCGAGGCGAGGATCGGATTGCCGTAGGTCTCGGCCCAGTAGACGGCGCCGACGCCGGCGATCAGCAGGATGGCGATGGCCGAGAGCAGTGCCCAGCCCTGCCGGCGGTCGCCCACCATCAGGCCGAACGTGTAGACCAGCGCCGCCGAGATCGCGAGCATGACGTAGATGTTGAGCAGGTTGGCGAGCGCCGAGGGGTTCTCGAACGGATGCGCGGCATTGACGTTGAAGAAGCCGCCGCCATTGGTGCCGATCTGCTTGATCGCCTCCTGGCTCGCCACCGGGCCGAGCGAGATGGTCTGCTGCGCGCCTTCCAGCGTGGTGGCGGCCACCGAGGCGTCGAGCGTCTGCGGCAGCCCCATGGCGACGAAGACCAGCGCCACCACGATCGACATCGGCAGCAGCACATAGAGCGTCGCGCGGGTGACATCGACCCAGAAATTGCCGAGCGTCGAGGCCCTGGAGCGGGCGAAGGCGCGGGTGACCGCAACCGCGAGGGCGATGCCGGTCGCCGCCGAGGTGAAGTTGTGCACGGTGAGGCCGACCATCTGGGAGAGATGGCTCATCGTGGTCTCGCCGGCATAGTTCTGCCAGTTGGTGTTGGTGAGGAAGCTGACCGCGGTGTTGAAGGCGAGGTCCGGCGGCACCGCCGCGAAGCCCTGCGGGTTCAGCGGCAGCACGTCCTGCAGCCGCAATATCGCATAGAGCGACACGAAGCCGACCAGCGAGAAGGCCAGCATCGCCAGCGTATAGGCGAGCCAGCCCTGCTCGCGGGCCCCGTCGATGCCGGCAAGGCGGTAGAACCCCTTCTCGACGGGAACGAGGACAGGCGAAAGCACGGTGCGCTCGCCGGTGAAGACGCGGGCCATGTAATGGCCGAGCGGCTTGACGGTGACGAGCACGGCGAGGAACAGGGCTGCGATCTGCAGCCACCCGACGAGGGTCATGATGCGCTCCCGTCCTTCAGAAGCGTTCGGGACGCAGCAGCGTCACCACGAGATAGGCGCCGAGGGTGATCGCCACGGCGAGGCCGAGAAGAGGCTCGATCATGATCGGCCTCACGACAGCCGGGCGAGCAGGCGCGCATAGACGCCGAGGGCGACGAGTGCGGCGATGCCGGTGAGGAGAAAGACAAGGTCTGCCATCGCAGAACTCCCGAGGTTGGTGGGTCGGGAGAACATGGCGCCGTCTCGGGTCAGGTTTCGATTGCGGATGTGCGGGCGCGGCATAAGGAAAGCATAAAGGCCCGGCCGCGGGCGGCGGACGGGCGCCGCCGGTGCCGGTCGCGTGCGCGGCCCCTATTTAGGCCGGCTCATTTCATCGCGTTTCTCAATGGCGGCTATGAAAACATCTCGTTTTTCGATGCAAAGGCTCTCGCCTATGGTCCGCTTCCTGTGACAACCGGAGCGTGCCATGCCGCCGGCCAATAGCGACCTCTCCAGCGCCACGGGCGCCCCCGGCGCGACATCCCCTGCCCTGTCGGGCCGTGCGCTGTACCTGCTGGTGCTGGCCTTCTGCCTGTTATGGTCGTCGGCCTTCGCCTTCGCCAAGCTGGCCCTGATGGAGTGCCCGCCGCTGATCCTGCTGGTGCTGCGGCTGACGCTGGCCGGCGGCATCATGATGGCGCTGGCGGTGAAGGTGGACGGACGGGCAAAGCTCGCCAGCATGCGCCGGCGCGACGTCGCGGCGCTGATCCTGTGCGGCGTGCTCAACAACGCCGTCTATCTCGGCGTCAACTGGATCGGGCTGACCATGACCTCGTCGGCCTATAACGCGGTGCTGATCAGCTGCAACCCGCTGGTCGTTGCACTGCTCGCCGGTCCGTTGCTCGGCGAGAAGCTGAACCTTACCAAATGGATCGGCCTCGGGCTCGGGCTTGTCGGCGTCGTCATCGTGCTGCGCTCGCGGCTCGCCGGCGGGCACGAGGACGCCTTCGGCACGGTGCTGATCGGCATCGGCATGCTCGGCTTGGCCGCCGGCACGCTGGCCTTCAAATATTTCAAGCCCCGCGGCGGCGTGTGGACCGGCAATGCCATCCAGTGCCTCACCGGCGCGGTGGTGCTGCTGCCCTTCGCCATGGCGACGGAGAGCCTCGGCGACGTGCATGTCACCCGAAACTTCCTGGTCGGGCTCGCCTTTCTGGTCTTCGCGGTGTCGATCGGCGGCTATGGGCTGTGGTTCTACCTGCTGACGCGGTCGAGTGCCACCGCCGCCTCCAGCCTGCATTTCGCCATGCCGCCGCTGGGGCTGTTCTTCGGCTGGCTGCTGCTCGGCGAACAGGTGCCACCGCTCGATATCCTGGGAATTCTGCCAATCGCCATAGGCATTTGGCTGGTGACGCGCCCCGCGCGTCAGGCGGGAACGGGTGCCACCGCCATTTCCGCCAGCAGCTCATAGGAGCGCTTCTTGGCGGCGAAGTCGTGGATGGCGGTGGTGATCATCAGCTCGTCGGCCTGCGTGGTCTCGACGAAGCGCGCCAGCCCCGCCGCCACCTTGTCCGGCCCGCCGACCAGGACCCGCTCGCGGTTGCGGGCGATGAAGCGGCGGTCGCCGTCGGTGTAGGGATAGGCGCTCGCCTCTTCCGGCGACGGCACCGGACCATAATCGCCGCGCTGGCGCCTGAGATGCGCGAGATCGACGCTGGAGGCATGATATTCCGCCTCCTCGTCGGTATCGGCGCAGACCACGGCGAGCGCCAGGATGGCGTGCGGCTTCGACAACTTCGCCGAGGGCCGGAAGTCGGCGCGATAGCTCAGCATGGCGTCGAGCACGTCATGGGTGGCGAAATGATGCGCGAAGGCGAAGCCGAGCCCGAGCTGAGCCGACAGCCGGGCGCTGTAGCCGGAGGAGCCGAGCAGCCAGAGCGGCGGCAGCTTCACGTCGACCGGCATCACCGAGATGTTGCGGAACGGATGGTCCTCCGGCCAGCTGCCGCTGTCCCAGGCCATAAGCTCCTTCAATCGTTCGAGGAAATCGTCGGCCGGCTCGACATCGCGGCGGCGGCGCAGGGCGAGCGCGGTGAGCTGGTCGGTGCCGGGCGCCCGGCCGAGGCCGAGATCGACGCGGTCGGGATAGAGCGCCTCCAGCACCTTGAAGCGCTCGGCGACCATCAGCGGCGAATGGTTCGGCAGCATCACCCCGCCGGAGCCGACGCGGATGCGCCGGGTCGCGGCAAGTATCTGGCCGGACATGATATCCGGCGCCCCGGAGGCGACCGAAGGCAGGTTATGATGCTCGGCGACCCAGAAGCGGGCGTAGCCGAGCGCGTCGACATGGCGGGCGAGCTCGATCGTGTTGGCCAGCGCCTGCGGCCCGCTGCCGCCGGAGACCACGAAGGACAGGTCGAGGACCGAGAGCGGCACATGGGGGACGGGAGAGCGGATCGCGGCAGAGCTCATGGGAAGGGCCATTGGCTGATGACTGTCATCAAACGCAGGTAAGCCCGATTGCGCGCCGCACAAGGCCGATGAGGTGTACGATCCGTACAGTCCGGTGACCGATGAGTGCAGAATCAGAACAGGTTGCACCTCATTGCAGAATAGGTGCAACCCGTGTATCTGGATGGGTAACCATTCCATCCAACGAGGGCATTCCATGGCGACGACCACCATCGGCCTGAAGATCGACGAGGATCTGCGCGCGCGGCTGAAGGCCGCCGCCGAGAGCCAGGGGCGCACCCCGCATTCGCTCCTGAAGCAGGCGGTGGTGGGGATCGTCGAGCGCATCGAGCAGGGGCTGCCGATCGATCCCGAGCCGGCCGACGCCGATGCGCCCGCGCATCATCTCGATACGGAAAGCCCGTTCCTGCCCTTCGCCCGCGGGGTGAAGCCGCAGAGCGTGCTGCGTGCCCGCATCACCGGCGCCTATCGCATGCCGGAGACCGAGGCGGTCTCCATGCTGCTGCCCGGCGCCACCCTGCCCCCGGCGACGGCCGGCGCGGCGCGCGAGCGCACCCGCAGCCTCGTCACCGCCCTGCGCGAGAAGGGGCAGAAGGGCCCGGTCGAAGGACTGATCCACGAATATGCGCTCTCCAGCCAGGAGGGCGTGGCGCTGATGTGCCTCGCCGAGGCGCTGCTGCGCATTCCCGACCGCGCCACCCGCGACGCGCTGATCCGCGACAAGATCGGCCATGGCGACTGGCAGGCGCATGTCGGCCATTCGCCGTCGCTGTTCGTCAATGCCGCCACCTGGGGGCTGGTGCTCACCGGCAAGCTGACCACCACCTCCAGCGAGGCCGGGCTGACCGGCGCCCTCACAAGGCTGATCGGGCGCGGCGGCGAGCCGCTGATCCGCAAGGGCGTCGACGTCGCCATGCGGATGATGGGCGAGCAGTTCGTCACCGGCCAGACCATCTCCGAGGCGCTGGCGAACTCGCGCGCCATGGAGGCCAAGGGCTTCCGCTATTCCTTCGACATGCTCGGCGAGGCGGCGACCACCGCCGAGGACGCGCAGCGCTATTTAGCCGACTACGAACAGGCGATCCACGCCATCGGCAAGGCGTCGGCCGGGCGCGGCATCTATGAAGGGCCGGGCATCTCGATCAAGCTGTCGGCGCTGCATCCGCGCTATTCCCGCGCCCAGTACGGGCGGGTGATGGGCGAATTGCTGCCGCGCGTCGTCTCGCTCGCCCGCCTCGCCCGCCATTACGACATCGGCCTCAACATCGATGCCGAGGAGGCGGACCACCTCGAACTCTCGCTCGACCTGATGGAGGCGCTGTGCTTCGAGGAGACGCTTTCCGGCTGGAACGGCATCGGCTTCGTGGTGCAGGCCTATCAGAAGCGCTGCCCCTATGTGCTCGACTACCTGATCGACCTCGCCCGCCGCTCCGGCCACCGGCTGATGATCCGGCTGGTGAAGGGCGCCTATTGGGACAGCGAGATCAAGCGCGCGCAGGTGGACGGGCTGGAGGGCTTCCCGGTCTATACCCGCAAGGTGCATACCGACGTCTCCTACCTCGCCTGCGCCCGCAAGCTGCTCGGCGCGGCGGACGCGGTGTTTCCGCAATTCGCCACCCATAACGCGCAGACGCTGGCCAGCATCTACGAGCTCGCCGGGCCGAACTATTATGGCGGCCAATACGAGTTCCAGTGCCTGCACGGCATGGGCGAGCCGCTCTATGAGGAAGTGGTCGGCAAGGACAAGCTGAACCGCCCGTGCCGCATCTATGCGCCGGTCGGCACCCATGAGACGCTGCTCGCCTACCTGGTGCGGCGGCTGCTGGAGAACGGCGCCAATTCCTCCTTCGTCAACCGCATCGCCGACGAGAACGTGCCGATCGACGAGCTGATCGACAGCCCGGCCGAGGTCGCGTCCCGCATCGAGCCGGTCGGCGCGCCGCATCCGAAGATCGCCGCGCCGGCGGATCTCTATGGCGACAGCCGCCGCAACTCGCAGGGGCTGGACCTCTCCAACGAGCAGCGCCTCGCCTCGCTCGCCGCCGCCTTGCTCGCCGGCTCGGCGCAGCCCCTGAAGGCGGTGCCGCTGCTCGGCGACGGCCCGGAGCAGGGCATCGCCCGCTCCATCCGCAACCCGGCCGACCGGCGCGACGAGGTCGGCACCGTCGAGGACGCGACGCCGGAAATCTGCGCCCGCGCCATGGAGATGGCGGTCGCAAGCGCCCCGATCTGGCAGTCCACCACCCCGGCCGAGCGCGCCGCCTGCCTGTTCCGCGCCGCCGACGCCATGGAAGCGCGCATGCCGGAACTGATCGGCATCGTGGTGCGCGAGGCCGGCAAGTCCTTCGCCAATGCGGTGGGCGAGGTGCGCGAGGCGGTCGATTTCCTGCGCTATTACGGCGCGCAGGCGCGCGACGGCTTCTCCAACGACACCCACCGTCCGCTCGGGCCGGTGGTGTGCATCAGCCCGTGGAACTTCCCGCTCGCCATCTTCGCCGGCCAGGTCGCCGCCGCGCTCGCCGCCGGCAACCCGGTGCTGGCCAAGCCGGCGGAGGAAACCCCGCTGATCGCCGCCGCCGCCGTCGACATCCTGCGCGAGGCCGGGGTGCCGGCCGGCGCGGTGCAGCTCCTGCCCGGCGCCGGCGATGTCGGCGCGGCGCTGGTGGGCGATCCCCGCACCCGCGGCGTGATGTTCACCGGCTCCACCGAAGTGGCGCGGCTGATCCAGCGCCAGCTCGCGGGAAGGCTGACCCCGGACGGCCAGCCGATCCCGCTGATCGCCGAGACCGGCGGCCAGAACGCGATGATCGTCGATTCCTCGGCGCTGGCCGAGCAGGTGGTCGGCGACGTCATCGCCTCGGCCTTCGATTCCGCCGGCCAGCGCTGCTCGGCGCTGCGCATCCTGTGCCTGCAGGACGATGTCGCCGACCGCACGCTCACCATGCTCAAGGGCGCGCTGCACGAGCTCGCCATCGGCAATCCGGTGCATCTCGCCACCGATGTCGGCCCGGTGATCACCGCCGAGGCGCAGGCCACTATCGAGGCGCATGTCGAGCGCATGCGCCGCGCCGGCTGCAATGTCGAGCAGCTGGAGCTGTCGGAGGAGTGCGCGCATGGCAGCTTCGTGCCGCCGACGCTGATCGAGATCGGCGCCATCTCCGAACTGAAGCGCGAGGTGTTCGGCCCGGTGCTGCATGTGCTGCGCTACCGGCGCGAGGAGATCGGCGACCTGATCGAGGCGATCAACGCCACCGGCTACGGCCTCACCTTCGGCCTGCACACCCGCATCGACGAGACCATCGCCCAGGTCACCTCGCGCATCGAGGCCGGCAACATCTATGTGAACCGCAACATCATCGGCGCCGTGGTCGGGGTGCAGCCCTTCGGTGGCCACGGGCTCTCCGGCACCGGGCCGAAGGCGGGCGGGCCGTTCTATCTCGGCCGGCTGCTCGCCACCCGCCCCGCCTCCGGCCGGCCGGCCGTGTCGGACGAGGCGCTGGCGGCGGCGCGGCTATGGACGGATTTCGTCACCGATCCGCAGGCGCGCGCCCTGTGCGGGGCGCTGCTCGACGCGCCGGTGCTGCCGGCCGCCACCGTGCTGCCCGGCCCGGTCGGCGAGCGCAATGCCTATGAGCTCGCCGCGCGCGGCACGGTTCTGTGCCTCGCCCAGACGCCGACGGGCCTCGCGGTGCAGGTCTGCGCCGCGCTCGCCACCGGCAACCGGGTGCTGCTCGACGCCGCCGCGCCGCCGAAGCTGCCCAGGGAATTGAAGGGGCTGGTCTCGACCGCCACCGACCTCGCCGCGGCCCGTTTCGACGCGGTGCTGTTCGAGGGCGACGGCGACGCGCTGCGCGAGCTCAACGAGACCATTGCCGGCCGCGACGGCCCGATCGTGCTGGTGCACGGGCTCAACCCGGACGACCTGGCGCGCGGCGCGGGCTATCCGCTCGACCTGCTGGTGCTGGAGCGCTCGGTCAGCACCAACACCGCCGCCGCCGGCGGCAATGCCAGCCTGATGAGTATCGGGTGAGCCTGCACAAGATAAAGGCGGGAGCCGACCACCGGCCCCCTCCCCGATCCGCCTCCGGCCGGCTAGGCTGACGCCTATCGTCAAGCATGAGGCCACCATGTCGGATCAGGACAAGCTCGCGAAGCTGCGGGCGAAATATGCGGACATCCCAGGCGGGGTCGTCTTCGACCCCACCTTCAAGAAGGTCGCCGAGCTCCAGTTCAAGGACGGCGGCAAGCGGGTGTGGCCCTGGGCCAATGCCGCCACCCTGCTCGGCGCCCCCTATCGCCCGGATGCCGCCGAACTGCCGGATTTCGACGGCCTCGACATGGCGCTGATCGGCGTGCCGATGGATCTCGGCGTCACCAACCGCGCCGGCGCCCGGCTCGGGCCGCGCGCGGTACGCGCCATCGAGCGCATCGGGCCCTACGAGCATGTGCTCGGCATGGTGCCGGCGGCGGAGGTGAAGGTGGCGGATATCGGCGACATGCCGTTCCGCTCGCGCTTCAGCCTGGAGAGCTGCCACGAGGACATCGAGGCGTTTTTCAAGAAGGTGGTCGCGGCCGGCGTGATCCCGCTCGCGGTCGGCGGCGACCATTCGATCACCGGCTCGATCCTGAAGGCGGTCGGCGAGACGAAGCCGGTCGGCATGCTGCATATCGACGCCCATTGCGACACCAGCGGCGTCTATGAGGGCTCGAAGTTCCACCATGGCGGCCCGTTCCGCCAGGCGGTGCTCGACGGGGTGCTCGATCCCGAGCGCACCATCCAGATCGGCATTCGCGGCGGCGCCGAGTTCCTGTGGGAATTCTCCTACGAGAGCGGCATGACCGTCATCCACGCCGAGGAGGTCACCGGCATGGGCGTGCCGGCGATCATCGAGAAGGCGAAGGCCGTGCTCGGCGACGGGCCGGTCTATGTCTCCTTCGACGTCGACAGCCTCGACCCCGCCTTCGCGCCGGGGACGGGGACGCCGGAAATCGGGGGCCTCACCTCGCGCGAGGTGCTGGAGATCCTGCGCGGCCTCAACGGGCTCGACGTGGTCGGCGGCGACGTGGTCGAGGTGGCGCCCCAGTACGACGCGACCTCCAACACCGCCCATGCGGCGGCGCAGGTGCTGTTCGAGATCTTCTGCATGTCGGTAACGGCGCACAAGGCGCGGAAGGGGAGTTGATGCGCCTCGCCATGCTGCAGACGGCGGGAGACCGCCAGGGCCGCCTCGCCGCCAATCTCGAGCGCCTCGGCGAGGCGGCGGGGCGGGCGGCCGCGGGCGGCGCCGATCTGCTGCTGGCGCCGGAGATGTTCCTCTCCGGCTACAATATCGGCCGCACCGCCCTGCAGGCACGCGCCGAGCCGCCGGACGGCCCCTCCGCCCGGCATGCCGGCATCCTCGCCCGCCGGCACGGCATCGCGCTGTGCTACGGCTATCCCGAGCGCGGACCGGACGGCGCCATCTACAATGCGGCGCGGCTGGTCGACCGCACCGGCGCGGTGCGGCTCAACTACCGCAAGACCCATCTCTACGGCACGCTCGACCGCGACATGTTCGCGCCCGGCGGCTCGCTCGGCGAGATCGTGGAAGTGGCCGGCTTCAAGGTCGGGCTGCTGATCTGCTACGACGTCGAGTTCCCGGAGGCGGTGCGCACGCTGGCGCTGGCCGGCGCCGACCTCGTGCTGGTGCCGACCGCCAACATGAAGCCCTTCGCCGGCGTCTCCAAGGTGGTGGTGCCGGCGCGGGCCTTCGAGAACCTCGTCTATGTCGCCTATGCCAACCGCGTCGGCACCGAGGGCGAGCTCGACTATCTCGGCATGAGCTGCGTCGGCGAGCCGACCGGCGGCCATGTCGTGCTGGCCGGCGAGGAGGACGGGCTCATCTTCGCCGATCTCGATCCGGCGCATCTGGCGGTCGCCCGCGCCGCCAACAGCCACCTCGCGGATCGGCGGCCGGGGCTCTACGGCGCTCTCGTCCGCCCCTGAGAAACAGGCATCTGAAAAGCAGAACGGCGCGCCGGCCCTGAAGGCCGACGCGCCGGGCTGACCGACACCCATGGGGTGCAGGGAAGGCGTATCAGTGCGCGGGCTGCCCGTGCGCCGCCGTCGCCTGAACCGGAGCCGTCTCGCTCGCCGTGCGGGCGATGAAGCGGCTGCGCAGCGGCTTCAGCACGAACATGGCGAGGAAGGCCGCCATGGCGTTGAGGCCGACGGCGATGGCGAACACCGCGTACCAGCCGTAGCGCGCCGCCACCACGCTGGCGAGCGGCACCAGCAGCGCCGCCGTGCCCTTGGCGGTGTAGAGCATGCCGGCATTGGTCGCGGCGAATTTCGAGCCGAACGTGTCGCCGCAGGTCGCCGGGAACAGCGAGTAGATCTCGCCGAACACGCCGAAGAAGCAGGCGGTGGCGATCACGAAGATCACCGGGTTCGAGCCGTGATAGACGAGCAGCAGCAGCATCGCCGCGGCGGTGCCGAAGGCGATGAACATGGTGTTCTCGCGGCCGATGCGGTCCGAGACATAGCCGAAGATCGGCCGGCCGAAGCCGTCGAAGATGCGGTCGAGCGAGATCGCCAGCGTCAGCGCCACCGCCTGCAGGCCGAGGATGTTCACCGGCACGTCGGCGACGCCGAGGTCATGCGCGATCGGGCCGATCTGCGCCGCCGCCATCAGGCCGCCGGAGGCGACCATGACGAACATGAGGTACAGCATCCAGAACACCGGCTTGGTCACGGTCTGCGCCGGGCGGTAGTCGATCTTGCTCTGCGGCAGCGTGCTCGCCTTCTTCGGCGGCGCGATCTTGTGCTTGGGCGGATAAAGGAAGAACGACATCACGCAGACGATGGCGCCCTGGCCGATGCCGAACCAGAAGAACGCCTGCTCGTAGCCGCGGGTGGCGATCATCGCGGCGATCGGCACCACGGTGAGCGCGGCGCCGGCACCGAAGCCGGCCGCGGTGGCGCCGGCGGCGAGGCCGCGGCGATAGGGGAACCATTTCAGCGCGTTGCCGACGCAGGTGCCGTAGACCGCGCCGGCGCCGATGCCGCCGAACACCGCGCCGGCATAGAGCATGGGCAGCGAGGCGGCGTAGGAATTGGTGATCCAGGACAGCGAGATCATCACGCCGCCGAACAGGATGACGAGGCGCGGGCCGTAGCGGTCCACGAACCACGCCTCGATCGGCACCAGCCAGGTCTCGGTGAGCACGAAAATGGTGAAGGCCAGCTGGATCGCGGCCCGGCCCCACTGGTGCTTGGCGTCGATGGGATCGACGAACAGCGTCCAGCCATATTGAAGATTGGCGATCATCGCCATGCAGACGATGCCGCAGCCCAGCTGAACCCACGGTTCCCAGGAGCGCATTGCCGGTGTGTTGGTGTCCATCGGTGTTTCCTCGACCTGAATGCTGAAAACCACGGTTCTTTGCCGACCGCTTGCGGGACGGGACGCCGGCGGCGCCGCCCGTGCATATTGCTCCGCCCTCACCTTTCAGAACGGCTTCCCAGGGCCGGTGAACGCAACCTGACCGAACGTAAATACTTACGCCGGGTTAGATCGCATCAGGTGATGACGGGTCATTTTATGCCCGTCCACAAAATACCACAGCAATTATGTTGCTCAAATTAAATTTTCGACACGGTCAATACACAATAATCGTTATGTGCGCTGGGCATATACATTCGATTTCTTGACCGCATACCTTCCGTAAGGTCGCTACATACGAACGTATCTCGATGTCGATCATGCGGGACGCGACCGGCCCGGTGCCGAAATGGGCGATGCATGACGCAAGGTTCGTCCGGCGCGACATTGCGCGTCGACGGCGCGAAGGGCGGCGTTCCGGTTCCGGCGTCTAGGGAAGATGCGGCCCTGTCGCAGAGGCAGATGCGGTCGACGCTGCGGCAAGGCGGCGCGCGGCGCGGTGGAACCCGGAGCCGGCGGCCGGCGTTCCAGTACCACTCGTCATGCGGCGCGGAGCCGTCCGAGTCGGACATCGCGCCGCAAGCCAATAAGGGGATACCATGAACCGAACCGTGCTTTACGCCGTCATCGCCGTGCTGGCGGTGGTCGCCGGCGTTTTCGCCTATCAGGCCTATGAGCGCGACCAGAGCACGATGCAGATCGAGGTCGGTCCGAAGGGCGTGAAGATCGATCCGCCGGGCTGAGGCACGGCCCTCCCCGATCGACGGCGGGGTGCGCTCAGATGACCGCGAGCGCGCCCTGATAGAGCATCCAGCTCAGCAGGCCCATGACGCCGAAGCTGATCGCCGTGGCGACGATGCCGGCGCAGATGAAGACGCCGTCGCGCTCGACCAGGCCGAGGCCGAGAATGCACACCGCGATGCCCGGCGGCAGATTGCCGAAGATGGGGATGGGCAGCAGCAGCAGCAGCCCCAGCACTACCACCAGCCCGCCCACCACGAGGCGCGCCGAGGCGTTGGAAAAATATGACAGCCGCGGGCGGGAATAGCCTTCGAAGCGGCGGATCCACGGCAGCGCGCCGTTGATCACCTTTTCCAGCAGCGACCGCGAGAAGGTGCGGCGGGCGATCCAGCCCGGCAGCCACAGCTCGTCGCGCCCCATGGTCATCTGCACGCCGACGAGGCACAGGAGCAGGCCGCAGATCACCGGGATGCCGGGCGGCATGGGCAGGCAGTTCGGCAGGCCGAGCAGCAGCAGCGACAGGCCGAACGCACGGTTGCGCAGGGCGTGCACGACTTCGCCGACGCCGATCCGTTCCGCCGAATGGGCGGTGACGAGCGCGCTCAACAGCTCCGACGTGCGCGGAGAACGATGATCCACGAGCCTGACCAAATGCCTACGACACCGCAAGGCGCCCGGTCGGCACCTCGTTAGGCGCCCTCATAACACGCTGAAAGCGGCAATGAGAGGGCATTCTGCACGAAAGCCCGCCGGCCAATCTCCGCCCATGGTTCAGTTGAGCCGGAAAATACCGTCCACCGGGCGCAGCTCCGCCGGCTTTATCAGCCGGGAATGGCTGACCGTCACCGAATGCAGCGGCCCTTCCAGCTCGCGCTTCCAGAAATCGAGGAAACGCGTCAGCTCGGGGAAATGCGGACACAGATCGTAGTGCTGCCAGAGATAGGTCTGGAGCAGAAAAAGATGGTCGGGCCGGCGGTAGAGAATGTGGGCGGTGGTCAGGCCGTAGCCGCTCATCTGCTTGACGAAATCCGCCGAGACCGGCGCAGCGTCGGATGCCATGCGGAACCTCCTTTCGCGAATAAAGCCACGAAATGATGGGCGCACCGCCGGAGTCGGGCAAGCGTAAAATTTGCATTTTCCGTTCAATATCAATGCGCTGGCAGCATAGGCGACAGAGTGCTGACAGCTGGCGCCAATCGGTGCTGGCACTCTCATGGAATGACTGCTAAAAATCCGCCGCCACCTCTTGCGCGCCTCCCGGCTGCCACCTAGATGGACGCCGACGATGCATGGGGGCGGCAGATCCGCAATGGATGCCCGAACCGGCGTCGTTCGGCAAATTCACCGATCGTTCAAGACTTTCTGGAGAGAACCGATGAAGTTCCGTCCCCTGCATGACCGCGTGGTGGTCAAGCGTATCGATGCGGAAGAGAAGACCGCAGGCGGGATCATCATTCCCGATAGCGCCAAGGAAAAGCCCTCGCAGGGTGAAATCGTCGCCGTCGGCCCCGGCGCCCGCGACGAAGCCGGCAAGCTCGTCCCGCTCGACGTCAAGGCCGGCGACCGCGTGCTGTTCGGCAAGTGGTCCGGCACCGAGGTGAAGCTCGACGGCGTCGAGTACCTCATCATGAAGGAATCCGACATCCTCGGCATCGTCGAGGGCGCCGGCTCGGCCAAGAAGGCCGCGTGATCCGCCGGAGTTCGCGAGCCCGGCCTCTCCGATAGAGCGCCGCGCGGCTCCCGGACTCCGAACCGCGAACCCATAACTCATCGGAGTTTCAGGATATGTCTGCCAAGGAAGTCAAGTTTTCCGGCGATGCGCGCGACAAGATGCTGCGCGGCGTCGACATCCTCGCCAATGCGGTGAAGGTGACGCTCGGCCCCAAGGGCCGCAACGTCGTCATCGAGAAGAGCTTCGGCGCCCCCCGCATCACCAAGGACGGCGTCACCGTCGCCAAGGAGATCGAGCTCGAGGACAAGTTCGAGAACATGGGCGCCCAGATGGTGCGCGAAGTGGCCTCGAAGTCCAACGACCTCGCCGGCGACGGCACCACCACCGCCACCGTGCTGGCCCAGGCGATCGTCCGCGAAGGTGCCAAGTCGGTGGCCGCCGGCATGAACCCGATGGACCTGAAGCGCGGCATCGACCTCGCGGTCGAGGCCATCGTGGCGGACCTGAAGAAGAACGCCAAGAAGGTCACCTCCAACGACGAGATCGCCCAGGTCGGCACCATCTCCGCCAATGGCGATTCCGAAATCGGCAAGTATCTCGCCGAGGCCATGCAGAAGGTCGGGAACGAGGGTGTCATCACCGTCGAGGAAGCCAAGACCGCCGAGACCGAGCTCGACGTCGTCGAGGGCATGCAGTTCGACCGCGGCTATCTCTCGCCCTACTTCATCACCAATGCCGAGAAGATGCGCGTCGAGTTCGAGGATCCCTACATCCTCATCCACGAGAAGAAGCTCTCGGGCCTCCAGGAGCTGCTGCCGGTTCTCGAAGCCGTGGTGCAGACCTCCAAGCCGCTGCTCATCATCGCCGAGGACATCGAGGGCGAGGCCCTGGCCACGCTGGTCGTCAACAAGCTGCGCGGCGGCCTCAAGGTCGCGGCCGTGAAGGCTCCGGGCTTCGGCGACCGTCGCAAGGCCATGCTGCAGGACATCGCCATCCTGACCGGCGGCACCGCGATCTCCGACGATCTCGGCATCAAGCTCGACACGGTGACCCTCAACATGCTCGGCCGCGCCAAGAAGGTGGTGATCGAGAAGGAGAACACCACCATCGTCGACGGCAACGGCGCCAAGAAGGACATCGAGGGCCGCGTGGCGCAGATCAAGGCGCAGATCGAGGAGACCTCCTCGGACTACGACCGCGAGAAGCTGCAGGAGCGCCTGGCGAAGCTGGCGGGCGGCGTCGCGGTGATCCGCGTCGGCGGCGCCACCGAGATCGAGGTGAAGGAAAAGAAGGACCGCGTCGACGACGCGCTGCACGCCACGCGCGCGGCCGTTGAAGAAGGCATCCTGCCGGGCGGCGGCGTCGCCCTGCTCCGCGCGATCAAGTCGCTCGACGGCGTCAAGACCGCCAATGCCGACCAGAAGACCGGCGTCGAGATCGTCCGCAAGGCGGTGCAGTACCCGGCTCGCCAGATCGCGTCCAACGCCGGCGAGGACGGCTCGCTGATCGTCGGCCGCATTCTGGAGAAGGACAGCTACTCCTACGGCTTCAACGCCCAGACCGGCGAATATGTCGACATGTACAAGGCGGGCGTGATCGACCCGGCCAAGGTGCTGCGTTCCGCGATCCAGAACGCGGCGTCGGTGGCTTCGCTGCTGATCACCACCGAGGCGATGATCGCCGAGCTGCCGAAGAAGGCCGGCGCGGCTCCGGCCATGCCGGGCGGCGGCATGGGCGGCATGGGCGGCATGGATTTCTGAGGAAATCCACTCCGCCCATGCGGATCGGTCGGGACCGAAGCCGGGCCTGCCCGGCTTCGGTGGCGGCATGGATTTCTGATCCAAGCCCATCGGCTCTTGAAATTCGAAAGGGCGCGGCGAAAGCCGCGCCCTTTTCGTTTGGGCGCAGGGGCGGCTCCCGGAAGACATCTTTCGAGGCCCGCTGCGCTCGCGCCTCAGGATGACGGTCGAGTGAATGTCGGTGAAAAAGGTCTTCGATCGCCGACGACCGCCGGCAGGCTCCATGCGCGCTTCCGCAATTCCTTGCGTTTCGTCTGAGCCACGTCATCCTGAGGTGCCCGGCGCAGCCGGGCCTCGAAGGATGGTCGACCGGGAGCCGACCCCATGGGTGCCTTCGTCTACATGCTGCGTTGTGCGGACGGTTCCTACTACGTCGGCTCCTCCACCGGCGACAGCCTGGAAAAGCGGGTGAACGAGCACCACAATGGCGTGTTCCCCGGCTACACCTTCTCCCGGCGCCCTGTCGAACTGGTCTGGTCCGAGCATTTCGCCACGGTCACGGACGCGATTGCCGTTGAGCGGCAGTTGAAGGGCTGGAGCCGGGCGAAGAAGGAGGCGCTTTTGCGCGGCGATTGGGTGTCCGTGAGCCGCCATGCCCGACGGCCTTCGGCGAGGGACGGCGTTGGCGGATAGGACACCGGGTCCCGCTGATGCATGGCTCAAGCATCCTTCGAGGCTCGCTGCGCTCGCACCTCAGGATGACGTCGCTCACTAGGTTATCCGTTTCGGCACCTGCGCATATTCGGCGTTCCATCCGAGCCCGTCATCCTGAGGCGCCCGGCGCAGCCGGGCCTCGAAGGATGCTCAAGCGGCGCACCCGCTCCCCCGCTCAATCCAGCGTCTGCCGGAAACGCTTCACCGCTATGGTCATCGCCACCAGCATGATCGCCACCAGCATGACGATGTCGCGCACGAGGTCGCCCGCATCCGCCCCCTTCAGCATGATGCCGCGCACCATGCGCAGGTAATGCGTCAGCGGCATGGTCTCGGAGAGGTACTGCGCCCAGATCGGCATGCCGGCGAAGGGGAACATGAAGCCCGACAGCAGGATGTTCGGCAGGAAATACATGAAGGTCATCTGCACCGCCTGCAGCTGGTTCTGCGCCAGCGTCGAGAAGGTGTAGCCGATCGACAGGTTGGCGATGATGAACAGCACGGTCAGCGCGATCAGCAGCCCCGGCGAGCCGATCATCGGCACCCCGAACAGGTAGAGCCCCGCCACCACGATCATCGACGCCTGCCCTATCCCGACCATCACATAGGGCGCGATCTTGCCGAGCATGATCTCCACCGGGCGGATCGGCATGGCCAGCAGCGTCTCCATGGTGCCGCGCTCGATCTCGCGCGTGACCGAGAGCGCCGTGAAGATCAGCATGGTCATGGTGAGGATGGTGCCGAGCAGGCCGGGCACGATGTTGAGCTGCGTCACCGCCGCCGGGTTGTAGCGGGCATGGGTGAGGATCTCGAAGGACGGCGGCGCGCCTTCGAGGCCGGAGCCCTTCGGCCCGCCTTCCTGCGCGAAGCGCTCGCGCTTGATCGAGGTCTCGACGAGCGTGCGCAGGGTGGCGATGGCGCTGCCGGAGGCGACCGGATCGGTGGCGTCGGCCGCCACCAGCATGGAGGGGCTCTCGCCGCGCCGCACCGCCCGCTCGAAGCCGGCGGGGATCTCGACGATGAACGACACGCGGCCCGCGCGCATCAGGTGATCCGCCTCCGCCGCGCTGGAGGGATGGCTGACCACCGCGAAATATTTGGTGTTCTCGATCGCCGCCAGGATCGAGCGGGTGAGCGAGGTCTCCTCATAGGCCAGCACGGCGGTCGGCAGGTGGCGCGGCGTGGTGTTGATGGCGTAGCCGAACAGGATCAGCTGCAGCAGCGGAATGCCGAGCATGCTGGCGAACGAGATCCGGTCGCGCGCCAGCTGCAGGAACTCCTTGCGCATCATGGCGCCGATGCGCCGGAGGAAGCCGGAAGCGGCATCGACGCGGCTCATCGGAAATTGTCCTTCGACCGGCTCATGAGATCGATGAACACGTCCTCCAGCGTCGGATCATCCCGCCGCCAGGCGAGGCCCTGCCGCTGGCGCAAGGGTTCGATCGCCGCCTCCAGCGCCGCCGCGTCATGGCCGCCGACATGCACGCTGGCCCCGAACGGCGCCACCATGTCGATGCCCGGCAAGGCCGCGAGCTCGCGCGCCAGCGCCGCCGGATCGCCGCCCGACACGCTCCAGGTGACGAGGCCGGCGCCGGCGATCACCGCGTCGACGGTGCCCTGCGCCAGCAATTCGCCATAGGCGATATAGGCGATCTCGTGACAACGCTCGGCCTCGTCCATGTAGTGGGTGGAGACCAGCACGGTGAGCCCGTCGGCGGCGAGCTCGTGGATTTGCGCCCAGAATTCGCGGCGCGCCTTGGGATCGACGCCGGCGGTCGGCTCGTCGAGCAGCAGCAGGTCCGGCGACGGCAGGATGCAGGCGCCGAGCGCGAGGCGCTGCTTCCAGCCGCCGGAGAGCGAGCCGGCGAGCTGGCGGTCGCGCCCGGTGAGGCCGAGCCGGTCCACCGCCGCGGTCGCGGCGCCGGCCGGGTCCGGCACGCCATAGACGCGGGCGACGAATTCGAGATTCTCCCGCACCGAGAGATCGGCATAGAGGCTGAAACGCTGCGTCATGTAGCCGACATGGCGGCGGATGGCGCGCGCCTGCGTGAGGATGTCCATGCCGAGGCAGGTGCCGCGCCCGGAATCCGGGGTCAGCAGCCCGCACAGCATGCGGATGGTGGTGGTCTTGCCGGAGCCGTTCGGCCCGAGGAAGCCGTAGATCTGGCCGCGCTTCACCCGCATGGTGAGGTCGCGCACCACCACGCGGTCGCCGAAGGACTTGCTCAGCCCCTCGACCTCGATCGCGTAGGGCGCGTCACGGGCCTTGTCCGCCGCCTCGCTCACGGCACCAGCTCGACGGTGATCGGCTGGCCGGGGCGCAGCTCGAGCGGATCGTCGGGCCGGGCCTCCAGCAGGAAGACCAGCTTGGCGCGCTCGTCGAGGCTGTAGATCACCGGCGGGGTATATTCCGCCTCGGTGGCGATATAGCTCACCGTCGCGGCGACGCTCCCCTCGCAGCCGTCGCAGGTGACCGTCACCCGGGCGCCCAGGCGAAAGCGGGCGAGGTCCGGCTCCGGCACGAAGAAGCGCATTTTGATCAGGCCGGGCGGCAGCAGGGAAAGCACCGGCCGGCCGACCGGCACCAGTTCGCCGGGACGGAAATACACCGTCTCCACCGACCCCTCCGCCGGGGCACCCAGCTTGCGGCGATCGAGCCGGGTCTGCGCGGAAGCGAGGCTCGCCTGCGCCGCGTCGATCGCCTTCTCGGCGGCGGCGATCTGGTCCTCGCGCGACCCCATGCGGGCCACGTCGATCTGCTTGCCGACCTCGTCGAGCGCCGCCTGGTTCTGGTCGAAGGTGTGCTGGGCGGTGTCGAGCGCCGCCTTGGAGCCGACCTGCTTGGCATAGAGGTCCTTCTGGCGGTCGAGCTCGATGCGCGAGAGGTCGAGCGCGGCGGCGGCCCGCCTTTGGCCCGCCTCCAGCACCGCCACTTCCTCGGGCCTCTGCGCGCTCGCCTGCAGGTTGGCGAGCTGGGAGCGGGCCTGCTCCAGGCTGGCCTTCGCCGCATCGACATCGGCCTGCTGCAGCGCCGGGTCGACCTCGAACAGCGGCTGGCCGGCGGCGACCCGGTCGCCCTCGTCGACCTTGAGCGCGGTGACGCGGCCGGCCTCATCGGGCCCGATGAACAGCAGATCGGCTTCCGCATAGCCCTGATAGCGCGTCGGGCCGGCGTCGAAGCATCCCGCCAGCGCCAGCAGCGCCGACAGCGCCATCGCGAACCGCCCCATCGCCCAAAACCGCCTCATGCGTCCCTCCAGCCCAGTCCACGCATGACGATCTCGGCATGGGCCATGAACATGCCCGCCGTATCGAGCTTCTCGTGCCGCCCGAACAGCCCGTCCCACGCCGCCGCCAGCAAGAGCGGCGCGATCAGCAATTGCGGAAAGCGCAGCGCCGCGTCGGAGGTTATCTCGCCGCGTTCGAGCGCCCGCGCATTGATCGCGCGCAACAGGCCGAGCCCGCGCGAGACCACCTCGCGATAGTAGAAATCGGCGATGTGCGGGAAGCGCTCGCCCTCGGCCAGCATCAGCCGGATGATGTGCCGGCGCGGGGTGGCGATCGCCTCCGACTGGATATGCGCGAACATCATGAACAGGAAGTCGCGGGTCGAGCCCTCGAAGCCGGCGAATTCGCGCTCCAGGGCGCCGAGGATCGGGTCGGCGGCGTCGTGCACCAGCCCCTCGAACAGCGCGGTCTTGTCGGTGAAGTAGAGATAGAGCGTGCCCTTGGCGATGCCGGCGCGGCGGGCGACATCCTCCATGCGGGCGCCGTTGAAGCCGTGCTCGGCGAAGACCGCGAGCGCGGCATCGAGAATGGCACGCCGGCGCTGCTGCGCGTCCGGCCGCTTGCGCGCCGGCGCCTTCCCGGGAGGGTCGACAGGGTCGGACATGACAACGACCTATAATGACTGACCGGTCAGTCATTATAGTATATCGGGATGCGAGAGAAGCGGATAAAAAAGAAGCGGGCGCCCGCATGGGGCGCCCGTCCGATCATCTGTCGCGCCCTTGCCGGGCGCGCCTCTGCTCAGGGCCTGACTCATCATTCAGTCCGGCCGATCGAATGCGACTTTCTCTGCCCTCATGCCGGGGCTCGACCCGGGCACACAAACTGTCTTGCTCGCACCCGCGTAGAGGCTGGGTCCCCGGGGCAAACCCCGGAATGAGGGTGCATTTGAGCTTCCGTCAGTTGAAGGCGCCGAGCGGGATGAACTGCGTCTCGCCCGAGGAGCCGTCGACGCCGTCATTGTCGGTGACGATATAGGCGTTGCCGGCGGCGTCGAGGGCGAAGCTCTCGATCTTGTCGAGCACATAGCCCTTCGGCGCCTGCAGCAGCGGCAGCAGGTCCTTCGCCTCGCGCTTGGCCAGCACCGGCGGAGCCGCCTCGCTGCCGACCGCCACCGGGGTGACGCCGTTCAGCGACACGAAGAACAGCTTCTTCAGCCGGGCACTCGGGCCGACCTGGTTGTCGCGCTCGACCACGACGAGCCCGTCCTTGTAGGCGGTGAGCTCGGAAATGCCGACCCAGCCCTTTTCCGCCTTCTCCAGGGGATAGCGCACATAGGCGAAGCTCCTGGTCGCCGGCTTGTAGGCGATGAGCTTCACGCTACCCTTGGGGTCGTCCTTCCACTCACGCTGCACGCCGAGCCACACCGTCTCCTCGGTGCCGGTGCCGGTGACGGTCACGCCCTCGAAGCCGTAGCGGCTGGCCTGCGACGCCAGCGCTTCCGGCAGCGCGATCTCCTCGGCGATGGAGCCGTCGGCATTCACCCGCACCAGCAGATTCTGCGTCGGGTTTTCCTTCTTTTCCGGGTTGCCCTCGGAGGCGACCCAGAAGCCGCCTTCCGGCCGCACCGCGATGCCTTCGAGGTCGAGTCCCTTGGCCGGCTGGCCGTCGCGGGTGATCACCAGGGCGCCGGTGATCTTCGCCGGCCTGGCGGTGGCGTCGACGGTAAGGATGCGGGCCTGCGCATAGGCGCTGTCGGTCACCGCATAGAGCTTGCCGGGCTGTTTGGCGTCGGCGGCGAAGCCGGAGAGCGCCCCCCACCAGATCGGCAGGCCGCTGGCGTCGTTCTCGGAGAGGATGGTGGGGTAGCTCGGCGCGCCGGGCGCGCGCTGATAGAGCGTGACCACCGAGCCGATGCCGCCGTCTTCGCGCAGGTCGGTCTCGCTGGCGGTCACGAACAGGTCGCGGCCGGGAATGGCGAGCAGGCCCTCGGGACCGATGCCGCCGGGCAGGACCTGAAGCAGTTCGGGCGCTTGCCCCTCACCCTTGTCGCGATAGACGAACACCAGCGAGGCGCGCTCGGAGCCGGCGAAGATCAGCTTGTCGCCGCCGAAGGTCGCGACTTCCGCGCCCTCCATCTCGATGCCCTTCTTGTTGCGCTTCTCGGGATAGTGGCCGAGCCGCACCGCCATGTGCTCGGGCGCGGTGCCGGAGGCGAATACCAGCTTGCCGGTCTTGTCGAACACGGTGAAGCCGCGGGTGCCGCCCTTCCAGTCACCCTCGTCGGCGACGACGAAGCGGTTGTCGTCGATCCACTGCACGGCGTCGGGCTCGCGCGGCACGGCGGCCATCTTGCCGGTGAGGTCGACGACGCCGTCCTTCTTCACGTCGATCCTGTCGAGATCGACGGTGCCGGCGGAGAAATGCGCCGTCACCTTGCCGGTGGTCAGGTCGACAATGGCGATGTGGTTGTTCTCCTGCATCGTCACCACCGCCTCGTTGCGGGCGTTGATGTCGACGAATTCCGGCTCGGGATCTTCCGGCGCCACGGCGGCGAGGCCGGTCATGTCGACCACCTTCCTGGCCGCGCAGTCGAGGGCGCCGCCCTGAAGCGGGAAATAGGTGAGGTTGCCGGCGGGAAGCTGCGGGATGGCGCCGTCGTTCTTCTCCTCGTCGCGCTCGTTCTCGATGGCGATGGCGAGGAAGGACGCATCCGGGCTCTTGGCCAGCGAATCGGGCTGGCCGCCGAGGTCGCAGGCGGCCTCGACCTTGCGGGTCGCGAGGTCGACCACGGCGAGGAAGCCCGAGGGCTTCTCCTTCGATTCGGAGGTGACGACGCCGACATAGGCCTTGGAGCCGATCACCACCGCCGAGGTCGGCTCGCCGTCGAGCGCGACGATGCCGGCCGGCCTGGGCGCGCCGGCCTCGGAGATGTCGATCAGGCCGAGGCGCTTGCCGGGGCTGTCGGTGTAGACGAGCGTGCGCCCGTCCTCGGTCACGGTGATGATCTCGGCCGCGGTGCTCGCCTTGGCGTCGGCGCCGGCGGGCAGGTTGTCGATCACGTTGAAGGTGGCGATGCGGTTGAAGCTGGGGGGCGCGGTCTGCGCCATCGCCGCGCCGGCGCCGAGCACCGCGAGCGACACGCCGGCCATCAAAATCGAGCGCATGGAAGGATCCTCATCCTGACGCGGGGTCAGCCCGCTCTGCGGCCTTCAAAGCCGGCGGCGATGACACGCCGATGACAGTTGCGGCGAAAAGGCGGTGGCGGGCCGTGGCGATTGCGACTTTCGTATCAGCCGAAATGTCGCAGATTGACCAATTAGGACTTGCGCTTGCCCCTGGGTCATCGTCTGCTGATCGCATCGGGTCAGAGCGCGAAAAGCGCCGCCCGGCGGGCGTGACGCCCGCGGAGGACACGCCACAGGAGGAACCGCCCCATGACCGATACGTCAGGGAAGAACGCCGACGCGCGCGAGAATGCCACCCCGTCCCGCCGCCGCTTCATCGCCACGGCTGCGGCGGCGGCCGGCGCCACCGCCGTCGCCGTCGCCGCGCCGGCCGTGCACGCACAGGCGCCGATCAAGCTGAAATTCCAGTCGACCTGGCCGAACAAGGACATCTTCCACGAATTCGCCGGCGACTTCGTCAAGCGGGTGAACGGCATGACCGGCGGGCGCGTCGAGCTCGACCTGCTGCCCGCCGGCGCGGTGGTGCCCGCCTTCCAGATGCTGGACGCCGTCTCGGCCGGCATTCTCGACGGCGGCCACGGCGTCGCCGCCTATTGGTACGGCAAGAACAAGGCCTTCTCGCTGTTCGGCACCGCCCCCGCCTTCGGCTGGGATGCCGACGAGCTGCTCGGCTGGGTACGCTATGGCGGCGGCCAGCAGCTCTATGACGACCTCGTGCAGAACACGCTGAAGCTCAACGTGGTCGGCATGCTCTCCGGCCCGATGCCGAGCCAGCCGCTCGGCTGGTTCAAGACCGAGATTACCAGCATCGACCAGATGAAGGGCATGAAGTACCGCACGGTCGGCCTCGGCGCCGACCTGTTCAAGGAGCTCGGCGCGGCGGTCACCATCGTGCCCGGCGGCGAGATCGTGCCGGCCATCGACCGCGGCCTGTTGGAGGGCGCCGAATTCAACAACCCCTCCTCCGACCTGGTGCTCGGCTTCCCCGATGTCGCCAAGGTCTACATGATCCAGAGCTACCACCAGGCGCTCGAATGTTTCGAGATCCTGTTCAACAAGACCAAGTACGGCAGCCTGCCGCCGGACGTGCAGGAGATCATCAAGGCGGCGGCCGACGCCACCTCCTCCACCATGATGTGGAAGGCGCAGGACCGCTACTCCAAGGACCTGGAGGCGATCAAGGCGCGCGGGGTGAAGGTGCTGCCGACGCCCAAGCCGGTGCTGGAGGCGCAGCTCAAGGCGTGGGACACGGTGATCGCCAACCTCTCCGCCGATCCGGTGTTCAAGAAGGTGGTCGACAGCCAGAAGGCGTGGGCGCAGCGCATCGTCGGCTTCCGGCTGCAATACGAGCCGGATTCGAGGATGGCCTACGACCACTTCTTCCCCTCCGCCTGAGGGCGGGGCGAGGCGGCGGGGGTGCGTGCCATGCCCGAAATGGCGCGAACCCTTGCCGACGACTTCCATCGACGTGCCGTGCCGCGCGGCCGGCGCTCTTTTCCTCTCCCCGCCCGAACCCGGCTGCAGCCGGGTTCGGCTCCGGCAGGGCCGGAGCTGGAAACGTCCGGCTTCGGCGGAGAGGTGGCCCACCCACGGGTCTCGCCTTCGGCGAGCCCGAGGACAGGCTTCGCGGGTCGGTGAGGGGGATGCGCCGGCAGCCGGCCGGGCGGGACCGTCCCGCCGAGTGTGGCGGGTCGGCAGAAGCTCCCGAGGTCCGGGGCGCCCTCCGCCTCACCCAACCCTCTCCCCGGCGGGGAGAGGGCTTTTCCGTGCAACCTCACCGTCCGAGCGCCTGCCGCCGCCCCCTCCCCGAGGCCACTCCATGCAATCCATCCTCCTCGCCGTCGACCGGCTGAACGCCTTCATCGGCAAGGCCTTCGCCTGGTGCATCGTCATCCTGACGCTGGCGATCTGCTACGAAGTGTTCCGCCGCTACATACTGCGCGACCCCACCACCTGGGCCTACGATGTCAGCCTGATGCTGTATGGCGCGTTGTTCATGATGGCGGGCGCCTATACGCTCTCGCGCAACGGCCATGTGCGCGGCGACTTCCTCTACCGCAACTGGCGCCCGGTGACGCAGGCCAAGGTCGACCTCGTCCTGTACTTCCTGTTCTACTTCCCCGGCATCCTGGCGCTGATCTATTCCGGCTGGGGCTATTTCCAGCTCTCCTACATGCTCAACGAGCATTCCTCGTTCAGCCCGGACGGGCCGGTGATCTGGCCGTTCAAGGCGATCATCCCCATCGTCGGCGTGATGATGCTCGCGCAAGGGGTCGTCGAGGTCGTGCGGTGCATCATCTGCATCCGCGGAGGCGACTGGCCGCAGCGCCTGCACGATGTCGAGGAGCTGGAGAAGGTCATCCTCGAAGAGGCCGCCGCCCGGAAAGAGGCCGCCCTCAACGAGGCCGAGCGCGAAGCCACCACGCGGGGAGCGCTGTGATGTTCCTGTCCGAGCCCGCCCTCGGCATCCTGATGCTGGTGCTGTTCCTGATCTTCCTGATGCTCGGCTTCCCCATCGCCTTCACGCTGATGGCGCTGGGCGTGGGCTTCGGCTACTTCACCCAGGGCGACAGCATCTTCAACCTGTTCGTGCAGCGCACCTATTCGGTGATGGCGAACGACGTGCTCATCTCGATCCCGCTGTTCCTGTTCATGGGCTATGTGGTCGAGCGGGCCAACATCCTCGACCGGCTGTTCCGCTCGATCCAGCTCGCCGCCGGCTGGCTGCCCGGCTCGCTGGCGGTGGCGACGCTGATCACCTGCGCGCTGTTCGCCACCGCCACCGGCATCGTCGGCGCGGTGGTGACGTTGATGGGGCTGCTGGCCTTCCCGGCGATGCTGCGCGCCGGCTACGACACGCGGCTCGCCGCCGGCGTGGTCTGCGCCGGCGGCTGCCTCGGCATCCTCATCCCGCCGAGCGTGATGCTGATCCTCTACGGCGCCACCGCCGGCGTGTCGGTGGTGAAGCTCTATGCCGCCGCCTTCATCCCCGGCGTCGGCCTCGCGCTGATGTACATGACCTATGTCATCGTCCGTGCCGTGCTGAACCCGTCGCTGGCGCCGAAGCTGCCGGCGGCGGAGCGCCATGTGCCGGCGCTGACCGTCGTCTGGGCGCTGCTGACCTCGTTCCTGCCGCTGGTGCTGCTGATCACCTCGGTGCTCGGCTGCATCATCCTCGGCCTCGCCACGCCCTCGGAAGCGGCGGCGATCGGCGCGCTGGGCGCGGTGCTGCTGGCGCTGGCCTATCGCAGCTTCGACTTCACCAAGCTGAAGGACTCGGTGTTCCTCACCGCCCGTGCCTCGGCGATGGTGTGCTGGCTGTTCGTCGGCTCGGCGGTGTTCTCGGCGGTGTTCGCGCTGCTCGGCGGTCAGCGGGTGGTGGAAGAGTTCATCATGTCGCTCGACCTCGGGCCGATCGGCTTCCTGCTGCTGACCCAGGTGATCATCTTCATCCTCGGCTGGCCGCTGGAATGGACGGAGATCATTGTGATCTTCCTGCCGATCTTCCTGCCGCTGCTCGACCATTTCGGCATCGACCCGATCTTCTTCGGGGTGCTGGTGGCGCTGAACCTGCAGACCTCGTTCCTGTCGCCGCCGGTGGCCATGGCGCCGTTCTACCTGAAGGGCGTGGCGCCCAAGCACGTGTCGATCGACGAGATCTTCTCCGGCGTCATGCCGTTCATCGCCATTGTGGTCGTGGCGATGGCGCTGCTCTACATCTTCCCCGGCATCGCGTTGTGGCTGCCGAACTATCTCTACGGGGGATGAGCAGAGGTTTGCGAGCGGCGCGCGTGGGTGCGTCCTTCGAGGCCCGGCGGCGCCGGGCACCTCAGGATGACGAGGGTCGATATTTCGACGAAGAACCTTCGTCATGCTGAGGTGCGAGCGGAGCGAGCCTCGAAGCACGCACGCCTCCGCCCCTCCATTCCCATCGGCCCGTCACGCCGTCGCCGAGGCGCCCTTCGGGTCGCCCGGCGCGGTCTTCCAGCCGAGCGCGGGGAAGCGCACCACCCGGCGGCCGCGGAAATCCGCCTCGCAGACGAGGTGGCCGCGCTCTTCCATATAGGTCAGCAGCCAGCGCCCGCGCGAGGGCGAGCGGCTGCCATAGGCGCGGGCGAGCGCCTCGTCGGCCGGCGAAGGCGCCCCCTCCATGCCGGCGCGGGCGAGCAGCAGGAACACGCCCTGCATCTCCTCCGGCAGCCCCGCCGCCTGCTCGACGGCGCGGCGCCAGTCGCCGTCGCGCCCCTCCTCGATCCCGTCGAGGCCGGCGCGGGCGATGGCGAGGCGGCGGGTGAACTCGGCGAGGTCGGGAATGCGCGAGCCGACCCGGCGCACCCGGCAATGCACCAGGAAATCGGGATAGAGCGTCGCCGCCGAGCGGAACGGCGCCTCGGGGTCGGCGAGGAACTGGCGCACGATCTCCTCCACCAGCGCCTCGCGCTCGGCATCCAGGGCGGCGGCCGCCTCCGGGTCGTGCGGGGCGGCGACCGGCGCCGCGGCGTTCTCCAGCCGCGCCAGCACCTCCTCGGCGGAGGGGCCGGCCGGCCGCGTGGCGGGGGCCGGCGCCGGCAGGCCGCTATCGTCGAAGATCAGGTCCTGCATGTCGCCGGACGCCATGTCCGGCAGCGGCATCAGCGCCGGGCGGCCGTTGCGGGTGCCGGTCTCGACGAAGCCGATCTTCACCGGCAGCGGCCGGCGCGACAAGGCCGGGCCGAGCGCCACGAAGGAGCCGGTATTGAGATCGCGGAAGCTTTCCGCCTGCCGCTTCTCCATGCCGAGCAGGTCGGCCGCGCGCGCCATGTCGATATCGAGGAAGGTGCGGCCCATCAGGAAGTTGGAGGCCTCGGCCGCCACGTTCTTGGCCAGCTTGGCGAGGCGCTGGGTGGCGATGACGCCGGCAAGGCCGCGCTTGCGGCCGCGGCACATCAGATTGGTCATCGCCGAGAGCGAGGCGCGCCGCGCCTCCTCGGAGATTTCCGCCGCGCCGGCGGGGGCGAAGAGCTGCGCCTCATCGACCACGACGAGCATGGGGAACCAGTAGTCGCGCTCGATGTCGAACAGGCCGCCGAGAAAGGCGGCGGCCGAGCGCATCTGCGCGTCGGCGTCGAGCCCTTCGAGGTTGAACACCACCGAGGCGCGATGCCGGCGGATGCGGGCGGCGATGCGGCCGATCTCGCTCTGGGTGCGCTCGGCGTCGATCACCACATGGCCGAAGCGCTCGGCCAGCCCGACGAAATCGCCTTCCGGGTCGATGATCGCCTGCTGCACATGGCCGGCGCTCTGCTCCAGCAGTCGGCGCAGCAGATGCGACTTGCCGGACCCGGAATTGCCCTGCACCAGCAGGCGGGTCGAGAGAAGCTCCTCCAGATCGAGCCGCACCGGCTGTCCGGCCGTGCTGGTCCCGAGCTCGATGGCGATGGTCATTGCCTGCTTCTGGTCCCGATTGTCTCGTGTGCCATTGTCCCCGCTCCGCTCTATCACCTGCGCGGCGGCGGCGAGCGGCGGATCGGGAGAAGTCCACAGATTCGCGCCGTCCCGGCAAGAGGACATCGACGACGGGCATCGACTTCGGGCCGCGGCTCGGACAATCTGGCGGCATGTCCGGCACGGCGCTCTTCACCATCGGCTACGAACAGGTCAACGCCTCGGCGGTGCTCGACGAGCTCGCCAATGCGGGCGTCGAGCTGCTGGTCGACGTGCGGGCGGTGGCGAACTCTCGCCGGCCGGGCTTTTCCAAGCGCCAGCTCGCCGCCGGCGTCGAGGAGCGCGGCATCTCCTACCTGCATCTGCGCGGCCTCGGCACGCCGGCGGAGGGAAGGCAGGCGGCGCGCTCCGGCCATCACGAGACCATGCGGCGCATCTATGCCGAGCATCTGGCGACGCCCGTCGCCATCGAGGAGATGGACGAGCTGGTCCGCCTCGTCGGCGCCGGACGGCGGGTCTGCCTGCTGTGCTTCGAGCGCCATCCCGAGCATTGCCACCGGTTGCTGGTGGCCGATCTCGTCTGCGAGCGGGTCGAGGTACCGGTGACGCATCTGATGCCCTCGCCGCTGTAACGTCATACCGCGACAATTTATATGCATCTCATGCGTGCATTTATCGGATGCGCGCGCGCCGGTCGATTGCCGAGGCGGCGGCCGGATGCTCGGATGGAGCGAAGGACGGAACTCCACAACCGGATCGGAACGGCATGGCGGGCCTTGGCCGGCTGGCATTGCGGCAGATCCTCGTCGGCATGGCGGCCGCCGGGGCGGGCACGCTTGCCGGCGCCGAGGAGCTCGCCATCCGCAACCTCTTCGTCGACCGGACGTATTTCTATTCCGGCGTCGATATCGCCCGCGACACCTCCTATGGCTGGGCCGGCGCCGCCTGGGCGCCCTTCGGCACCATGAACGAGGAGGGTTTTCGCCTGCGCGTCCAGGGCGGCGCCGGGCGTTATTCCTACAGCACCGACTATGTGCCGGGAGGCTGGAACGACGCCTCGAAGACCGAGGGCGAAGTGCTGGCTGGCCGGCAGTTCTTCTTTGGCGCGCACGCGCTCGCGCTCTATGGCGGCGTCAATTTCCGCGAGGACACGCTCGACCGGCCGGACCCGTCCAACCGCGACCAGGGCAGCCATGTCGGGTTGAAGGCGGTCGCCGAATGGTTCTACCGGCCGGCGCCGGACTGGGTGGCCACCGCCGCCGCCGGCGCCTCCACGGCCGACGAGACCGCCACGCTGCGCGCCACGGCGGGCCGGAAGCTGGCCGACTGGATCGAATTCGGCACCGAGGCCGCGGCCTCCACCGACTGGTTCTCCAACACCGCCGGCGCCGGGCTCTACATCGCGAATCCCCTGCCCGGCCGGCAATGGCGCGCCGCCGGCGGCTGGCGCTGGAGCAGCGACAGCCCGGACGGCGCCTATGGCACGCTGTCGCTCTACGCGCCGTTCTGAGGGGAGGCCTCAGGCGTCCTCGGCCTCCATGCCGTCGAGGGCCGGGCGGGCGTCGACGCGGGCGCTCTCGGCGATGTGGTGCAGTTCCAGCGCGTGCAGCTCGTCGAGCGTGTCGACATCGACGAAGGCGGCATCGTCGCTCACCTCGACATCGGCCACCGCCTCGGCATTCTCGGCGAGCAGGTGGCGGGCGCCGACATCGCCGGTCAGCGCCATCAGCGCCGGGAACATGCGCCGCGCCCACACCACCGGGTTGCCGCGGCGCCCCTCGCTCGACGGCGCGGCGGCGATGGCGCCGGGCTTCGCCTCCAGCGCCGCGATCAGCCGGTCGATCAGGCCGGCCGAGACCTTCGGCATGTCGGCGAGCAGCAGCGCCGCCGCCCCGGCCTCCGGCGGCACCGCACCGATGCCGACGCGGATCGAGGTCGACAGCCCGTCCGCATAGGCCTGGTTGTGCACGATATGCACCGGGAGGCCGGCGAGCGCCGCCCGCAGCCTCGACGAATCATGGCCGGTGACCACGATCACCGGGCGCGCATGCGAGGCGAGCGCCGACAGCACCACCCGGCGGATCATCGGCTCGCCGTCGAGCGGCACGGTGAGCTTGTGGGCGCCCGGCATGCGGGTGCCGCGTCCGGCGGCGAGCACGACGGCGGCCGTCGGGCCGCCGGTCGGCGCCGAGCCTTCGCGCGGCTGCGGACGAGACGGGATTTCCATCAAGAGCCCTCCTACTCCCATCGAGACGATGTCGGCCCGCGAGACGGCGAGCCCGGCCAGCAGCCGGTGCAGCACCCAGTCGAAGCCGTTCTCCCTCGGGCTGCGGGCGCATCCCGGCGCACCCAGCACCGGCAGCGTTCCGAGCCGGCCGGTAAGCAGCAGATTACCCGGATCCACCGGCATTCCAAAGTGCTCGATGATGCCGCCCGCCGATTCCAGCCCGGCCGGAATGACGTCGCGCCGGTCGGCGATCGCCGAGGCGCCGAACACGAGGATCAGCTCCGCCCCGCTGGCGCGCGCCCGCTCCAGCCCGTCGCGCACCCCCTCGGCACTGTGCGGCACGCGCTGCTCGTAGGCGATATGCGCGCCGGCCATGGCGAGCCGGGCGCCGGTGACCCGCAGCGTCTTGGCGATCACCTTCTCGCCGAGGCCGGGCAGCAGCGTCGAGATCACCGCCACCCGCGTGAGCTTGAACGGCACCACCTCCACCAGCGGCGGCGCCTCGGCGAGCCGCGCCTCGACCGCCGCCATGGCGGATTCCGCCACCGCGAAGGGAATGATCTTCACCGTGGCGATCATCTCGCCTTGCTGCACCGGCCGGAATGGCGGCAGGGTCGCCAGCGTCACCGCCTCGTCGACGGCGTTGAGCGCATCGATGCCGGCGCGGTCGACCTTCACCAGCCCGGCCCGCCGCGCGCGGATATTGGCGCGGCCGGTGAAGGCCGGGTCCGGCTGCGCTTCCGGCCCGGCAATGGAAGCCGCCACCCGCGCCGCCGCCACGTCCTCGGCGACGTCGCCCGGCTCTTCCCGCACCACCACGATGTCGCCGACGCCCTGCGCGGCGAGGCGCTCCAGCATGCCGGCGTCGAGCCGGGTGCCCTTGCGCAGTTCGAGGCCCGGCAGCCTGAGCGAGTGCACGCACACCGCCCCTTCGGCCTCGGCAAGCGGCACGCAGCCGAATTTCATGCCGCCCGCTCGCCGGCCGCCGGCTTGCGGCGCAGCTCGCCGACGATCTCGGCGATGATGGAGACGGCGATCTCCGCCGGCGTGGCGCCGCCGATGTCGAGGCCGATCGGCGCGTGGATGCGGGCCAGCGCCTCGCGCGCGACGCCCTTGCCGGCCAGACGGTCGAGCCGCGTCGCGTGGGTGCGCCGCGAGCCGAGCGCGCCGACATAGAAGCAGCCGCGCGCCAGCGCCTCGATCAGCGCCGGGTCGTCGATCTTGGGGTCGTGGGTCAGCGCCGCCACCGCGGTGAAGCGGTCGAGCCCGAGCGTCGGCAGCACCACATCCGGCCATTCGGCGCGAATCTCGACATCCGGGAAGCGTTCCGGCGTCGCGAAGGCGGTGCGTGGATCGACGATCATGACGTTCAGTCCGGCAAGGCGCGCCATCGGCGCCAGCGCCTGGGCGATATGCACGGCGCCGGTGATGACGAGCCGCGGCGCCGGCACCTCGACGGCGAGGAAGATGCGCTGGTTTCCGAGCGTGAGCAGCGTGCTCCTGCCGGTGCGCAGCGCCTCGGCAAGCGGCGCGGCGAGGGGATCGGCCGCCGCCGCCGCCGCCCGCACCAGCCGCTGCCGGCCATCCTCGAATTCGGTGACCACCACGCAGGCGCGCCGCGCCGCGCGCTCGGCGTTCAGCTCTTCCAGCAGCGACAGGTCCATCAGTTCAGCTTCTCGACATAGACGGCGATGCGGCCGCCGCAGGACAGCCCGACCTGCCAGGCGGTAGCGTCGGCGACGCCGAATTCCAGCAGGCGCGGCTTGCCGTCGGCGATCACCTCCGCCGCCTCGGCCACCACCGCGCCTTCGACGCAGCCGCCGGACACCGAGCCGAGGAAGCCGCCGGCCTCGTCGATGACCAGATGGCTGCCGACCGGGCGCGGCGCCGAGCCCCAGGTCTCCACCACCGTCGCCAGCGCCACGCCGCGGCCCTCGCGGCGCCAGCGGGCGGCGGATTCCAGAACGTCGTCCTCGCGTGCGGACATGCGTCGTCTCCTTCTCTCGCCCCGAGCATAGCGCAGCATGGCCGCGCATGCCTTGCCCATAAAGGCGGAAACGGTCACAAGGACGCCATGACATCGGCGCGCATGAAACCCACCGTGAGACCCACCCCGGCTTCGCTTTCGCCCGTTCCGGCGCTGCCGCGCACGCTGCGCAGCGCCGGCGCGCTGGTGGAGGCCGGGCTGCTGCCGGCCGATCCGACGCTGGAGGCGGTCGGGCAGCGCTACGCGATCGCCGTCACCGCCTCGCTGGCGGCGAAGATCGTTCCCGGCGCGCCCGACGGCCCCATCGCCCGCCAGTTCCTGCCGGATGCGCGCGAGCTCGACGAGCGCCCGCAGGAACTCGCCGACCCGATCGGCGACGAGGCGCACAGCCCGGTGCCGGGCATCGTGCATCGCTACCCGGACCGGGTGCTGCTGAAGCTGGTCGGCGTCTGCGCCGTCTATTGCCGCTTCTGCTTCCGCCGCGAGATGGTCGGTCCGGGCGCCGAGGCCAGCCTGTCGGAGGAGGCGCTCGACCGCGCCCTCGCCTATGTCGCCGACCACAAGGAAATCTGGGAGGTGATCGTCACCGGCGGCGACCCGTTCATGGCGGCGCCGCGCCGGCTCGGCGGGCTGATGCAGCGGCTGGCCGCCATCGGCCATGTCAGGGTCGTGCGCTTCCACACCCGCGTGCCGGTCGCCGCCCCCGAGCGCGTCACCGGCGCGCTGGTCGAGGCGCTGCGCATGCCCGGCCTCGCCACCTATGTCGCCGTCCACGCCAACCATGCGAGCGAGCTCGACGCGCCGGTGCGCGCGGCGCTGGCCCGTCTCGCCGATGCCGGCATCGCGCTGGTCGGCCAGAGCGTGCTGCTGGCGGGGGTGAACGACGAGGCCGACACGCTCGCCGCCCTGTTCCGCGCCCTGGTGGAATCGCGGGTGAAGCCCTATTACCTGCACCATCCCGACCTCGCCCCCGGCACCGCGCATTTCCGCCTGCCGGTCGAGCGCGGGCAGGAGCTGATGCGGGCGCTGCGCGGGCGGGTCTCCGGCCTCGCCCTGCCGACCTATGTGCTCGACATTCCCGGCGGCCACGGCAAGGTGCCGATCGGGCCCGGCTATATCGAGCCGGCGCCGGAAGGCTGGCGCGTAACCGATTATTGCGGCCGGATCCACGCCTACGACCCTTCCGCCGACGCATGAGCGCGCGGCCGGAGAACCGGGACGTCGTGGTGCTGGGCGCCGGCGCCGCCGGCCTGATGTGCGCCATCGAGGCCGCCCGGCGCGGCCGGCGCACGCTGGTGATCGACCATGCTCGCGCGCCAGGTGAGAAAATCCGCATATCCGGCGGAGGACGCTGCAATTTCACCAATCTCGATGCCGCGCCGCGCAACTATCTCTCCGCCAATCCCGGCTTCTGCATCTCGGCGCTCAGGCGCTACACCCAGCATGATTTCATCGCGCTGGTGCGCCGCCACGGCATCGCCTTCCACGAGAAGACGCTCGGGCAATTGTTCTGCGACGGCTCGGCGCGGCAGATCGTCGACATGCTGCTGCGCGAGCTCCGCGACGCCGGCGGCGAGTTGCGGCTCGGCACCACGGCCGCCCTGCCGTCGAAGACCGAGGACGGCTTCCGCCTCGACACCTCGTCCGGCCCGCTGGCCTGCGAGAGCCTCGTCGTCGCCACCGGCGGCAAGTCGATCCCGAAGATGGGCGCCACCGGCTTCGGCTACGACATCGCCGCGCGCTTCGGCCTGGCGGTCACCTCCACCCGCCCGGCGCTGGTGCCGCTGACCCTCGACCCGGTGCTGCTGGAGAAGCTGGCGCCGCTCGCCGGCATCGGCCTGCCCGCGCGGGTCGCGCTTGGGCGCACGGTCTTCGAGGAGGCGCTGCTGTTTACCCATCGCGGCCTGTCCGGCCCGGCGATCCTGCAGGTCTCCTCCTATTGGCGCGAGGGCGACGAGATCGCGCTGTCGCTGGCGCCCGGCGTCGACATGCTCGCCGAGATGAAGGCCGCGCGCGCCGCCAATGGCCGGCAGGCGCCGGCCACCGCGCTGGTCGGCTTCCTGCCCCGCCGGCTGGCGCAGCTCGTCGCCGACACCCACGCCCCCGGCCGCAACCTCGCCGACCTTTCCGACAAGGCATTGCGCGAACTCGCTAATTCGGTGAACGACTGGCGGCTGAAGCCCACCGGCTCGGAGGGCTACCGCACCGCCGAGGTTACGCTCGGCGGCGTCGACACCGTCGGGCTCGACCAGCGGACGATGCAGGCGCGCGCCGTGCCCGGCCTGTATGTCATCGGCGAGGCGGTCGACGTCACCGGCTGGCTTGGCGGCTACAATTTCCAGTGGGCCTGGTCCTCGGGCTGGGCGGCCGGCCAAGCGGCCTGAAGCCGTGCATGCCGATTCGCCGGCGTATTGACCGGGCCGACCGTCGCGTCGTCCTGTGTACAAACCTGTTGCTCGGCCATTCAATAACCGCCGCCGGGAGGATATCCCCACTGTCGATGCAAGGCAGGCGTGCGTGGGCGGGCCGCCGGCAACCGGGTCCAAGCGCCTGAAACGCTTCGAATTTTCGATGAATGACGGGATAATGACGGCGAAGCATCACTTCTTTCGATCATTTGCATTTCGTCTTTTGATCGAATTGTATCGGAACGCGACGCACGCTAAGACTCAGGAAAGCTCAACCCCCGGGCACGATCACAATATGGGCAAACCATCCGGGGCACGGGCATTGTCAGCGGCTGAGGGGAGCCGACATTCATCATGGACGTCTTTGTTCAGCAGCTCATCAATGGGCTGACCCTGGGGTCGATCTACGGATTGATCGCCATCGGCTACACCATGGTCTTCGGCATTATCGGCATGGTCAATTTCGCCCATGGCGACGTGTTCATGGTGTCGAGCTTCATCGCGCTCATCTGCTTCCTGCTGGTGACGACGGTCATGGGGATCACCTCGATCTTCCTGGCGCTGTTCATCGTGCTGATCGTGGCGATGTTCTTCACCTCGCTGATGAACTGGGCGATCGAGCGGGTGGCGTACCGGCCGCTGCGCGGCTCCTTCCGCCTGGCGCCGATGATCTCCGCCATCGGCATGTCGATCTTCCTCGCCAATTTCGTCCAGGTCTCGCAGGGCCCGCGCAACAAGCCGGTGCCGCCGATGATCACCGACGTGATCGTGGTGATGGAGACCAACGGCTATCAGGTCACGCTCGCCTGGAAGCAGATCATCATCATGGTGCTGACCTCGGTGCTGCTGTTCGGCTTCTGGTACTTGGTGCAGAAGACCTCGCTGGGCCGCGCCCAGCGCGCGGTGGAGCAGGATCGCAAGATGGCGGCGCTGCTCGGCATCAATGTCGACCACACCATCTCGCTGACCTTCGTCATCGGCGCGGCGCTGGCGGCGGTCGCGGGCACCATGTACCTGATGTATTACGGCGTCGCCAATTTCGCCGACGGCTTCGTGCCGGGCGTGAAGGCGTTCACCGCCGCCGTGCTCGGCGGCATCGGCTCGCTGCCCGGCGCGGTGCTCGGCGGCCTGCTGATCGGGCTCATCGAGACCTTCTGGTCGGCCTATTTCTCCATCGAATACAAGGACGTCGCGGCGTTCTCCATCCTGGCCATCACGCTGATCTTCCTGCCGCAGGGCCTGCTCGGCCGGCCGGAAGTCGAGAAGGTGTGAGGCAACGCCCATGGCCGTGCAGACCGCACATCCGGCGGACGCCGCTCCCGCCGCCAGTTCCGCCTTTCCCGGCGCCGTCAAGGACGCGCTGATCACCGGCCTGATCGCCATCGGCCTGCTCGGCCCGCTGGTCGGCTTCGAGACGGTGGTGATCGACGGCGCCCTCGGCCTCGCCTATCGGCCGATGCTCGTCGCCATCATGGTCGGCATCATCGTCGTCGGACGGCTGATCCTCAACCTCACCGTCTGGTCGCCCAACCGGGTGCCGAAGACCAAGGCCGGCCCGAGCCCCCTCGCCCGCGGCATCGTCGCGGTGGCGCCGGGCTTCAAGCCGGCGCTGCTGGCCTTCGCGGTGCTGTTCCCTTTCATCGCCTCCTTCGCCATGGGCGGGCTCAACGAGAGCCGCTACCTCATGGACCTCGGCATCCTCATCCTCACCTATGTGATGCTGGGCTGGGGCCTCAACATCGTGGTCGGCCTCGCCGGCCTGCTCGACCTCGGCTATGTCGCCTTCTACGCGGTCGGCGCCTATACCTATGCCCTGCTCGCCACCAGCGCGCCGATCAACGACTTCTTCGCGGCCCTCGTCGGCGAGACCTTCTGGGCGAACTGGGCGTTCTGGTTCTGCCTGCCCGCCGCCGGCCTCTTCGCCGGGCTGTGGGGCATGATCCTCGGCTTCCCGGTGCTGCGCCTGCGCGGCGACTATCTCGCCATCGTCACCCTGGCCTTCGGCGAGATCATCCGCCTCGTTCTGATCAACTGGGTGGATTTCACCGGCGGCGGCGCGGGTATCGCCTCCATTCCCCGCGCGACCTTCTTCGGCATCCCGTTCACGGCCGGCGAAAACGGGTTCGCGGCGCTGTTCGGGCTTGAATTCAACCCGATGCACCGCATCATCTTCCTGTATTTCGTCATCCTGGCGCTGGCGCTCATCACCGCCTTCACCACCGTCCGCCTGCGCCGCCTTCCGGTCGGGCGGGCCTGGGAAGCGCTGCGCGAGGACGAGATCGCCTGCCGCTCGCTCGGCCTCAACACCACCAATGTGAAGCTCTCGGCCTTCGCCACCGGCGCCATGTTCGGCGGCTTCGCCGGCTGCTTCTTCGCGGTGCGCGCCGGCTTCGTCTCGCCGGAGAGCTTCACCTTCGACATCTCGGCGATGATCCTCGCCATCGTGGTGCTCGGCGGCATGGGCTCGCAGATCGGCGTCGCGGTGGCGGCGGCGGTGATGATGGGCGGCATGGAGATGCTGCGCAATCTCGGCTTCCTCAAGCAGGTGTTCGGCGAAGGCTTCGATCCGAGCCTCTACCGCATGCTGCTGTTCGGCTTCGCCATGGTGGCGATCATGGTGTGGAAGCCGCGCGGCCTGGTCTCGACCCGCGATCCCACCATCTATCTCAAGGAGAAGAAGGCGGTTTCCGGCGACCTCGTGAAGGAAGGGCACGGCTGATGGCTGCAACGGCTCTCCCCACCCATAACTGGGACAACGACCCGATCCTGACGGTCGAGCACCTGTTCATGCGCTTTGGCGGCCTCATCGCCGTCAACGACCTGTCCTTCAGGGTCGGGCGCGGCGACATCACCGCGCTGATCGGCCCGAACGGCGCCGGCAAGACCACGGTGTTCAACTGCATCACCGGCTTCTACAAGCCGAGCGAGGGCCGGCTCATCCTCGCCCATGGCCGCGCGCCCACCGAGGCGGAGCTGACGGCGGTGACGCTGAACGGCGAGCGGGCGCTGGCCGGGCGCGATTCCGGCGTGTACCTGCTGGAGCGCCTGCCGGACTACAAGGTGTCCGGCGAGGCGAAGGTCGCCCGCACCTTCCAGAACATCCGCCTGTTCTCCGGCATGACGGTGCTGGAAAACCTGATGGTGGCCCAGCACAACGCGCTGATGACGGCGTCGGGCTATTCGCTCAAGGGCCTGTTCGGCCTGCCGGGCTGGAACGCGGCGCAGAAGGCGGCGATCGAGAAGGCCAAATACTGGCTCGACAAGGTCAACCTCACCGACCGCGCCGACGACCCGGCCGGCGACCTGCCCTATGGCGCCCAGCGCCGGCTGGAGATCGCCCGCGCCATGTGCTCCGGGCCGATCCTCCTGTGCCTCGACGAGCCGGCGGCCGGCCTCAACCCGCGCGAAAGCCTGGAGCTGAACGAGCTTCTGCGCGCCATTCGCGCCGAGCAGGGCACCTCCATCCTTCTGATCGAACACGACATGAGCGTGGTGATGGAAATTTCCGACCATGTGGTCGTCCTCGACTACGGCACCAAGATCTCCGACGGCACGCCGGAGGCGGTGAAGCACGATCCGCGCGTCATCGCCGCCTATCTCGGCGTCGACGAGGACGCGGTCGAGGCGGTCGAGGCGGTTCTCGACGAAGCCACGGGAGCGCAGTCGTGAGCGCGCCCGCCCCCGCTTCCCTGGCCTCGACATCCGCGTCTTCCGAGCCGATGCTCGCCATTCGCGGCGTCAAGACCTTCTACGGCAACATCATGGCGCTGAAGGGCGTCGACGTGGACGTGCACAGCGGCGAGATCGTCACGCTGATCGGCTCCAACGGCGCCGGCAAGTCGACGCTGATGATGACCATCTTCGGCCAGCCGCGCGCCCGCGAGGGCCAGATCCTCTACGAGGGCCGCGACATCACCAAGATGCCGACCCACGAGATCGCGCATCTGAAGATCGCCCAGTCGCCGGAAGGCCGCCGCATCTTCCCGCGCATGACGGTGTTCGAGAATCTCCAGATGGGGGCCTCGATCGACAATTTCGAGCATTTCGACGGCGACCTGGAGCGGGTGTTCACCCTGTTCCCGCGCCTGAAGGAACGCATCGGCCAGCGCGGCGGCACGCTGTCGGGCGGCGAGCAGCAGATGCTCGCCATCGGCCGGGCGCTGATGAGCCGGCCGCGCCTGCTGATGCTGGACGAGCCCTCGCTCGGCCTGGCGCCGCTGATCGTCAAGCAGATCTTCGATGCCATCCGCGAGCTCAACCGCACCGAGGGGCTCACCGTGTTCCTGGTCGAGCAGAACGCCTTCCACGCGCTCAAGCTCGCCCATCGCGGCTACGTCATGGTCAACGGCCTGGTGACGATGTCCGGCGAGGGGCGCGAGCTCCTGGAGCGGCCGGAGGTACGGGCCGCCTATCTCGAAGGCGGGAGGCACTGACATGTCCGATCCGACGCGCGGCACGCTCATCTCGCAGGGCTCGCCCGCCAGCCTCGCCGTCGTCCTGCCGGCGGTGGTGGCGGCGGCGTCGCTGCTCGCCAGCCTGTTCGCCCCGGCGCTGGTGCTCGAAGTATCGCGGGCCGACTATTATCTCGTGACCGTGTTTCTCGGCGGTGGCGCGGCCTGGCTCTCCGGCCGGGCGGTGGCGTCCACCTGGCGCGGCTACCGGCAGGCGGTGCTCTACGCGCTGCTGCTCGGCTGCGCGGTGCGCTTCTTCCACTTCGCGCTGTTCGAGGGCACGCTGCTCAGCCTGCCGCATTTCCTGACCGACACCGCCTTCCTGCTGGCGCTCTCCACCCTCGGATTCCGGGCCGAGCGGGCAAAGCAGATGGCGACACGCTATAGTTGGCTCTACCGTCCCGCCGGCCCGTTCGGCTGGCAGGAGGGCGTCGCGGAAAAGTCTCCGGGAGACGCAGCGTAAGCCGGCCCCGACCCTTCGCTTCTTCCGTCGACAAGCGCCTGAAAAAGAGCAACATTCGCCTCTCGGGGCGACTGGCCTGGCCGACGGACCAGCGAACAACCAATCCTTTCAGAAGCAGGAGACACCTTCATGAAGAAGTTTCTGTTTGCCGGCCTTGCGCTGAGCGCCACTCTGGCGCTGGCGCTGCCGGCCTCGGCGCAGGTGAAAGTCGGCGTCGGCGGCCCGATCACGGGCGCCAACGCCACCTTCGGTGCGCAGCTGAAGAACGGTGCCGACCAGTGGGCGGCCGACCTCAACGCCAAGGGCGGCCTGCTCGGCCAGAAGGTCGAGATCCTGGTCGGCGACGACGCCTCCAAGCCCGAGCAGGGCGTCTCGGTGGCCAACAAGTTCATCTCCGACGGCGTGAAGATGGTCATCGGCCATTTCAACTCCGGCGTGTCGATCCCCGCCTCCGAGCAGTATGCCGAAGCCGGCGTCATCGCCATCTCCCCGGCCTCGACCAACCCGAAGCTGACCGAGCGCGGCCTCGCCAACGTGTTCCGCACCTGCGGCCGCGATGACCAGCAGGGCGCCGTCGCCGCCGAATACATCGTCAAGAACCTGAAGGGCAAGAAGGTCGCGATCGTCCACGACAAGACCCCCTACGGCAAGGGCCTGGCGGACGAGACCCAGAAGGCCATGAACAAGGCCGGCATCAAGGAAGTCGTCTACGAAGGCATCAATCCGGGCGAGAAGGACTATTCGGCTCTCGTCTCGAAGCTGAAGGCCGCCAATGTCGACATCCTCTATTACGGCGGCCTGCACACCGAAGCCGGCCTGCTGGTGCGCCAGATGCGCGACCAGGGCATGAAGACCGTGCTGTTCTCGGGTGACGGCATCACCGACAAGGAATTCTGGACCATTGCCGGTCCGGGCGCCGCAGGCACCCTGATGACCTTCGGCCCGGATCCGCGCAAGAACCCCGCCGCCGCCAAGGTCGTCGACGCCTTCAAGGCCAAGGGCATCGATCCGGAAGGCTACGTGCTGTATGCCTACGCCGCTGGCCAGGTGCTGCAGCAGGCCGCCGAGGCGGTCAAGGCGCTCGATAACAAGAAGATCGAGGAATACATCCACTCCGGCAAGCCGTTCGACACCGTGCTCGGCAAGCTGACCTTCGACAAGAAGGGCGACCGCACCAATCTCGACTACGTCGTCTATGTCTGGAAGGACGGCGGCTACACCGAGCTCTGATCCGGCGCGCCCTCGCGGCGCCCGGCGTGACGGCTGACGATCAGACCCGCCGGTGCGAGCCGGCGGGTTTTTCGTTGCATCCGCCGGCCTCCGATGGACGACGATGATGCGCCGCCTCTCATCGAAGGCATTGCCGGCCCGCCGCCCGGGGGTAAGCTCGTTCGTCCATGAGGGTGGATGCCGATGGAAACCAAGGTGCGGCTGGCGGGAGCCCGCCCGGACGACGCGGAGGCGATGTTGATGGTGCATCGCGCCGCCATTCGCGGCTCGGCCGTCGGGTTCTACCCGCCCGACATCATCGAGGCCTGGGCTCCCCTGCCCGTGCGGCCCGACCATATCGATGCCCTCGCGCAGCGGATCGAAAGCGGCGAGGAGGAGGCGATCGTCGCCCGCGACCCGAGCGGCGCCATCATCGGCTTCGGCTCGTTCGTGCCGAGCGGCCGCGAATTGCGGGCCGTCTATGTCTCCCCCGATCACGGCCGCCTCGGGATCGGCGGCGCGATATTGCGCGCGCTCGAGCTCAGGGCCCGCAAATACGGCCTGGCCGAGCTCACCATGGACGCTTCGATCAACGCGGAGGCCTTCTACCGGCGCCACGGCTTCACGGCACAGCGCAGCGGCGAGCACGTCCTGCGCGGGGGGCTCCGCATGGCTTATATCCGCATGCGCAAGCAGATCGCGCCGCGCTAGCGCCGGTCGGGGCGCGGTTCGGCCGTCCCGCTCAGCCGAAGCTGGCGAGGCCCGGAAACGTCTCCAGCATCCAGTAGCTGACGCTGGCCATCCAGCCGGAGAGGAAGCCGATGCCGGTCAGCACCAGCAGCGCGCCCATCGTCTTCTCGACCACCGGCAGGTAGCGCCGCGCCTTGGTCAGCACGCCGAGCGCCGGCCGCGCCATCGCCGCCACCAGCAGGAACGGCACGCCGAGCCCGGCCGAATAGACGGCGAGCAGCCCGGCGCCGCGAATCAGCGTCTGTTCGGAGGCCGCCACCGCGAGGATCGCCGCCAGCACCGGGCCGATGCAGGGCGTCCAGCCGAAGGCGAAGGCCAGCCCCATCACATAGGCGCCGGCCAGCGTCGCCGGGGCGTCGACATGCACGCGCTTGGTGCGCGTCAGCCAGCCGAAGCGCAGCACGCCGAGGAAATGCAGCCCCATCAGCAGGATGGCGATGCCGGCGAGGATCGCCATCTCCTGCGAATACAGCCGGAGATAGCCGCCGATCACCGAGGCGCCGGCGCCGAGCGCCACGAACACGGTGGAGAAGCCGGCGACGAACAGCGCCGCCGCGCCCAGCGTGCGCCGCCCCGCCGCGTCGGTCGGCGCCTTGTGGGTGATCTGGTCGAGGCTGGTGCCGGCGAGGTAGCACAGATAGGGCGGCACCAGCGGCAGCACGCAGGGCGAGGCGAAGCTGGCAATGCCGGCGACGAAAGCGGCCGGAAGCGTGACGTCGGCCATTGACCTTGGCACCCGTGAGCGAATTGACTGGCGTCCCGAACGGATGTGCGCCCCGGACAGGCTTGCGTCCCAACGAGACTTGCGTCCAATGCACGCCCCGAGGGGCGAATGCAATGCGGCGCGCTCCGCCGTCGCCGGGAAGTGATCGCGGCGGGCGGGAAGGCAGGAGAGGTACACCGATGCGCAACCTGATCACCGACGTCGCCGGGCTGAAGGTCGGCAACGCCACCGACCTCGCCCTCGCCTCCGGGGTGACCACGGTGGTGTTCGACCGGCCGGCCGTCGCCTCGGTGGATGTGCGCGGCGGCGGACCAGGCACGCGCGAGACCGACCTGCTCGCCCCCGATACCACCGTCGACGCGGTGCACGCCCTCACCCTTTCCGGCGGCTCGGCCTTCGGCATCGATGCCTCGGCGGGGGTGATGAGCCATCTCGCCGAGCACGGCATCGGCTTTGCCATCGGCGATGCGCGGGTGCCGATCGTGCCGGGCTGCGTGCTGTTCGACCTGCTGAACGGCGGCGACAAGAACTGGGGCCGCTTCGCTCCCTATCGCAACCTCGGCTACCAGGCGGCGGCCGATGCCCGGCTCGATTTCCCGCTGGGCACGGTCGGCGCCGGCACCGGAGCGACGACGGCGATCCTGAAGGGCGGGCTCGGCTCCGCCTCCATCGTCGCGGCCAGCGGCCACGTGGTCGGCGCGCTGGTGGCGGTCAATGCGGTCGGCTCGGTGAATGTCGGCGACGGCCCGCATTTCTGGGCGGCGCCGTTCGAGCGCCACGGCGAATTCGGCGGCCTCGGGCTGCCCAGCCCGCTGCCGGCTCCGACGCTGACCCCGCCGATGAAGGGCATGCCGGCACGGCTGGATGTGGCGGTGGCCAACACCACCATCGCCATCGTCGCCACCGACGCGGTGCTGTCGAAGGCGCAGTGCAAGCGCCTCGCGGTGATGGCGCATGACGGCCTTGCCCGCGCCATCTGGCCGGTGCATTCGCCGTTCGACGGCGACACGGTGTTCACCGCCGCCACCGGGTTCCGGCCGCTGGCCGAACCGGTGGTGGACCTCGCCTGGATCGGCGTCGCGGCGGTGGAGGCGCTGGCGCGCGCCTGTGCCCGCGCCATCTATGAGGCGAGCGCGTTGCCGCAGCCGAACACGATCCCGGCGTGGCAGGACCGATGGGCGCGATGAGGCCGACGGATCGGACGATCCGCCGGCCGTTCGCGCGCGGGTACGGATCAGCGCGGGCAGACGTCCCAGAAGCCGGTGGTCTGCTGCGGGTTGGTATAGTACCAGCACTGATTGGGATGCGGCGGCGGACCGGCGAGCGAGGCGGCAGCCGCGCCGGCGAGGAAGCCGACGGCCGCCCCGGCGAGGATGGCACCCCCCGGCGCATAGTAGCGGCGGGGCTGCACGACCACGACGCGCCCGCGCGGCGGGCCATAATAGCCCGCTCCGCCGACGCAGCCGCGCGGGCCGCAGGCGCCCCAGGCCGCAGCCTGCTGGGTCGGGATCAGGGTTCCTGCGGTGGCGAGGACCGCCGCGACGACTGCAACGCTGGCCTTTTTCATCTCAAGCCCCTGCTGGCGAATGAAGGAAAGGTTCGATGGGAGGCACGAACGATGGCGGCGGACACAGCCAGTCCATCCAGACGGTATCTCCCTTCCTAGGCCGAAATTACTTAATGGACTGTTTCGAAACGTTCCGTCATGAAACGTTTGCCGCTTTCGGGAGTAGAATAATGCCGTCCAATATTGTCGTCGCCCCGTCCATTCTTGCCAGCGACTTCGCGCGCTTCGGCGAGGAGGTCCGCGCCATCGACGCCGCCGGCGCCGACTGGGTACATATCGACATCATGGACGGCCATTTCGTGCCGAATATTTCCTTCGGCCCGGAGGTGGTGCGCGCGATACGTCCGCTCACCACCCGGTTCTTCGACGTTCATCTGATGATCGCGCCGGCCGATCCCTATCTGGAGGCCTTCGCCACCGCCGGCGCCGACCTCATCTCGGTGCATGCCGAGGCCGGCCCGCATCTGCACCGCTCGCTGCAGCACATCCGCGCGCTCGGCAAGAAGGCCGGGGTCGCCATCAATCCGGCCACGCCGGCCGGCGCGGTGGAGCATGTGCTCGACCTCGTCGACCTGGTGGTGGTGATGACGGTCAATCCCGGCTTCGGCGGCCAGGCGTTCCTGGCGCCGATGATGGACAAGGCGCGCCAGCTCAGGGCGATGATCGGCGACCGGCCGGTCGCCATCGAGATCGACGGCGGCGTGACGGCGCAGACCGCGCCGCTCTGCGCCGCGGCGGGCGGCACGGTGCTGGTGGCCGGCTCGGCGGTGTTCAAGGGCGGCGCGGCCGCCTATCAGGGCAATATCGCAGCCATCCGCGCCGCGGCCGAGCGGGCGACGGGCATGGTGGTCTAGCGCCTGCAGCCTTTCGGTGAAACCGGTTCACCGAAAGGTTCCAGGTCGTTGTTTTCACGCGATTTCCTCTTCGCTCGAAGCCGGCCTAGGTCCGGCGCGAGAGCGGCGTCAGAAGTCCCGCCAGCGCGCCGATGGCCGCCGAGCCCAGGGCGATCAGCCCGTCGGGGATGGCGAACGTGATCGTGCCGTCGATGGGCGTCTTCATCATGGCGAGCTGATTGACGGAGAGATAGGCGATCGACAGCACCACGATGATCAGCACGGCCCCGACGCAGCCCACCACGACAAGATACAACTGGCCGTTGCTCTTGATGATTTCGAGATCGTAGTCGCGCACCTGCTGCGCGTCGGCGGCGATTTTCGCCACCGCAGCGAATTCGCGCACCTTCTCCGGGCTCTTCTGGAGATCGTCGGCGAGCGCCGGATTCTGCGCGAGCTGACCGATCATGCTGTCGGCCATCTTGTCGGCGGAGCGGCCGCTGGAACCCTGCGCCGCCGCCAGCGCGCCCGCCTCGGCCGAAGCCGCCTTCTGCTCGTCGTCGGTTTCCGCCGCCGTTTCCGTCATCGCCATCCCCCCAGATGCAATTTATGGATGAATTATTCCATAAACAATTTCAGGTTGCAACGTTTGCAGACATGCGCGCCGCCTGCTAGACGCGATTTCCGTTGTTTTTCTGGCTTGAGGAATCCGCCGTGATCCCGCGCTATACCCGTCCCGAGATGGCCGCCATCTGGGAGCCGCAGACCCGATTCCGCATCTGGTTCGAGATCGAGGCGCACGCCACCGACGCGCTGGCCGAGCTCGGCGTGGTGCCGAAGGAAGCGGCGGCGAAGATCTGGGAGATGGCGAAGGACGCCACCTTCGACGTCGAGCGCATCGACGAGATCGAAGCGGTGACCAAGCACGACGTCATCGCCTTCCTCACCCATCTCGCCGAGATCGTCGGGCCGGAGGCGCGCTTCGTCCACCAGGGCATGACCTCCTCCGACATCCTCGACACCTGCCTCAACGTGCAGCTGGTGCGCGCCGCCGACATCCTGATCAAGGATACCGACCGGCTGCTCGCTGCGCTGGAGACCCGCGCCTTCGAGCACAAGCTCACCCCGACCATCGGCCGCTCGCACGGCATTCATGCCGAGCCGACCACCTTCGGGCTGAAGCTGGCGCAGGCGCATGCCGAGTTCCAGCGCAACCGCGCCCGGCTCGTCGCCGCCCGCGCCGAGGTCGCCACCTGCGCCATTTCCGGCGCGGTCGGCACCTTCGCGCAGATCGACCCGCGGGTGGAGGAATATGTCGCCGCGAAGATGGGCCTCGCGGTCGAGCCGGTGTCGACGCAGGTGATCCCGCGCGACCGCCACGCCGCCTATTTCGCCGCGCTCGGCGTCGTCGCCTCCTCGATGGAGCGGGTGGCGATCGAGATCCGCCATCTCCAGCGCACCGAGGTGCTGGAAGCCGAGGAATTCTTCTCGCCCGGCCAGAAGGGCTCGTCGGCGATGCCGCACAAGCGCAACCCGGTGCTCACCGAGAACATCACCGGCCTCGCCCGGCTGGTGCGCGGCATGGTCACGCCGGCGCTGGAGAACGTGGCGCTCTGGCACGAGCGCGACATCTCGCATTCCTCGGTCGAGCGGATGATCGGGCCGGACGCGACGGTGACGCTGGACTTCGCGCTGAACCGGCTCGCCGGCGTGGTCGAGAAGCTGCTGGTCTATCCCGAGACCATGCAGAAGAATCTCGACCGGCTCGGCGGCCTGGTGCATTCGCAGCGCGTGCTGCTGGCGCTGACCCAGAAGGGCGCCTCGCGCGAGGACGCCTATCGGCTGGTGCAGCGCAACGCCATGCCGGTCTGGCGCGGCGAGGGCGAGTTCCAGAACCTGCTGACCAACGATGCCGAGGTCCGCACCTACCTGACGGCCGAGGAGATCGCCGAGAAATTCGATCTCGGCTATCACCTCAAGCACGTCGACACGATTTTCCGGCGGGTGTTCGGGCGCGCCTGAGGCGGCGCGCCCGGTCGGGTCAGCGGCCGCGGAAGCCGCCGCCGCCCATGCGGCCGCCGCCACCGCCCATCGGCCGGTAAATGACCGGCCGCCCCCCGCCGCTGGCGCGGTACATGGCGGGACGGTTGCCACCCGCATTGCGATACATGACCGGACGGTTGCCACCGGCGTTGCGATACATGACCGGGCGGTTGCCGCCCGCATTGCGGTACATGACAGGGCGATTACCGCCGGCGTTGCGGTACATGGCGGTCCGGTTCGGGCGGTTCTGCTGGAATTGCTGGAAATTACCCTGGTTCTGGCGGAACTGCTGGACCTTCGGCCCGTCGCCCCAGCCCGGCCCGTTGCGCCAGTAATTCGGGTTGCGCACGCCGTAGCGCGGTCCCCAGTAGCCGGGGCGCCCGCCCCAATAGCCGCCGCGCCAGCCCGGTCCCCAATAGCCGTCGTCCCAGGCGCCGATGCCGAGCGCGAGCGCGCCGACCCCGAGCGCCGCGCCATAGCCCGGTGTCACCACGACGCTGGATCCGCCGAAGGAGAGGTAATTGGCATTGGCATAGCCGCCGGCGACGCGGCACCAGTTGCCGGTGCAGCCGCCGACATCGACGCGCGCGCCGGCCGGCAGGGTGGCGACGACGCTGTAGCGGGTTCCCGGCCCGGTACGCACGTTCAGGTCGTTGGTGACGACGGCCGGCCGCGCCTCAGCGACCGCGCTGCCGGCCAGCAGCAGGCCGGCCGCCAGCAGAATTGTCGAACGCATACGCATTGCAACCTCCCTCTTGGACGAGGTTTCACGCTCGTCCTGCCGCCGGCGTCTGCCGACGGCACTTATGTGGGGAACCAACAGCCGGCGCGCGCCTTGGTTTCTTCACCTAGCGTCACGACTGCGCGATTGCGTGCCCGCGCCTCAGCGTAGCCCCGATGCCGGCTGCCAGAGCAGCGGCCGGCCGGTGAAGGTGGCGAGCTCGTAGGGGCCCTGCCCGCTGCGGCGGTCGACGCCGTAATACCAGGCCGCCGATTGCGGCCGCCGCCCGCCACCGGGCGGCGCCCAGTAGGTGCCGCCCTTCCTGTCGCCGAAGGTGGCGTAGATCGGGTAGCCCGGATGCTGGCTCCAATAGGTCGGGCGCCCGCCCCAGTAGCTCGGCCGCGCGCCCCAGTAGGACGGCCGGTTCGAGCCATTATAGCCCGGCCCCCAATAGCCGGGCCCCCAGCTCGCCCGCCAGCGCAGGCCATAGCTCGACGGCTGGCTGCCGCCCCAGTAGGTGCCGCCGGTCACCGCATTGGCGAGCGTGGTCACCGGCGCGGCGAGATCGACCAGCACGGTGCCGAGCGTCGGGCCGTCGGTGGCGATCGACGGGAAGCCGTTGCCATAGGTCCGGTAGGTGGCGCCGGGAATGCCGGCGCTCGGGAAGCTCGCATAGCCCGGACCGGGATAGAGGGAGCCGTCGGCGGCATAGGCGTTCGCCGCCATCGTCGGATCGGCATAGGGGGTGGAATAGGCGGCGCCGGAATAGCTGGCACCGGAATAGGCGCCGCCGGTCGTCTGCGCCGGGCGCACCACCACCTGGGCCGGCGCATAGGCCGATGGGGCCGGCTGCGTGGCGGTGCCGGAACGCGACACCAGGCGGGCGTTCACATAGCCATATTGCGTCTGGCACCAGCTGCCGGCGCAGGAGACGATATCGACCGGAAACCCCGCCGGCAGCGTGCCGAGCAGCGCGTAGCGCGCGCCCGGACCGGAGCGCACATTGGCGCTCGCCGTGGTCGTGGCATTGCCGGTGGAAGCCGCCGGAACGCCGCTCGCCGCCGCGTTTGCCGGCATGCCGGCTGCGGCCGCCGGGCTGGGAAGGCGGGGCTGCGCCTCGGCGCTCAGCACCTGCTTCACCGAGCCGCGCGAGAGAAGATAGAGGCTGATATAGCCCTCGTCGGTCTGGCACCAGCCGTTGCTGCAGCTCTTGACCTGCACGGTGCTGGCATCGGGCAGCGTCTTCACGAGGTCGAAATCGGTGCCGGGGCCGGTGCGCACATTGGCGGTGCCGATGGTGGTGCGCGCGCCGCTCATCGTCTCCCGCTGGCCGGGCGCCAGCGGCGCCAGCGCCGAGTTCAACGGTTCGGAGCTGAGATTGATCGCCGGCGCCTGCGCCGTGGCGCCCGCGGGGACGGCGCCGGCCGCCGGATAGGCCGCGGCCGGCGAGGCCATGGCAGGTGCCGGCCCCCGCGCGGCGGCGGCGTAGGCCGGCACGACGGCGCCCTGGCGCACATGGCGCGCGCTCACATAGCCATATTCCGTCCGGCACCAGCTGCCGGTGCAGGAGACGACATTGACCGGAAAGCCCGCCGGCAGCGTGCCGAGCCGCGGATAGCGCGCGCCGGGGCCGGAGCGCACATTGGCGTTCGCCGTGGTCGTGGCATTGCCGGATGCATTCGCCGGCACCCCCGCCACCGGCACGCCGGCCGGAGCCGCCGGGCTGGGAAGGCGCGGCTGCGCCTCGGCGCTCAGCACCTGCTTCACCGGCCCGCGCGAGAGGAGATAGAGGCTGATATAGCCCTCGTCGGTCCGGCACCAGCCGTTGCTGCAGCTCGTCACCTGCACGGTGCTGGCATCGGGCAGCGTCTTCACGAGGTCGAAATCGGTGCCGGGGCCGGAACGCACATTGGCGGTGCCGATGGTGGTGCGCGCGCCGCTCATCGTATCGGTCTGGCCGGGATGCGGATTCTGCAGCGCCGAGTTCACCGGATCGGAGCTCAGGTTGATCGCGGTCGAGCCGACGGGCTGGGCCATCCCGGCGCCGGCGGTCGGCAGGGCGAGCGCGCTGGCCATGCCCGGAGCGCCCGCCCCGGTGGCCGCGGGCGCGGCGATCGTCTGGCCGGCGACCCGCGAGACCAGCCGGGCGCTCACATAGCCGTAGGGCGTCTGGCACCAGTTGCCCGAGCAGCCGATCAACTCGACCGACGCCCCCGCCGGAAGCCGGCCGACCACGCCATAGCGCACGCCGGGACCGGATCGCAGATTGGTGTTGGCGCTGACCACCGCCGGCAGGGCCGCGGCGGCGGCGGTGCCCGCGAGCAGCAGCCCGGCGGTCAAGGCGAAGGACGTCGTGAAGCGCATCGGCCCCTCCAGCACCGCCGCCCTACCCTACAGGGCGACGGCCAGCTTCACGCATGGCTCCAATTTCGGTCTGCCGCAACGAAATGCCGTGAAGATGGTTGCCAGACTGCAACCCGCGCCAGGCTGCGACCCGCGCAACGAAAAGGCCGGCGCCCGTGCCGCGGAACGCGGACGGGAGGCCGGCCTTGCTGGTGTCGATGGAGCCGATCAGCGCTCGGATTTGATCGAGGCGATGGCTTCGGTCAGCAATTCCTCCATGGTCCGGCGGATCCGGTGCTCGGAGACGTCGAGGCCCTTGGCGTCGAAATCGGCCTTGAGCTTGGCGTAGACGTCCTCGTCGCCGGCTTCCTGGAGATCCGCCTCGATCAGCGTCAGCGCATAGGCGCTGGCGGCATCGCCGGTGAGGCCGAGCTTCCCGGCGGCCCACAGGCCGAGCGCGCGGTTGCGGCGCGCATGCGCCTTGAACCTCAGCGTCTCGTCATGGGCGAACTTGGCTTCGAACGCATCTTCGCGGCCGTCGAACGTGCTCATGTTTCATCGCCCTATCTCAGTGCAGGTTGCGGGCTTGATTATCGCGCCCCCGTCCCCAAATCAACGGCGCCTTCAGCGTGGCGGCGTCCCCTACGTCAATCTGACGCTGCCACCCGATTGGGCAGCGCGATGTCCGGCATCCCCTGTGCATTGCGTTGTATCGCGAGCGCTGATCGGCTAGTGTCCCGGTGCGGGAGCTTGTGCAGCGCGATACGAATCGGCATTCGCGCACTCGGGTAGCATGCACAGCCAGCCCCCAGCCGTGGACCAGTTAGAACCGGAGCCCCGGCATCGATGGATTTCCTCAATCGACGGTACCCCCCCATGAGCCGCCGCCGCCGCATTTACGAAGGTAAGGCGAAGGTCCTTTACGAAGGTCCTGAGCCCGGCACCCTGATTCAGCACTTCAAGGATGACGCCACTGCTTTCAACAACAAGAAGCACGACGTCATCGATGGCAAGGGCGTCCTCAACAACCGCATCTCGGAATACGTCTTCCTGAAGCTGAACGAGATCGGCGTCCCGACCCATTTCATCAAGCGGCTGAACATGCGCGAGCAGCTCATCCGCGAGGTCGAGATCATCCCGCTCGAAGTCGTGGTGCGCAACGTCGCGGCCGGCTCGCTGTCGACCCGTCTCGGCATCGAGGAAGGCACGCAGCTGCCGCGCTCGATCATCGAGTTCTATTACAAGAACGACCAGCTCAACGACCCGATGGTGTCGGAAGAGCACATCACCGCGTTCGGCTGGGCCACCACCCAGGAGATCGATGACATCATCGCCCTCGCGATCCGCGTGAACGACTTCCTTTCCGGCCTGTTCCTCGGCGTCGGCATCCGTCTTGTGGATTTCAAGATGGAATGCGGCCGCCTGTGGGAAAACGACATGATGCGGATCGTGGTCGCCGACGAGATCAGCCCGGATTCGTGCCGCCTGTGGGACATCAAGTCGAACGACAAGCTCGACAAGGACCGCTTCCGGCGCGACATGGGCGGCCTCGTCGAGGCCTATTCGGAAGTGGCGCGCCGTCTCGGCATCATCTCCGAGGGCGAGCGGGCCCAGCCCGCCGGCCCGGTGCTGGTGAAGTCCGAACCGGAAAAGTGAGGATGCCGGGGCTGACGGCGGGGCTGCGTGCTTCGCCGGGCAGCCATCTGCATTCGAGCATTGAGCCGTTCGCGGCCAGGTGATAGGCGGGGGCCGCAAAGCCCCCGTTTCTGTTTAAGGCCCTCGTTAAGGCCTCGGTTTCTGTTTTCCGCGCGTTTTCGCGTTCCGTCCGTCCCGAAGCTCCTGAGATCGTCCCGAAGAGTGGTTCCATGAAGGCGCGTGTCCTCGTCACCCTCAAATCCGCAGTCCTCGACCCGCAGGGCAAGGCCATCGAGGGTGCCCTGCGCTCTCTCGGCGTTCCCGGCGTCGCCAGCGTCCGGCAGGGCAAGGTGTTCGACGTCGAGCTCGACGGCGGCGACGCCGCCAGGGCCGAGGCGACGCTGAAGGAAGCCTGCGAGAAGCTGCTCGCCAATACGGTGATCGAAACCTACCGCATCGAGTTCGTCGGGTGATATTCTTGCTGCCGGAGGGGAAATGCGCTCGCCATGGCGGAAGTGACCAATGAGCTGATCTATGAGGTGCTGAAGGCACTTCAGCGTGACCTGAACGAGACCCGATCGTCGGTGTCGGAGGTGAAGGTCGAGCTGAACGCGATGCGCGGCCATCTCATCGCCATGCAGCAGGACATCCACAACATCTACGCGGCCCTCACGCGGCAGGACAATCGCCTCGACCGCATCGAACGCCGTCTCGAACTGACCGAAAACCCGCTCGTTCCATGAAGTTCGTTCCATGAAGTTCGTGCCATGAAGTTCGCGCCATGAAATCCGCCGTTCTCGTCTTCCCCGGCTCGAACCGCGAGGGCGACGCCGCGCACGCCCTCAGGTCCGTCTCCGGCTCGCAGGCCACCCTGGTCTGGCACGCCGAGACCGAGCTGCCCGCCGGCACCGACCTCGTGGTGCTGCCCGGCGGTTTCTCCTATGGCGACTACCTGCGCTGCGGCGCCATCGCCGCCCGCGCCGCCATCATGGAGGCGGTGCGCGCCCATGCCGCCCGCGGCGGCCTGGTGCTCGGCATCTGCAACGGCTTCCAGATCCTGTGCGAGAGCGGGCTGCTGCCCGGCGTGCTGGTGCGCAACGCGCGGCTGCGCTTCGTCTGCCGCGAGGCGCTGCTGAAGGTCGAGCGCACCGACACCCCCTTCACCCGCAAATATGCCAAGGGCGCCATCGTCCGCTTCCCGGTCGCCCATGGCGAGGGCAACTACACCGCCGATGCCGAGACGCTGAAGCGCCTCGAAGGCGAGGGCCGCGTGGTGTTCCGCTATGTGATGCCGGACGGCAAGCGCGACGATACCCAGGTGCTGAACGGCGCCGCCAATTCCATCGCCGGCATCGTCTCCGAGAAGCTCAACGTGCTCGGGCTGATGCCGCATCCCGAAAACCATGTCGACCCGCTGATCGGCCCGACCGATGGGCGCGCCCTGTTCGAGAGCCTTGCCGGGGTGCTGGAGCGAGCCTGAGCGCCCTTCCCGCCCAGAACCGCCTGTATATGTTTCCCGCCTGCCCTCGTCCGTGAAATGGAATGTGACGGCCCGCGCATGACCTCCCAAGACACGACGCTCCACGAACCGAAGATCACCCCCGCGCTCATTGCCGAACACGGCCTGAAGCCGGACGAGTATGAGCGCATCCTGAAGCTCATCGGCCGCGAGCCGAGCTTCACCGAGCTCGGCATCTTCTCGGCGATGTGGAACGAGCACTGCTCCTACAAGTCCTCGCGCCTGCACCTGCGCGGCCTGCCGACCAAGGCGCCGTGGGTGATCCAGGGGCCGGGCGAGAATGCCGGCGTCATCGATATCGGCGACGGCCAGGCGGCGGTGTTCAAGATGGAGAGCCACAACCACCCGTCCTATATCGAGCCCTACCAGGGCGCGGGCACGGGTGTCGGCGGCATCCTGCGCGACGTGTTCACCATGGGCGCGCGGCCGATCGCGGCGCTGAACGCGCTGCGCTTCGGCGATCCCGCGCACCCGCGCACCCGGCATCTGGTGGCCGGCGTCGTCGCCGGCATCGGCGGCTACGGCAATTCCTTCGGCGTGCCCACGGTGGGCGGCCTCGTCGGCTTCCACACCCGCTATGACGGCAATTGCCTGGTCAACGCCATGGCGGTCGGCCTCGCCGACGCCGACAAGATCTTCTACGCCAAGGCGACCGGAATCGGCCTGCCGGTGGTCTATCTCGGCTCCAAGACCGGCCGCGACGGCATCCACGGCGCCACCATGGCCTCGGCCGAGTTCGGCGAGGGCGCGGAGGAGAAGCGCCCGACCGTGCAGGTCGGCGACCCCTTCGCCGAGAAGCTGCTGCTGGAGGCCTGCCTCGAGATCATGGCGGCCGGCTGCGTGGTGGCGATCCAGGACATGGGGGCCGCCGGCCTCACCTGTTCGGCGGTGGAGATGGGCGCCAAGGGCGACCTCGGCATCGAGCTCGACCTCGACAAGTTGCCCTGCCGCGAGACCGGCATGAGCGCCTATGAGATGATGCTCTCCGAGAGCCAGGAGCGCATGCTCATGGTGATCGCGCCGGGCAAGGAGGACGAGGCGGAAGCCATTTTCCGCAAATGGGGCCTCGACTTCGCGATTGTCGGCCGCACCACCGACACGCTGCGCTTCATCGTCAGGCACAAGGGCGAGGTGAAGGCCGACCTGCCGATCAAGGAGCTGGGCGACGAAGCCCCGCTCTATGACCGCCCATGGGTGGAGACGCCGAAGCAGCAGCGTATCGATCCGGCGTCGCTGGAGATCACCGCCACCGTGCCGGGCGCGCTGGAGCGGCTGGTCGGTTCGCCGGATTTCGCCTCCAAGCGCTGGATCTGGGAGCAGTACGACCACCTGATCCTCAACAACACCGTGCAGCGGCCGGGCGGCGACGCCGCGGTGGTCCGGGTCAGCCAGGACGGGCCGAAGGGCCTCGCCATGGCCTGCGACGTCACCCCGCGCTATTGCGAGGCCGACCCGTTCGAGGGCGGCAAGCAGGCGGTGGCCGAGGTGTGGCGCAACATCACCGCCGTCGGCGCCACGCCGCTGGCGCTCACCGACAACCTGAATTTCGGCAATCCCGAAAAGCCGGAGATCATGGGCCAGCTGGTCGGCTGCCTGCGCGGCATTGGCGCCGCGGCGCTCGATCTCGACTTCCCGGTCGTCTCCGGCAATGTCAGCCTCTATAACGAGACCAACGGCCGCGGTATCCTGCCGACCCCGACCATCGGCGGCGTCGGCGTGATCGACGACATCGAGAAAATGGCGACACTCGCCTTTAAGAACGCCGGCGAAGCCATTCTGGTCATTGGCGAAACCGTCGGATGGCTCGGCCAGTCGGCCTTTCTCGCCGAAATCCTCGACATCGAGGAAGGCGCGCCGCCACCGGTCGATCTGGCGCTGGAGCGCAAGCATGGCGATTTCGTGCGCGAGCTGATCGCTGACGGGCTGGTCACCGCCGTCCACGACGTCTCCGATGGCGGCCTGTTGGTGGCGCTGTCGGAAATGGCGATGTCGTCGGGCATCGGCGCCTCGCTTCTCGCCCCGCCGGCCGGCGTGAATGCGCATGCCTTCTGGTTCGGCGAGGATCAGGCGCGCTACATCGTCACCGTCGGCGCCGGCAAGGGTGCCGTGGTGAAGCGGGCGGAGGCGGCGGGCATCCCGCTCGCCAAGCTCGGCAGCACCGGCGGCGACAAGCTGACCATCCCCGGCGAGCGCCCCATCGTCCTCGATGCGCTGCGCGAGCGTTACGAAGCCTGGCTGCCCATCTATATGGGCGCGGGCATGATCTGAGGGAGCCGAACCGACATGGCGATGGAAGCGTCCGAAATCGAGAAGCTGATCCGGCAGGGCCTGCCGGATGCGCAGGTCACCATGCGCGACCTGGCCGGCGACAACAATCACTGGCACGCCACCGTGGTCAGCGAGAGCTTCCGCGGCAAGTCGCGGGTCCAGCAGCACCAGATGGTCTATGCCGCCATCGGCGCCCCGATGGGCGGCGTCCTGCACGCCCTCGCGCTGCAGACGGAAGTGCCCAAGGCGTGAGCCATTCCGGCGGCGACAGGTCGCGGCCTTTCGGCTAAAAGTGAAGAGAACCGGGGATTGAATGGCGCGCCCCGCGCCATCACCTTGAGCCAATGGACACACAGGGACCCCTGCGGGGACCTTAGACGGGTGAGCGCCACATGAGCATCCACGATTTCATCGACAACCAGGTGAAGAGCAACGACGTCGTCGTCTTCATGAAGGGCACGCCGCAATTCCCGATGTGCGGCTTCTCCGGCCAGGTGGCGCAGATCCTCAACCACCTGGGCGTCGACTACAAGGGCATCAACGTCCTCGATTCCGACGAGATCCGCCAGGGCATCAAGGACTACACCAACTGGCCGACCGTCCCGCAGGTCTTCGTCAAGGGCGAGTTCATCGGCGGCTGCGACATCGTGCGCGAGATGTTCCAGGCCGGCGAGCTGCAGAGCCTGCTCGAGGAAAAGGGCGTCCCGGTGATGGGCCGCGCCTCGGCCTGATCCGATTTCGCCAGGCCGGGCACCGCGTCGGCCTCCAGATCGGCCGCATCGTACATCTTGGCCGCGATTTTCGGGCTGACCGTACACCTCACTGCACAACAAAAAAGCCGCCCGGAAGGGCGGCTTTTCCGTCTGGGTGATCCCGGAACTCAGCGCGAATAATATTCGACGACGAGGTTCGGCTCCATGACGACCGGGTACGGAACTTCGTTGAGTTCCGGCACGCGGACGAACTTGGCGGTCAGCTTGTGGCCGTCGACCTCGAGATAGTCCGGGGTGTCGCGCTCGCCGGAGGCGGCGGCTTCCATCACCAGCGCCATCTGCTTGGAGGCGTCCTTCACCTCGACCACATCGCCGACCTTCACCTGGTAGCTCGGGATGTTGACGCGGCGGCCGTTCACCTTCACGTGGCCGTGGCTCACGAACTGGCGGGCGGCGAACACGGTGGGGACGAACTTGGCGCGGTAGACGACCGCATCGAGGCGACGCTCGAGCAGGCCGATCAGGTTGGCGCCGGTGTCGCCGCGCAGGCGCGAGGCTTCGACATAGATGGCGTGGAACTGCTTCTCGCCGATCGAGGCGTAGTAGCCCTTCAGCTTCTGCTTGGCGCGCAGCTGCACGCCGAAGTCGGAAAGCTTGCCCTTGCGGCGCTGGCCGTGCTGGCCGGGGCCGTATTCACGCTTGTTGATGGGGCTCTTGGGGCGACCCCAGATATTCTCGCCCATACGGCGGTCAAGCTTGTGCTTGGCCGAAACGCGCTTGCTCATTGCGCTGGTCCTCTTCGCAAGGTTGCGGGTTGGATCGCGCCCCCTCCTTTGCGAACCGCTTGGGCTCGCCGACAGGCTCCATCCGAACGCGCCGGACGCAACCACGGGTGCGTGAAACAGCTCACGGGGCCGTTGCCGACCCCGCGAGTGGTCGCGTGCATAGTCGTAAAGCGCGGGCAGGTCAAGAGGTTGGACGCCAAACCCGCGTCGCCTCTCGTTCAGCGGCCCTTGCGCAGCGCCGCCAGCACGTCGAGGCCGGCATAGCCGTCGGGTTCGATGCCGGCCTTCTTCTGGAAGCCGGCCACGGCGCGCATGGTCATGTTGCCGACCCGGCCGTCGACCCCGCCCGTGTCGAATCCGGCGGCGGTGAGGCGCTTCTGCACCTCCTGGATCTCGGCCAGCGTCAGCGCCCGCTCGCCGCCGGGGAAGGGCGTCACGAACGCTTCCCCGCCCAGCACCCGGTCGCCGAGATGACAGACGGCGAGCGCGTAGTTCATCGACGGATTATAGGAGCGCACCGCATAGAAGTTCTGCGTCAGCAGGAAGCACGGCCCCTCGGTGCCCACCGGCGCCCATAGCCGGGCGCGGGCGGCAGGATGGGTGAGCCGCCCTCCCCCGGCCGGCGCGATGCCGAGCTTGCCCCAGTCGGCGACCGTCCGCACGCCCTGCGCGTCGGCATAGCGGGCGGCGGCCTGCGGCACCGTTACCTCGAAGCCCCACGGCATCCCCGCCTGATATTTGCCGCGCTTGATCATATAGCGCGAGGAGCCGGCCAGCGCGTCGGCGACATCGTAGGGCGAGACGCGGCCGTCGCCATTGTAGTCGACGCCGAGATTGAGCCAGACTTCCGGCATCCATTGCGTGTGGCCCATGGCGCCGGCCCAGGAGCCGAGCATCTCGTCCGGCTCGCCCCAGCCGCGCTGGACGATGGCGAAGGCGTTGAGCAGCTCGGTTTCCCAATAGCGCCGCCGGCGCGGTTCGCCCCAGGCCAGTGCGGCGAGCGAGGGGAACACCGGGTGCATGTGGTCTGGGTCGGTCACCAGCTCGCCAAACGCGCTTTCCATGCCCCACAGGCCGAGCAGCACATCGGGCTCGACGCCGAAATCGCCATGCAGCCGCTTCAGCAACGCGGCATTCTTCTTCGCCGCCGCCTTGCCGGTGATGATGCGCCATTCGGAGATGCGGCGGTTGAGATATTGCCACAGCTCCTCGCGGAATTCCGGCTGGGCGCTGTCCTTCGCATAGACCGAGGTGTCGGGTTTCAGCCCGCGCGTCACGCGATCGAACACCTCGTCGGAAATGCCGCGGGCGCGCGCCTTGGCGCGGAAATCGCGCAACCAGGCGTCGAAGGGCTGGGCGGCCGATTGCGCGGAGGCGGCCGGAACCGACAGCGCCAGCATGCCGGCGGCGCCGAGAACGGCACGGCGCGACAGGATGGGACCGTGCAAATCCTTCATGCCCTCGCTCCCTGCCCGCCGGCGAGGATGCCGGAATCGGGCGGCTTCTGACTTTAGGTCATGGTGGACGCGCAAGGCGGCCCGGACAAGCCGGTTTCAGGCGAGCTCGGGGCTCATCGGCACCAGTTCGCCGGAACGCGCCGGCATGCCGGCGATGCGGCCGATCAATTCGGCATCGAGCGGCGTGCCGGTGGAGAACAGCCGCAACGGTGCCGGCGGACGGTTCCCAGTCGCCGGGCCGACCAGCGAGACGGCACGGCGGGCGATGGCGGGGGCGGGATCCACCCAGCGCACCGGCCAGGGGGCGACCTTCTCCAGCCGCTCGCGCACCAGCGGATAATGGGTGCAGGCGAGCACGACGGTATCGGTGCGGCTGCCGCCCTCGCGCACGAAGGCGGGGGCGATCTCCTCGGCGAAATCGGCGTCGTCGACGTTCTCGCCGGCAAAGCTGGCCTCGACCAGCGGCGCGAGACGTGCACTGCCGACCAGCGTCACCTGGCAGCCGCCGGCAAAATCGCGGATCAGCGCCCGGGTATAGTCGCGCTTCACCGTGCCGGGAGTGGCGAGCACGCTGATGAGATGCGTCTGCGAGCCTTCGCAGGCCGGCTTGATCGCCGGCACCGTGCCGACGAAAGGCACGGAAAATCGCGCGCGCAGCGGCGGCAGCACCAGGGTCGAGGCGGTGCCGCAGGCGATCACCACCGCATCCGGCGCCACCCGCGCGATCAGCGCTTCCATAACGCTGACGATGCGCTCGATCAGCGCCGGCTCGTCCCAGTCGCCATAGGGGAAGCCGGCATCGTCGGCGGCATAGACATAGCGCGCATCGGGGCGTGCCCGCACGAGCTCGCGCAGCACCGACAGCCCGCCGAGGCCGGAATCGAAAACGAGGACGGTAGGCACCCGCAGACCCGGCACAGGCATGATTTCAGGAGAAAGCGACGACACCACTGACGGTCCGATGGAAGATCCGCAGCCGGAAACGGGGGAAGCCACGACACTCATCTTCTTGCCCTCCAACCGGGCGGGATTATGGCGCCTCAAGGTGAAGACTTGGTTTCCGCCCCGAACACGCCAGGTCACCCGGAAGCGTGCAGGCCGGCAAGCCGCCGGCCATGGCGAGCACGATCAGAAGGGCGGAGGTAAAGCGCAGGGGTGAGTAGAAAATCCGGAACCCAGCGGATGAAGAGCCGTTGACGGGGCAGACATCGCGGCCGAATGCGCGATCTGTTCAGTCACCAGATACCTCATCCCCACTAAAATACCGGAGGAAAGACCATGGGTTTCTTCTCGAAAGATATCAAGACAATGAACGATTTGTTCGTCCACACGCTTCGCGACATCTATTACGCGGAAAACAAGATCCTGAAGGCGCTGCCTTCGATGATCGAGAAGTCCACCGATCCGCAGCTCAAATCCGGTTTCCAGAACCACCTGAAGGAGACGGAGGGGCATGTGAAGCGCCTGCTCGAAGTGTTCGAGCTGCATGGCACCGAAGCCAAGTCGGTAACCTGTCCCGCCATCGACGGCATCCTGAAGGAGGCCGACGAGATCAGCGGCGAGGTGGAGGACAAGGAGGTCCTCGACGCGGCGCTGGCGGCGGCCGCGCAGGCGGTGGAGCACTATGAGATCACCCGCTACGGCACGCTGGTGGCCTGGGCCAACCAGCTCGGCCGCGCCGACTGTGCCCGCGTGCTCCAGCGCACGCTGGAGGAGGAGAAGAAGGCCGACGCCCTGCTCTCCAAGGTGGCGATGTCCAAGCTCAACGTGCGCGCCGCCAGCTGAGCGCGCTCATCCGGGCACGATGCGACGGGCGGTCGGCATGTCCGGCCGCCCTTTCATGGACGCGAGGAGGAAGCCATGGTGCGCGACCCGCGACAGCTCGACCAGAACCCGGTCGTCATCGATCCCGCCGATGTCGATGCGGTGCTCGACGATCGTCCGACGCCGGCCGGCAATCCGCTGGAGCCGGCGCTGGACGAGGTTTCCCATCCGCAGCCCACCGTGCCGAGCGACCACGACAAGGCGACCGAGAAGCCGGCGCCCGGCCGCATTCCCGGCAATGCGCGGCCGGTGCCGGCGGGCGGATAGGCACCGTCAGCGCAGCATGCCCCAGCGGCGCACCGTCGCGCTTTCCAGCCCGCGGAATGCCACCGCCTCGACCAGCAGGCCGATCACGATGACGGTGGCGAGGCCGGCGAACACGCGGTCGGTATAGAGCTCGTTGCGGGCCCTGAAGATGAACCAGCCGAGCCCGCCGGAGCTCGAACTCACCCCGAACACCAGCTCGGCGGCGATCAGCGTGCGCCAGGCGAAGGCCCACCCTACCCGCATGCCGGAGATCAGTGCCGGCAGTGCCGAGGGAATAAGGATCAGCCGCACATAGGCGGGTCCCCTGAGGCCGTAATTGCGCCCGACCAGCCGATGCGTCTCCGGCACGCCCTCGAAGCCCTGCAGCGCCGCCAGCGCGAAGGGCCAGATCACGGCGTTGATCAGCACGAACAGCAGGCTCGCCTCGCCGAGGCCGAACCACAGCAGCGCCAGCGGCAGCAGCGCGATGGCCGGCAGCGGGTTCAGCATCGCCGCCACCGTCTGTAGCGCGTCGCGCACGAATCCGTTGGTGGCGGCAATGGAGACGATGATGGTGGCGATGATGATCGCCGCCACGTAGCCTTTCATCAGCACGGTGAGCGAGGAGGCCGCCGCCAGCAGCAGGCCCTCGTTCAGGCTGGCTTCCCGAAAGGCGGTGAACGCCTCGAGGAAGCTCGGCAGCATGATCGGGTTGCTCTGCCAGCGCGCCGCCAGTTCCCAGGCAATGGCGAGGACGGCCAGCACCACGATGCGGCGGAACCAGAGCGTGCGCGTGAGGCGAAGCGCCCCGTCACGCCAACGGTGCGCGGGCGCCTCGCCGGCAGCGGCATCGAAAACGGGAATGTCGGTCATGCGTGCGCTCCCGATTTGCCGAACAGCGTGTCGTGCACCTTGCGGCTCACCGTCTCGAAGGCGGATGTGCCGAGGTCGCGCATGTCGAAGGCCGACGTATCGAGCGTGGTGATGGTGCGTCCGGGATGGGCACTGAGCAGATGCAGTTTCGTGCCGATCAGCACCGCCTCGTCGATGTCATGGGTGACGAAGAGCAGCGTCAGCCCGGTCTCACGCGCAATGTCGATGAGGTCGCGCTGCATCTGCAGGCGCGTCAATGCATCGAGCGCGGCGAAGGGTTCGTCCATCAGCAGGATGTCGGGGCTCGCCGCCAAGGCCCGCGCGATCGCCGCGCGCTGCTTCATGCCGCCGGACAGCGTGTGCGGATACTGGCCGAGCGCTCGCTCCAGCCCGACCCGGCGCAGCGCCGCAGCCGCGATCTCCCGCGCCTCTTCCTTGCCCTTGTGACGGGCGACGATCAGCGGAAACGCGACATTGTCGAGAATGGTCTTCCAGGGCAGCAACTGGTCGAATTCCTGGAACACCACGATGCGGTCCGGCCCCGGCCCCTTGATCGACTTCCCCCGCAGCGTGAGCGCTCCGGCACTGGGGGGCAGAAAACCCGCGATCGCCTTCAGGATCGAGGACTTGCCGCATCCCGAGGGACCGAGCAGCACCAGCCGCTCGCCCTCGGCGATGGTGAAGTCGACGGCGTCGACCGCCCGTACAGGCCCGCGTTCCGTCGCATAGTCGAGCGTCAGGCCGCGCGCCTCCAGGAGCGGCATGGCCGGTTTCGTCTCAAGCGCCGTCTGGCTGGCCGGTGCGAGCATGAGGTCAGCTCCCCGACTGGTCGTGCAATTCGGGGAAGGTGTAGTTCTTCCAGCCGCCCGGCTGGGTCTTGATGGCGCCGGTGCGGTAGAGGAAGTCGCCGAACGCTTCGCTCTTCAGCGGCACGAGGGTGAACTGCACCTCCGGGTTGTCGATGATCTGCTGCACGAAGGCCGGGTCGAGCTTCGACTTCTCGATCTTCACATAGGTCTGCGCCGCCAGCTTGTGGTCCTTGGCGGCGATCTCCGTCGCCTCCTTGAAGGCGCGGAAGAACGCCTCATAGGTCTTCGGGTTGGCGTCGCGCCACTTGATCGTCGTGTAGGCGACGGTCGGGGTGAACGGCCCACCCAGCACGTCGTAGGACGACCAGATCTTGTGGATCTTGGGATCCTTCAGCGCCTGTTCCTGGAACGGCGAATTGGAGAGGTGGCCGGTGATCTCGGTGGAGCCGGAGAGCAGCGCGGCGGTGGCGTCGGGATGCGGCAGCGTCACCTGGAGCGAATCGAGCTTGCCCTGGTTGCCGGGGCCGAACTCCTTCTCGGCGGCGATCTGCAGCGTACGCGCCTGCACGGAGACGCCGGCCGCCGGGGTGGCGATGCGGTCGTTCGGCCCGAAATCCTTCAGGCTCTTGATATCCGGCTTGTTGGTCAGCAGGTAGTTCGGCGTCGCCCCGAACGCCCCGACGATCTTCACCGAGCCCTTGGTGCGGTCCCACACGGTGAAGAACGGCCCGATGCCGGCCGAGGCGATGTCGACCGAACCCGAGAGCAGGGCGTCGTTCACCGCATTGCCGCCCGAGAGCTTCAACCACTCGACCTTGATGTCCAGGCCGAGCTCCTTGCCGTGCTTCTCGATGAGGTTCTGGTCGCGCAGGATGTGGAACGGAATGTAGAGCGTGCCGAATTGCTCGGAGATGCGGATCAGTCCCTCGGCGGATGCGGAGCCGACCGCGGTGCCGAGCACGGCGAGGGAAAGGGCCGCAGCCCGGAAAAAGCGTTTCATGGATCGAAGGTCCTTCAGATCGAGCATCGGCGTTCTTCGCGAGGGCCTCCTCGCGGCGCAGCGACAAAACAGGGCGGTCGGGTTGGCGAAGCAGCGGCGCGCCGTCAGCGCGCCGGCCTACATCGCTCCCTGTGACGAGCCGGGGTTGATTTCATGGCGCTCACTCCGCCGCGATCGCCGGCCGATGCGCGGCATGGCGCACCGCGCCCACCGCCTCGTGCACCAGCCGCTCGAAGCGCCGGCCCGTCGCCTCGCCGATCAGTTCCGTACCGGACCAGTCCCGTTCGGTGAGGAACAGGCCGGTACCGAGCGGCTGCGCCTGGAAGAAGGCGAAGAGCGGCCGCAACTGGTGCTCGATGACCAGCGCATGGCGCTCGCTGCCGCCGGTCGCCAGCAGCGCCACCGGCTTGCCGACCAGTCCGCCGTAATCGACGAAGTCGATGAAATGCTTGAACAGGCCGGTATAGGAGCCCTTGTAGACCGGCGAGCCGACGACCAGCAGGTCTGCCGCCTCGACCGCCGCGAAGGCGGCATCCTCCTCGCGTCCCGCCGCCTCGCGCGTGCGCATGGCGCCGAGCTGCGGCAGGCGGGCGACGTCGATGACCCGCACCGTGGCGTCGAGCTCGCGACCAAGCCGCTCGGCGGCGAACTGCACCAGGGCCAGCGTCTTCGAGGGCGCCGACAGGCTGCCGCTGATTCCCACGACGTTGAGTTTGCTGCTCATGACTGCGCCGCCTGCTTTGCCGGACGATAATCGTTCGCCACCGCTTCGCCGAAGCGCGCCTGTTGGTCGGGCGAGATCACCGGGCCGTGATTGAGCCTGAGCCGCGGCAACACCAGCTCGGCGACGCGGTAGGCTTCTTCGAGGTGCGGGTAACCGGAGAAGATGAAGCTCTCGATGCCGAGCTCGGCATATTCCTCGATGCGCGCCGCCACCGTCGGGCCGTCGCCGACCAGCGCGGTGCCTGCACCGCCGCGCACCAGCCCGACGCCGGCCCACAGATTGGGACTGACCTCCAGCTTGTCGCGCCGGCCGCCATGCAGCGCCCGCATCCGCGCCTGCCCGACCGAGTCGAGCCGGGAGAACACGCTCTGCGCCGCCTCGATGGTGGCGTCGTCGACATGGCTGATCAGTTCGTCGGCGGCCTCCCAGGCCTTGGCATTGGTTTCGCGCACGATGACGTGCAGGCGGATGCCGAACTTCACCTTGCGCCCGCGCGCCTCGGCCAGCCGCCGCACCTCCTCGATCTTGGCCTTTACCGCCGCCGGCGGCTCGCCCCAGGTGAGGTAGACGTCGACATGCTCGGCCGCGACATCGTTCGCCGCCGCCGAGGACCCGCCGAAATAGAGCGGCGGCCCGCCGGCCTGCACTGTCGGGAACAGAAGAGCGGCATCCTCGACCTTCAGGTGCTTGCCTTCATAGGTCACGCGCTCGCTGGCGAGCAGCGGGCGGTAAATGTCGAGGAACTCGCGCGTCACCTCGTAGCGCTGGTCGTGGTCGAGGAAGATGCCGTCGCCGGCATTCTCCACCGGGTCGCCGCCGGTGACGATGTTGATCAGGAGCCGCCCCTCGGACAGGCGGTCGAGGGTCGCGGTCATGCGGGCGTAGAGCGTCGGCGAGGCAAGGCCGGGGCGCACCGCCACCAGATAGCGCAGGCGCTTCGTCGCCGGCGCCAGCGCCGAGGCGACCATCCAGGAATCCTCGCAGCTTTTGCCGGTGGGGATCAGCACGCCGTAGAAGCCGAGATTGTCGGCCGCCTGCGCCACCTGGCGCAGATAGTCGATCGTCACCGCACGGCCGCCGGTGGCGGTGCCGAGATAGCGGCCGTCGCCATGAGTCGGCAGGAACCAGAGAACGTCGAGGCCGTCTTTGGCATCCTGGGGAGGTGTTGCGAGAGTCATGGGCGCAGTCTCGAAATCGCTTGATTGGAACGGGGGGCGGTGGCGGACGGCATCAGTCTCCGCGGGCGACCGTCAGCTTCGACACGACCACTGCATTCCGGCTCCCCACATCTGCCGCGGTCCGTGCAGCCGCGTTTCAGCATCAAGAAGATCGCAGGACCGATGGAACGTCAATATATTTTCTATAGACTCTATGGAAATTAACGCCAATCACAGAGGTCGTCGGTATAACGCCTTGCCCGGACGACAAAAAAGCCCGCCGGCCACGAGGGGCCGACGGGCATGAAGAAGGATTCGATGTCAGACGACGGTGATGTCGAGCGTGCCGACGCCGTCGACCCCGCCTTCCAGCCGGTCACCACGCACGATGGCGCCGACGCCGGCCGGGGTGCCGGACATGATGATGTCGCCCGGCTGCAGCGTGAACAGGCCGGAGAGATAGGAGATCATCTCCGGCACCTTCCAGATCATCTGGTTGAGGTCGCCGTTCTGGCGCAGGTCGCCATTCACCTTGAGCCATACCTTGCCGTCGGTAGGATGGCCGATCGTGGAGGCCGGCACCAGCGCCGAGCACGGGGCGGAGGCTTCGAACGCCTTGCCCACTTCCCAGGGACGGCCGAGCTTCTTGGCCTCGCCCTGCAGGTCGCGGCGGGTCATGTCGAGCCCGACGCCATAGCCCCACACATGCTCCATCGCCTTGTCGAGCGGGATGTTCACCCCGCCCTTGCCGATGGCGACCAGCATTTCGAGTTCGTAGTGCACGTCGCTCGACTTATCGGGATAGGGGAAGCTGCCGCTGGTGATGACGTTGTCGGGGTTCTTCTGGAAGAAGAAGGGCGGTTCCTTGTTGGGATCGTGCCCCATCTCGATGGCATGCTCGGCGTAGTTGCGCCCGACGCAGTAGATGCGGTGGATCGGGAACAGCTTGTCGCTGCCGGCCACCGGAAGGGTGGGAATGCCCGGCGGGACGATGACATAGGCGGTAGTGTCAAGCGGCGCGTTCATCAGCGGACTCCTGCATAATATTCGACGCGTTTTTCGATGCTCTCAATCAGGGCCGACATCCCCATGGCCGCAGCGAACAGGATGATGGTCAATGCCCAGAAGTTTTCCATGTCGAAATTGCGCGAGTACAGCTCGAACAATTCGCCATAGCCTATGATGGAGACGAGCAGCTGCCCGATGACCACGCCCTTCACGCCGCGCACCACGCCGAGGCGGATGCCGGCGAGGATCTCCGGCAGGGCGGCGAGCAGGATGATCTTGGTGTAAAGCCTCAAGCCTCCGGCACCGTAGCTGCGGCCCATCTCCACCAGCGAGCGCGGCACCGCCTGGATGCCGGCGCGGGTGTCGAGCACGATGATCCATACGGCGAATAGGAACACGGTGACCACCACCGTGGTCTCGCCCATGCCGAACAGGATCATCAGCACCGGCACCAGTGCCGAGAGCGGCGCCGAGACGAAGATGTTCACCCAGACGCCGAACAGGTTGTCGGCGAAGGCGAAACGCCCCATCAGCACCCCGAGCCCGACGCCCGCGACGATGGCCAGCGCCATGCCGATCAGGAAGCTGTTCAGCGTGGTCAGCGCCGCCGCCTGCCAGGTGCCGGTCTGCACCAGCGCCACCGCGGCGACCAGCACGTCGGAGAGCGGCGGGATGAGGAACGACACTCCCATCTGCCCGATGATCTCCCAGACGACGCACCACGCCAGCAGCGAGGCCATCATCGGCACGCGATATCCATAGAGAGTCATGCCATCCCCCTCCCCTAGTCCACGTAGCGCTTCAGGCCCTGCCAGATCTCCTCGACCGTATCGAGATAGCCTCGGTCGCGGCGGATGGCGTCGGGGCTCGCCGAGCGGTCGATCTCCGGCTCGATGATCTGCGCCACCCGACCAGGGCGGCGCGACAGGATGACGATGCGGTCCGACACATAGACCGCCTCCTCGATCGAGTGGGTGACGAAGATGAAGGTCTTGTTCTCCAGAGCCACAAGGCGGAGCAGGTCCTCCTGGAACTTGCGGCGGTTCTGCTCGTCCACCGCCGAGAACGGCTCGTCGAGCAGCAGCACATCGGCATTCACCGCGAAGGCACGGGCGAGGCCGACACGCTGGCGCATGCCGCCGGAGAGTTCGTGGGGGTATTTGTCCTCGAAGCCGGAGAGCCCGACCTCGCCGATATATTTGCGGGCGATCGCCTGGCGCTCGGCCTTGCCCATGCCTTTCAACTCAAGCCCGAAGGCGACGTTGCGCATCACCGTAGCCCACGGCATCAGCGCGAAATCCTGGAACACGAAGGCGCGCTCCGGGCCGGGACCGGAGACCGGCACGCCGTTTACCCGCACCTCGCCGGAGGTCGCCGGAATGAGGCCGGCGATGATCTTGAGCAGCGTGGTCTTGCCGCAGCCGGAGGGGCCGAGCAGCGTGGTGAGCTTGCCGGCGGGAAAGTCGAGGTCGATGGAGCGCAGCGCCTCCATCTCCGCATACATCTTGCAGATGCCGCGCACCTCGACGGCGGCTTCCGGCGACGGGGTTTCGACGGCGGTGGTCGCCGCGGCCGTTATGTTGCGCATGGCTCAGCCCTTTCGCTTCTCGGGACGCAGCACCCGGACCTCGAAGGCCTCCAGGGCGGACAGCGTCAGCGTCGAGACGAGGATGATGGAGACGACGGCGGCATACATCTCGGGATAGTCGGCGACCGAGCGGTGATAGGTGATGAGATCGCCGATGCCGGTGGGCGTGATCAGCAATTCGGCGAGGATCACCCCGATGAAGCCGGCGGCGAGGCCGAGCCGTAGCCCGGCGAAGATCACCGGCGAGGCGTCCGGCAGGATGATCTTGACGATGCGCTGCCACCAGGTGCCCTGGAACGAGCGGCACATGTCGATGAGCGACGGATTGGTGTTGCGCACCGCCTTGTAGCCGTTGAGGGCGATTACCGGCAGTGACAGCATCACCACCGCCAGCGTCTTGGAGACGAGGCCTATGCCATAGGCGAAGGTGATCAGCGGGATCAGCGCCGCCATCGGCGCCGCCTGCAAGACGATGAACACCGGCGCGATGAGCCATTCGGCGAAGCGCGACAGGCCCATCACGATGCCGAGCCCCACGCCGACCACCGCCGAGATGGCGATGCCGATCACCAAGGGCTGCAACGTCGAGCCATAGGCGGAGATCAGCGAACCGTCGAACGTCATGCGGATGAGCGCACCGAAGGTCTCGAGGAAGGTCGGGAAGGCGAAGCTGATCGGAATGCGGCCGGCGATTTCCCAGATGAGGAAGAACAGGCCGATGGAGGCGATGCGCCATACGGCCGGGCGGTTCTCCAGGAGCCGGCGCAATATCGCCGGCTCGGAGGTGTGAACGGCCCTTGGAGAGCCGTTCGCCTGCGCGGGAGCTGCCATCCGGCCGCCCTCAATTGGTGCCGAGCTTGCCGAGCGCGCGGTTCAGCGGCTCCATCGCCCAGAAATCCTCGACCTTCAGGCTGGCCGGCTCGCCCTGAAGCTGGCCGGACAGGGTGTAGAAGGCGAAATCGTCCTTGGTCGCGGCCATGCCGCCGCCATTGAGCGGGAACGCCTTGCCTTGCGCCAGCTCGGTGAAATAGGGCGTGATCTCGGCGACCTGATCGGCCGGAAGGTCGGGCAGCAGGTTGTACTTGGCCCGCCATTCGGCGACCACGGCAGGCCGCTCGGTGACGTCACGCCAGATAGAGAGGATCGACTCGACGATGACGTCGACCTCCCTAGGGTTCTTGTCGAGGAAGTCCTGTCGGGCGAACAGCGCCTCGTCGGTGGCGTTCACGCCGTCGAGCGGCAGGATGATGAACTTGCCGGGCGCCTTGGCCTGCAGCAACCGGCGACCGTTGGAATCGACGATGGTCGCCTTCACGTTGCCCTGCAGCAGCGCGCCGGTGCGCACTTCCGAGCCGGGGATGTAGCTGATCTTGGAGAACTTGATCCCCTGCTTCTGCTCCATCAGCTTCATGATGGCCTCGGTGCCCGAGCCGCGCGAATGCACCGCCACTTCCTGGCCGTCGAGGTCCTTCCAGCTCTTGTAGAATTCGGCGTTCACCGCCGGATAGAAGCGCAGCGTCGAGAGCTGGAGGAAGAGGCGCACCGGCACCTTCACCTTCTGGATCAGCGCATAGGGTCCGCCGACACCGATATCGGCCTGTCCGCTGACAACCGCCTGGGCGGCGATGTCCTCGGACTTCAGGTAGGTCATCTCGATCTCGACGCCCTTCTGCTTGGCGAGCTCGAAGGCGGCGAGCAGATGCAGGTTCTCGACGCTGGCGATGTCGCCATAGGCGACGCGCACCTTGGCCTCGGCCGGTGCGGCAAAGGCCAGTGCGGCAGCCCCGACCAGCGCAACCGCGCCGGCGGGGAATGCGGATCGGCTAAGTGATCTTATGCGAAAGGCAAGCATGTCGAGCATTTCGGACTCCCTTGGATCGAGTGGTTTGCCCACTGCTGAATTCACCGCGAGGTGTGAAACCAATTATGATTTGGTTTACATTGAGCCTTCCGAAGCGTCAAGCTCACATTGGCTTGACCGGCCGCTTTTGCCGTTCCATAGATTGAACCAATTCCACACTTGGTTGAAATGTATGGACAGCCTCATCGAAAGCGATCCGCACACGCAAAAGAGCACCGTCACCCAGCTCCGGGCCTTTCTCGCCCAGAGCGACCTGCCGGATGACGGGCGCCTGCCGCCGGAACGGGAGCTGTCGACGGCGCTCGGCGTTTCGCGCACTGAGCTGCGCAAGGCGCTGGACGTGCTCGAATCCGAAGGCCAGATCTGGCGGCATGTCGGCAAGGGCACCTTCATGGGCAGCCGGCCGCTCGATACTTTCGCCGACATCGCGGCGCTGGCACGGCGCTCGAACCCGGCGGAGGTGATGCGCGCCCGCCTTGTCATCGAGCCGGAAATCGCCCGCGCCGCCGCCTTCACCGCCACGCCGGCGGCGATCTCCGAGATGCGGCTGTGCCTGTCGCGCTCGCGGCAGGCGGAGAGCTGGCGGCAATATGAGGGCTGGGACACGCGGCTGCACCGCACCATCGCGGAGGCGACGCAGAACGGCCTGCTGCTCGGGCTGTTCGACACGCTCAACGCGGTGCGCCGCGCCGTTACCTGGGGGCGGCTGCGCGCCTCCCCGCTCAAGCCCTCGCCGGACCATCACAGCTTCAAGGAGCATGAGGCGATCGTCGACGCGATCGAGCATCGCGACATGGCCGGCGCCGCCAATGCCATGCGCGCGCATCTGCGCACCGTCGAGCGCAAGCTTCTGGAGAAGCAGATGCGTGCCGCCGAAGAGGGCTGAAGCCGACTTCGCCGACTCCGCGCAATGGCCGCATTGGTTGCGATGCAGCACGGCGTCGGCCGTCACGCATTCACAAGAGGCCCGGATGTCCGCCGCGGCCGCCAAGCCTATGAAACCAGAATGGCGCGTGTCGGTTCCGAGCCATCGGACCGACACGCGCCATCGTTGAAATCAGGACGCCCAAATCCTTGACCGCCGCCCAGGAGCTCCCATAAAGGGGCCTGCCGCCTGCGGCGGAAGGAGCGGGCCGGCGGCCCGGGATCAGAACTTATAGTTCACGCCGATACGGGCGACATTGGTGTTGATGTGGCCGGACATGTCGACAGTACCGGGAATTTCCGGCACCGAGTCCGGCGTGCCCATGTAAAGATATTCGCCCTTCACGGTCCAATTGTCGGCGAAGGCGTATTCCGCGCCGGCGCCGACCGTCCAGGTCCAATAGGTCGAGGAGACGTCATAGGAGGTGGTGCCGATGACGCCGTCGATGGAGCTCTTGCCATAGGCGCCGCCCGCGGTGCCGTAGACCAGGACGCGATCCCAGGCGTAGCCGACGCGGCCGCGGATGGTGCCGAAATAATCCACGTCGCTGCCATCGCCATACCAGGTCGACCCGGCAATGCCACCGGTGTTGCCGCTGCCGGCGAAGCCCTGGATATCGGTTTCGACACCGAACACCCAGGAGCCGACCTGGTAGTTGTAGCCGAGCTGGCCGCCATAGATGAAGCCGCTGCCGCTGCCGCTGACCATGCCGGTGCCGTAGGGCAGGATGGTCGCCGAGCCGGAGCCGTCAGACCACGCGCCGCCCATGTTGGCGCCGATGTAGAAGCCGGTCCAGGAGAATTCCGGCACCACCACGACGGGCGCCTTCACCGGATACTTGGTCGCCATGTCAGCAGCCAGGGCCGGGCAGGCCAGGGCTAAAAGGCTGACGGCCGAAAGGAACATGCTCTTCATAGCCGAGACCCCCGAGGTCGAAAGATTGATGACAGCGAATATCGCGCGAAAACTCAACGAGAATGGGTAATGGGTTGTGCTGGTATAATGCTTCAATATAAAGGTTAATGAAGTGATAAATATGCAACAGCGGAGATGTGTTTTCGGCGGCTCTGCCGTGTCGGGCGGGGCGGGTGAAACCCTTGGCATGGCTGGATAATGGTACGCGCGCACCCCATCATGCCAAGGCTATCTCCATTCGTGGCCTCGGAATCCGCAGGCAAGCATTCGCCAGCAAGTCACTCCCTCACAGCTATCCGACGACTATCCGGCACGCATGCGTTCATTTGCCGGACGAATTACGGAGGGTGACACAATAACGTATTGGTATCTATACAGGAAATATCATCAAATCATTATAGAATAATCAGAGAACTATTCCCGTTTTTCTGTATTCCCGAACGGAAATCCGGGCTCTCCACATAATTGGTTCGGCCGGAATAGCCATCCCGCCGCAAATGCTCCACGGAAGCGCGGCTTTGCCAGTAATAGGGTCGTATTCGCCGCTCGCCCGCGACGTTGACAGCCGACCGACGGCGCCTTCGGCTCCCGGCGACGGACGGCGCCGTCCAGGCATCGCGCTCAGGGCAACATTTCGTCCGGCACCGGAAAGGGGCGAGCATCCAGGCTGCCATCGGTTCGCGGCATGCGGCCGGCGGCGAGCTCGGAATCGTGCCAGTCGTTCCACGCCTTCCAATAGGCGATGCGCACCGGCGATTCGCTGAACTCGGATATGGCGCCGGCGCCGGACTGGGTGAGCGAAAGCCCATGCCGCCGGCCGAGCGTCAGCACGGCGTTGATCGACGCGCTCGACATCGAGCCGAAATGCAGCCGGACCCGCTGCTGGAACTCGCGATCGGCACCGAAGCGCACGGGATCGAAGAAGCCCACCTTGTCGAAGACATCGGCGGAAAAGAAGGTCGAGTGCGGGCAATTTTCGACATAGCGCCCCCGCAGGCCGCATTCGACGGTCGAATCCGACCGTACCCGCAGCCATTGCGAGGTGGTGCACTTGATCTCCGGCCGGCCATGCATGGCGCGCAGGTGGTGGGCAACATGCGCGCGCAGCCAGAAATCGTCGGAATCGCATAGCGCAACATAGTCGCAGCCGGTCTCCAGCGCGTTGCGGATGCCGAGATTCTTGGCGGCATAGGTGCCGACGTTACGAGGAGTTTGGAGATAGGTGAGCCGCCCTGCCGCCACCAGCGGCGCGCAGATCGCCGCCGTGTCGTCCTGCGAGCCATCGTCGACCACGATGAGCCGCACGCCATCGGCGCTTTGCGACAAGACCCCCTCGATGGCGCGCGCAAGATGGGCGGCCGCATTATAGGCGGTCATCACCACGGCCACGCGCGCCGGCGGCGCTTCCGCATCCACGGTGTGGTCGGTTACCGTATCGATGCCGAAAATGTCCCATGACAGGTTCATGTTCGAGCGGCGGAACAGGTCGCGCAGGATCGTCGTTTTCTCGCCACGCACGGTGAGAATGTTGTGCAACGCGACGAAATAATTGTCTGGAATGGGCTGTTCCGGGGTCTCGGCAACCTCGAAGGCCTGGCGCATGGCGAGTTCCGCCTGATGCACGCGCCCCAGGCTGAGATTATATTCGGCATAGAGGACCTGGCCCGGAACCGTTGAACGCCCGGTGAGGGCGCTGCTGCGTTCCAGCAGGAGGCAGGCCGCTTCCTTGTCGTCATAGGCGGCGACGATCGCCTTGTTCACCAGCGGTCCCTTGTGCAGGGGCCGTGTCCGCGTCCATTCGTCGAGCCACTGGCGGGCTTCCTCCCGGCGGCCGAGCCGGAAGGCCGAATACCAGAGGTCCTCGAGGAGGCGCGGGTCCATGTCCTGACTGGATCGCCTGCGCGTCGCGGCCCGCGAGACAAGATCATAGGCGCGTTCGAAGTAGCGGGCCTGGAGATAGTGCCGCACGGCGCATTCCAGCAGCAGCTGGCGCTCGGACCCGATGTCGTCGGGCGTGTCCAGCCATTCCAGCATGCGCATGGCCGCTGGCCGCTGTGTGTGGAAGAAGTCCTCCAGCCAATCGGTCAAAGACTGGCCGGCCATCGCTTCGGTGAACAGGCCGCTCCGCAGCACGTAGCGCAGCAGCGCGTCGACCTGCGCGTGGGGCACCACCTGCAATGCCGCCCCGAGCTCCCTTTGCACGTCCGCCCGCAGCTCGGCGGGCTCGGGCATCGGCGGCAGAATATGACGCAGCTGGGGAATACGCCGATCCTGCGCCTGGCTGCGCCATTCGGCGGCGTGGCGTGCGAATTTCTCGCTGGTATGGACCGCCACGATCTGGTCGGTGAGCCAGGACGCGAGCCCCCGATCCGAACTCGCCGACATATAGGTGGCGATGAGATTGGCCGGATCGGCTCGCACCACGAAGACCGGGTAGGCGGCGAGCCCAGGGAATTCGATATCGTGCAGGAAGCTGCGGAATTTGCCGAAACCGGCAAGCAGCGGCCGGATGTAGGCGGGCAGGAATTCGATCGAAACAGGCTCGGCCAAAATCGTCCGTCCGCAATGCTGGAACTGATCACCTCGGCCGGATCGAAGCGCTCCGGCCGAGGTGATTATGCTCAATTTATTGAATCCAAGCCATTTTCTTGTCGATCCGCCGGTCGCGTCCGCGGCGAGATGCGGTCTGTGCCCTCACACCGCCGGCGATTTCGGCTGGAACGGGAGGCTCTTGCCCTTGTCCGACATGCGCATCCGCCGTCGCTCGATGTCCGCCTTGCCGAACCGGCACGCGGGATCCGCGTCATAGATCGCGATGAGCCGCGATCCGCACCTCCCGGCAAACGGTTCGCGCACCACGTCGTGATAGTTCGCCTCCCGGCCCATCCATCCCGTCAGCTTCTCATAGTCCACCGGATCGTGGACATGGCCGGTCACCGGGGGATGCGCCGGCCAATTATAGGGCACGGAGATGATGACCCGCCGGCCGAGTTCGAGCAGGCGCCGGCCGAAGGAGCCGGCATCCGGCACATGTTCGAGCACCTGCAGGCAGGTGACGACGTCGAAGATCTCGCCGAAATCGATGTTGTGGATGTCGCCTTTCACGGCGCGCACATTCGCCGACTTATAGGGAACGCGGATGTCCACCGACACACGCCGGGCAATCCAGTCGAACCATTCAAGATATTGGCAATTTCCGGTGCCGACGTCGAGCATCGTCCGGGCATCGGCAGCAACGGAACGCATGATGAAATCGATATGCTGATAATAGATCATATCGCTTCGACGCCGCCAGTACTCCCCGGATCCATAGCCGCTCTCGGACATTTCGCACTCCTTGCCTCCGGCACCTCCATCCTTGCCAAAAGCAACCGATCTCGTCGAGAGCCTGCCGCAGAGATAATGCATCTCGATGGCAGCGGTTATGTCGGGGATGGGACATGGTGCGCCACCATCGGGAAGGCATCGAGATCGGCCCCCCTCTTCGCGGCACATTCATGAATTCCGGATATGACTGCGTGCAATATACAGTGACTAATCCCGCGACGGCTTCCCGCCTAAAGTGCGCCCCATACTCGGCGCTTCGCGTCGTCGATCTCCTGCCAGGATGACCATGGACATCAGACGAAGCGGCTCGCAGCCGTCGAAGAAAGGCCCGGCGGACTATTTCACCGGCGCGGTGCGCATCGACGCTCCGTTCAGCGGCAGTGGCCAACTCGGCGGCGCGACGGTGACTTTCGAGCCCGGCGCGCGCACGGCCTGGCACACCCATCCCCTCGGCCAGACCCTGCTCGTCACCTCCGGCTTCGGCCGCGCGCAGCGCGAGGGCGGCCCGGTCGAAGAGATCCGGCCCGGCGACATCGTCTGGTTCCCGCCCGGCGAGAAGCACTGGCACGGCGCCGCGCCCGATTGCGCGATGACGCATATTGCCATCGCCGAGATGCAGGACGGCCGGGTGGTCGACTGGCTGGAGCAGGTCACCGACGATCAATATGCCGGCACGACGCCCTGAAGCGGGGGCCCGCCGCGACCACCTTATTCGGGGAGGCCGACGCCTCCTCAATCCTGCAAGGAACATCCGCATGAAGACCATCGGCTATGCCGCCCAAGGCCCCGACGCGCGCCTCGCGCCCTTCGATTTCGAGCGGCGGGCGCTGCGGCCCAACGACGTCGCCATGGAGGTGCTTTATTGCGGCGTCTGCCATTCCGACCTTCATCAGGCCCGCAACGACTGGGGCTTCTCGACCTATCCGGTCGTGCCCGGCCACGAGATCGTCGGGCGCGTCGTCGCGGTCGGCGACGCGGTGAAGAACTACAAGCCCGGCGACGCGGTGGCGGTCGGCTGCATGGTCGATTCCTGCCAGGAATGCGACCAGTGCCGCCGGAACCAGGAGCAGCTCTGCCGCAACGTGATGACCCAGACCTATAACGACCGCGACCGCATCACCTGCGAACCGACCTATGGCGGCTATTCCAAGCATCTGGTGGTGCGCGAGGAATTCACCCTGCGCCTGCCGGACGGGCTGGACATCGCCAAGGCGGCGCCGCTGCTCTGCGCCGGCATCACCACCTATTCGCCGCTGCGTACCTGGAATGTCGGCCCGGGCAGCCGCGTCGGCGTGATCGGCCTGGGCGGGCTCGGGCACATGGCGGTGAAGCTGGCGGCGGCGATGGGGGCGGAAGTCACGGCGCTCAGCCGCACTAAGGACAAGGAAGCCGACGCGCTGGCGCTCGGTGCCGACCGGTTGCTGGTCTCCAGCGACGAGGCGGCGATGGCGCAGGCGGCGAGCGGCTTCGATCTGATCATCGACACCGTGCCGGTGAAGCACGACATCAATCCCTATATCCCGCTGCTCGACATTGACGGCACGCTGGTCCTGGTCGGCCAGCTCGGCCCGCTGGCCGAAATCAACACCATCCCGATGCTGTTCGGCCGTCGCCGCATTGCCGCCTCCCCCATCGGCGGCATCGCCGAGACGCAGGAAATGCTGAATTTCTGCGCGAAGAAGGGCGTGCTGCCGGATGTCGAGATGATCCGCATGGACCAGATCAACGAGGCCTTCGAGCGGCTGGAGCGCGCGGATGTGCGCTACCGCTTCGTGATCGACATGGCCTCGCTGCCGGTGCCGGCGGCGGCCTGACCTCGGCCGCAATCGAGGGCCGCGCCTCAGGCGGCGCGGCCCCGTCCATGAATTGCGCGGGATAGCGCTACCGCGTGGCGACTGGTGAGCCGGGACGCATTGTGCGCTCAAGCCCTCATCCAGCGCGGACCCCGCCCGCATGATAGTCTCCCGGCGCCGACTCGGACGGCGTCCCCTTCCCTATCGACCGGGAGCAACCCCTTGTCATTGATGGATTTGACGGCGACGGAGCTGTCGCATCTGGTCGCGACGCGCGCGGTGAAGCCCTCCGACATCATGGCCGACTATCTGCAGCGTCTCCCGGTCGCAAACGCGGTGGTGAACGCCATCGTTTCCAGTCGTGATCCCGCGGACCTGATGGCCGAAGCGCTTGCGATGGACAATGAACCCTCGCGCGGGTGGCTGCATGGGCTGCCGCTGGCGGTGAAGGACCTCGTCGCCGTCCGGGACCTGCGCACGACCTTCGGTTCGCCGCTCTATCGCGACCATGTGCCCGACCGCGACGATCTCATCGCCGCGCGTCTGCGCGCCGCAGGGGCGATCTTTACCGGCAAGACCAACACTCCCGAATGGGGGCACGGCAGCCACAGCTTCAATCCGGTGTTCGGGGCGACGCGCAACCCCTATGACCCGGCGTTCACCGCCGGCGGCTCGTCGGGCGGCGCGGCGGCCGCGCTCGCCGCCCGCCTCGTGCCGGTCGCCGACGGGTCCGACATGATGGGCAGCCTGCGCAACCCCGCCGCGTTCTGCAACGTCTATGGCTTCCGTCCCAGCTGGGGCCTGGTGCCGGGCGACGCCGACGGCGACACGTTTCTGGCCACCCTGGCGACCGACGGGCCGATGGCGCGGACCGTCGAGGATCTCGCGCGGCTTCTCGAAGTCATGGCGGGTGAAAATCCCGAGGTGCCGTTCGGCCGGCCGGGCGCCAGCTTCGCCGACCGGCTCGACATCGACATGAGCGGCCGGCGCATCGGCTGGCTGGGCGACTGGGGCGGCGCCTATGCGTGCGAGCCGGAAATCTTCGATCTCTGCGAAGCCGGGCTGGCGGTGCTCGCGGATATGGGGGCGGTGGTGGAACCCGTTGCGCCGCCCTTTCCGGCGGAACAATTGTGGCAGGCATGGATCCATCTGCGGGGCTTCCTCAACGCCGGATCCAAGGGCAGCCTCTGGGTCGATCCCGTCAAGCGCGCGGCGCTGAAGCCGGAAACCCTCTGGGAGATCGAGTTCGGACAGACGGTCACCGCCGCACAGGTTTATGAGGCGAGCGTGCTGCGTTCGCGCTGGTATGCGACGGCGTCGGCACTGTTCCGCCGCTACGACCTGTTGGTAATGCCGTCGGCACAGGTCTGGCCGTTTCCCGCCGAATGGCGCTGGCCGCGGCAGATCAACGGCCGCACCATGGACACCTATCACCGCTGGATGGAGGTGGTGGTGCCGGTGAGCCTGATCGGCCTGCCGGCGCTCGCCGTCCCCTGCGGATTCGGCTCCCGAGGCCTGCCGATGGGCATGCAGCTCATCGGCTCGGCCGGAGGTGACGCGAAGGTGCTGGCCATCGGGGAGCAATACCACCGGGCGACCCAATGGCCGCAGAAGCGCCCGCCCGGCCTGGCCGACATTCGGCCGGTCCTGGCGTGAACGGGCGATCCGCCGGCGAGGCCATGCGACGGCGGGGAAAATCGACATCTTCCCTATCGTAAGTATTGAATGGCAGCGTCTAGCGAAACGCAGGATCTTGAATATTCATTGTTTAGAGGAATTCCAATTATCTTCACATAATCGTTCTTCAGGGTATCGTCGTCGACGTAAATATTGAAAACAGCAGACCAGAATACTATAGCCCTCCGCGCCGGGACAACCTCTGTCGATATCGTCACTGGAGGGCGCATGAGAGTTTCGTTTCAACGTTTGACGGTTTTCGTGACGGCCGCGCTGTTCAGCGCAGCGACGCTCGCCGCCAAGCCTGCCACGGCCGCGGAGGCCGAAGGGATCGTCGTCTACAACGCCCAGCACGAGAGTCTCGGCCGCGAGTGGATCGACGCCTTCACCGAGGCGACCGGCATCCCGGTCACCCTGCGCCAGGGCAGCGACATGCAGCTCGCCAATCAGATCATCCAGGAAGGCGCGGCCTCGCCGGCCGATATATTTCTGACCGAGAACTCGCCGGCGATGATGCTGGTGGACCGGGCGGGCATGTTCGCCCCGGTCGACAAGGCGACGCTGGACCAGGTGCCGGCGGCATTCCGGCCGTCCGACGGCATGTGGGTGGGCATCGCCGCGCGCTCGACCGTCTTCGCCTACGACAAGACCAAGCTCGGCGAGGACAAGCTGCCGAAGTCGATCCTCGACCTCGCCGACCCGGCCTGGAAGGGACGCTGGGGCGCTGCCCCCGCCGGCGCCGATTTCCAGGCGATCGTCAGCGCCATGCTGGAGCTGAAGGGCGAGGCGGAAACCGCCAGATGGCTGAAGGCGCTGAAGGAAAACGCCACGCCTTACAAGGGCAACAGCGTCGCCATGATGGCGGTGAACGCCGGCGAGATCGATGGCGCCGTCATCTATCATTATTACTGGTTCGGCGATCAGGCGAAGACCGGCGAGAACAGCAGGAACGTCGCGCTGCATTATTTCCGCCATCAGGATCCCGGCGCGTTCGTGAGCATCTCCGGCGGCGGCGTGCTGAAGTCCAGCATCCATCCGAAGGAGGCGCAGGCTTTCCTCGCCTTCGTGACCGGCAAGACGGGACAGGACATTCTGAAGACCGGCACCTCCTACGAGTACGCCGCGGGCAAGGACGCCGCGTCCAATCCCAAGCTGGCCCCGCTCGCCGGGTTGCAGGCTCCGGTGGTCGACCCCTCGACGCTCAACAGCCGCAAGGTCACCGAGCTGATGATCGCCGCCGGGCTGATCTGAGCCCGGCCCGGTCCCCGTGGCCGCTGCGCCGACGACGCGCGGCGGCCTTTCCCCTCCCCATCCGATGGGCATCGGCCTTGCGGCAGGACGACGGATTAGTTGCTTCCCTACCTGCCGCCGGCGCCCTGGTTCCGGCGGGCGGAGCGATGCGCCGCGCGCGGCGCCTGCCGCATGCGGCGGTATATGCTGCCGCGGCGCTGGTCGCGCTCGCCAGCCTGGTGCCGCTCGGCTTCATCGTCGCCACCACCTATGAGGTGGGCTGGGCCACGGTGCGGGAACTGGTGTTCCGTCCACGAGTCGGCGAACTGCTGATCAATACGTTCCTGCTCGAGGCCACCAGCATTCCGATCGCGATCGTGGTGGCAGTGATGCTGGCCTGGCTGACCGAGCGCACCGACCTGCCTTTCGCACGGCTGTGGGCCTGGCTGGCGGTGGCGCCGCTGGCGGTGCCGGCCTTCGTCCATTCCTATGCCTGGATCGGCCTCGTGCCCGGCATGCGCGGGCTATCGAGCGCCGCCTTCGTCTCGGTGATCGCCTACTACCCGTTCCTTTATCTGCCGGTGGCGGCGACGCTGCGCCGGCTCGATCCGGCAATCGAGGATGCCGCCGCATCGCTCGGCCTCAATCCGTGGCTGGTGTTCTTCCGCGCGGTGCTGCCGCAGCTGCGGCTGGCGATCTGCGGCGGCTCGCTGCTCGTCGGCTTGCACCTGCTGTCCGAATACGGACTCTATGTGATGATCCGGTTCGACACCTTCGCCACCGCCATCGTCGACCAGTTTCAGTCCGCCTATAACAGCCCGGCCGCCAATATGCTGGGCGGCGTTCTCATCGCCTGCTGCGTGCTGCTCATCGGCATCGAGGTGCTGATCAGGGGTGGCGAGCGCTATGCGCGCGTGGGAGCCGGGTCGGCGCGACCGGCGCCGCGGCGGCGGCTCGGCCGGTGGCGCCTGCCGGTGCTGATCCTGCCGGCGCTCGTCGCGGCGGTGGCGCTCGGCGTGCCGCTGGTGACGCTTACCCGCTGGCTCCTGCTCGGCGGCACCGCAATCTGGCGCTTTGAGGCCGTCGGCAGCGCCTTTGTCGAGACGGTGGCGCTGGCACTCGCCGGGGGTGCGCTCGCCACACTCGCCGCCGCGCCGATGGCCTGGCTGTCGGTGCGGGCGCCGGGGCGGCTCCAGCGGGTCCTCGAGGCCTGCCATTACTATGTCGGGTCGCTGCCCGGCGTGGTGGTGGCGCTGGCGCTGGTGAGCCTCACCGTGCGGTATCTGCTGCCGCTCTACCAGACCTTCGCCACGCTGCTCGCCGCCTATGTGCTGCTGTTCCTGCCGCGCGCCATGGTTGGCCTGCATGCCAGCATCGCCCAGGCGCCGGTGGAGCTGGAACGCGCCGCCATGGCGCTCGGCCGCACGCCGGCCCAGGCGGTGCGCCAGGTTACGGCGCGGCTGGCGGCGCCCGGCGTGGCGGCGAGCCTCGCGCTGGTTGCGCTCGGCATCACCAACGAACTCACCGCCACCCTGATGCTGGCGCCCAACGGGGTCGACACGCTGGCGACCCGCTTCTGGTCGCTGACCAGCGAGATCGACTACGTCGCCGCCGCGCCCTACGCGGTGATGATGGTGGTGCTGTCGCTGCCGCTCACCCTCCTGCTCCACGCCCAGTCGAAACGGACGGCAGGCCAATGACGCTGCTCACCATCGATGGCCTCGGCAAGCGCTACGGCCGTGCGACCGCGCTCGACCGGGTGTCGCTGCGGGTCGCGGCCGGCGGACGCACCGCCGTGGTCGGCCCTTCCGGCTCGGGAAAGTCCACGCTGCTGCGCCTCGTCGCCGGATTCGAGGCACCCGACGAAGGCCGGATCGTCCTCGACGGCGAGGTGATGGCCGAGGGGCAGGCGGCGATGCCGGCCCATAAGCGCGGCATCGGCATCGTGGCGCAGGACGGGGCGCTGTTTCCGCATCTGAGCGTCGCCGAAAACATCGGCTTCGGCATCGCGCGCGGCGCCCCGGACCGCGAGCGGCAGGTGCTCGACCTCCTCGACATGGTGGAGCTCGATCGGGGCATGCTCGACCGCCGGCCGCACCAGCTTTCGGGCGGCCAGCAGCAACGGGTGGCGCTGGCGCGGGCGCTCGGCCGCAAGCCGCGGCTGATATTGCTCGACGAGCCGTTTTCGGCGCTCGACACCGGGTTGCGCGAAAACATGCGCAAGGCGGTGGCGCGGGTGCTGCAGGCGGCCGGCATCACGGCCATTCTGGTCACCCACGACCAGGCCGAGGCGCTGTCCTTCGCCGACCAGGTCGCGGTACTGCGCGAGGGGCGGCTCGTTCAGGCCGGCACGCCGCGAATGCTTTATCTGCACCCGCGGGACCGGGAGACCGCGCTGTTCCTCGGCGATGCCGTGCTGCTGCCCGCCGTCGCCCGCAACGGCATGGCCGATTGCGCCTTGGGCCGGGTGGCGGTCGCCGCCGATCATCACGGGCGCGTGGAGATCATGCTGAGGCCGGAGCAGATCCGCGTGGTCAAGGACGAGGGCGACCTCCCCTGCCCCGGCCGGGTCGTCGAGGTGGAGTTCAGCGGCGCGACCTGCACGGTCGCGGTGGTGCTGGAAGGGGTGGCGCTGCCACCGATCCTGGTCAAGACCTCCAGCGTGGCGCTGCCCGAGCCGGGCGACCGCGTCCGGCTCGATATCGCCGGTGCGGCGCATGTGTTCGGCGCCCGCTAGCGGATGTGGTTCGCTCCGTGCGGCGTTCTGGCCATGCGACGGCGGGACCGATGGAACGCGGAGCGGGGTGAGCCGTTGACGCTGCACGGACCGAACGAGACCGGCTGGGAGCCAGACGGATGGCACGGCGTAGCTTCTGGAAGGGCTATCTCAAGCTGTCGCTGGTGACCTGCCCGGTCACCATGGCGCCGGCAACCAGTGAAGCCGGGAAAATCAGCTTCCACACGCTCAACCGTGCCACCGGCAATCGCGTCGAGGCGCGCTATGTCGACACCGGGACCGGACGCGCGGTGCGCGAGCAGGACGAGGTGAAGGGCTACGAGATCGAGCCCGGCCGCAACGTGCTGCTTGAGGACGACGAACTCGACGCCGTGGCGCTGGAGAGCACCCGTACCATCGATATCGACATGTTCGTACCGAAGGAATCCATCGCCTCCATCTGGTACGACAAGCCGCACTTCCTCGTGCCCGCCGATACGGTCGGTGCCGAAGCGTTCGCGGTCATCCGCGAGGCGATGGTGGCGACCGGGATGAATGGCGTCGCCCGGCTGGTGCTCTATCGGCGCGAGCGCGCGGTGATGCTGGAGCCGCGCGCGCGTGGCATCGTGCTGTGGACGCTGCATTATGGCGACGAGGTCCGGCCGGCGCAGGACGCTTTCGGCGACCGGGCGGCGGAAAAACCTGATCCGGTCTCGCTGAAGCTGATGACCTCGCTGATCGAACAGCGCACCCGCGACTGGGATCTCTCGATGGTGCGCGATCCGGTGCAGGAGAACCTGCGCAAGCTGATTGCCGCCCGCAAGCGCAGGCGGCCGTCGGCAAAGGCGGCGAAGCCGCATGTGCCCGAGCCTGTGGGGGACAACGTCATCAGCATCACCGAGGCGCTCAAACGCAGCCTGGCGGCCGAGAAGAAGGCGAAGCGCTAGATCTTTTCCCGTTTCGCCGCCGGCAGGGGCAGCGCCGCCGCGCGAAAACCCTCCCAGGGATCAGCCTCGAGATTGGCGAGCCGAGCCGGCGCATTGTCGATGGTGAATTGGGCGGCGCTCGCCAGATCGTCGAGTTCCTCCCAGGCGATCGGCATGGACACGGCCGCGCCCGGCCGCGCGCGGGTGGAATAGGGAGCGACCGCCGTCGCGCCGCGGGCGTTGCGCAGATAGTCGATGAAGATCCGCCCCTTGCGTTTCGCCTTGGTCGCGACGGCAATGAAGCGGTCGGGATCGTCCGCCGCCATTCGCGCCGCAAGCGACTTCGCATAGGCCTTGGCGGCCGGCCATCCCGCCTTGGGGACCAGCGGCGCCACCACATGCAATCCCTTGCCGCCCGAGGTCTTCACGAAGGCGGCAAGCCCGTCCTGCTGCAGATAGTCCCGCACCGAGCGCGCGGCCTCGATCACCTGCCTCCATCCGACCGCCTCGCCCGGATCGAGGTCGAAGATCAGCATGTCCGGCTTTTCCAACCCGGCGAGCGGCACTCCCCAGGGATGAATTTCCAGCGTGCCGGCCTGGACGAGCGCGATCAGCCCGTCGAGATCGCCGATGGTGAGCAGCGGCTCGCCGCCCTTGTCCTTGGGATCGGGCACCAGCCTGATCGCCTTGTTGATGCCGCGCCAGGCATGCTTCTGGAAGAAGCAGGCCTCGCCGATTCCGTCGGGGCAACGCAGCAGCGCCAGCGGCCGGGCGACGACGAACGGGGCGATGAAGGGCCAGACCTGCGCATAGTAGTCGGCGAGGCCCTGCTTCGTGACGCCATCCTCCGGCCAGTAGAGACGATCGGGATGCGTGAGCGTCACCGCGGAGGTGGACGGGCGCGCAGCGTTCATGTCGGCATCTCCTGTGCGCCCAACCTCTTCCCGCACCACTTCCGCCGCCGGCTTGTCCTCGCGCAAGCCGCGATAGGAGGCGTGGCGCAGATTATGATCGCCGGTCCAGCCGCGAAACTCGACTTCGGCCACCAGCGAGGGCTCGACAAAGCGGACGCCGCGGCGTGCCTCGGCCGATAGCGGTTCGCCAAAGGGGCTGCTCTTGCGCGCGAGCGGCTCGATGGTGTCGAACAGATCGGCGGCGGCGCGGGAAGAAAAACCGGTGCCGACCCGCCCGACATGGCGAAGGGCGCCATTTTCGAACACGCCGAGCACCAGCGAGCCGATCGCGTGGGAGGCAATACTGGAGGGCACGTAGCCACCGATCACGAATTCCTGCCGATGCGAGCATTTGGACTTCAGCCAATCGCGGGAGCGGCCGGATCGGTAGCGGCCGTCGCGCCGCTTCGACACCAGTCCTTCGAGGCTGAGGCGGCAGGCATGGCGCAGCATGATGGCGCCGTCCTCCGCGAAATGTTCGCTGAAGCGCAGCGGATCGCGGCTTCCGGCCAGCAATTTCTGCAAGGTCGCCTTGCGGGCGATCAGCGGCTCCCCGGTCAGGTCGCGTCCGTCGAGATGGATCAGGTCGAAGGCATAGAACCGCATCCGGTCGTTGCGCCCCTCCGACAGGTCGGCCTGGAGCGCGGCGAAGCTGGAGGCGCCGGAGCCGGCCTCCACCACCGCCTCGCCGTCGACCAGCGCTGTCCCGACCGGCAGCGCCGCCAGTGCCGCGACGAGATCCGGCCCGAAGCGCGCGGTCCAGTCGAGTCCGCTGCGGGTGAGCAGCCGGACGTCGCCCTTCTCGATCCGCGCTTGCAGGCGGTAGCCGTCGAACTTGATCTCATGCACCCAGGCGCTGCCGGTCGGTGCCTTGGGGACGAGAGTGGCGAGCGCCGGCGGCACGAAGTCCGGCAATTGCACGACGGCCGCGCGACGACCGGGCCGAGGGGATTTCGCGGAAGTGGTCTTGGGGGAAGTGGTCTTGGCGGGAGCCTTCCTGGCTGGAGGGATGAGCGGAGCGGCCGTCGCATGGCTCACCTTGGACGACCAGCCCGGCGCTTCCCTGGCGATGGACGCGATGTCGCGCCCGGTCTTCACCGATTCCGGGCGCTCCTCCAGAATGTCCGGCGCGCCGGGTTCGCGGGCAGCGGCATCCTCGCCCTTGATCAGCAGCCAGTTGTTGCGGGTTTCGCCCGACCGCTTGTGCATGCGCACGAGATGCCAGCGACCATGCAGTTTCTCGCCGTCGATCTCGAATTCGAGATGGCCTTTGGCAAAACCCTTGTGCGGATCGCCGATCGGCGCCCAGCTGCCGGTGTCCCACAGAAGCACGGTGCCGCCGCCATATTCGCCTTTCGGGATGGTGCCCTCGAAGCTTCCATAGTCGAGCGGGTGGTCCTCCACCTCGACGGCGAGGCGCTTTTCGCCGGGCACCAGGCTCGGGCCGCGCGTCACCGCCCAGCTCTTCAGAACCCCGTCCAGTTCGAGCCGCAGATCGTAGTGCAGGCGCCGCGCGGCATGCTTCTGGATGAGATAGGCATGGCCGCCGCGCGGCGCGGCACGCCCGCGCGGCTCCGGCGTCGCGTCGAAATTGCGCTTGCGCCGATAGAGATCGAGGGCCATGGCTCGCTCACCCCGCCTTGCGTGGCGATCTGCGCGCCGGCGCTGCACCCGCCGGCTCCTTCCCCTGAGCCGGCGGCTTGCGTCCGGTCGCCTTTCGCGGCTTGGTCGGTGCGTCCATGCCCGCACTGCGGCGCAGCGCCTCCATCAGGTTCGCCACCTTCTCGGGCTTGCGCGCCTCGGGCGGCTTCACGCTGCGGCCGGCGGCCTTGGCCCGTACCAGTTCGACCACCGCCGCCTCGTAGCGGTCGTCGAAGGCCGCCGGATCGAAGCGGCCGCTCTTGGTCTCGATGATGTGGCGGGCGAGATCCAGCATTTCCTTGTCGATGCGCATCGGCTTGATGCCGTCGAAAGCCTCGTCCGCCGGGCCCACCTCGTAGTCGAAATTGAGCAAGGTCGCGGTCAGTCCGCCTTCCACGGCCCGCACCAGCAGCGAGCGGGCGCGGCGGAACAACACCGCCTGAGCGAGTGCCGCGACGTTCCGCCGGCGCAACCCCTCCCCGATCAGTGCGCAGGTGTCCACCGCCTCCGGCCCGTCGGGGGCGAGGTAGTAGGAACGGTCGAAATAGAGGTCGTCGATCCCCGCGCAGGGTATGAAGGCGTTCACCGCCAGCGTCTTGTCGCCCTCCGGCACCGCGGCGGCGATCTCCTCCGGTTCGAAGACGACATAATCGTCCGGCGCGATCTCATAGCCTTTGACCTGCTCGTCGCGGGGCACCTCCTCCCCCGTTCCGGCGTCGACGAACTGGCGGTTCAGGCGATTGCCGGTCTTGCGATTAAGGGTGTGGAAGCTCACGCGATCGGAGGTCGACACGGCGGTGAACAGCGCCACCGGGCAGATCAGCCGGTCGATCCGCAGATAGCCTTTCCAAACCGCCCGCGGTGCCATGGCCATCCTCCACACGGCCGTCAACGTTCGACGGCTGCAGGCGTTCCGGCACCATAGGGAACAGGTGTTTTCGGGTCCTTCCGGTCTGGCAGCGGGGCGACGTCATGCGAACATCGCCCCACGCTGCCCTGCCAACCGCTATCCCGCGCCCTCCTCACGCATCGGGAGCGACGGTGTGGTTTGCGAGCATCTCCAGCGCCTTCACCAGCGCCGAATGGTCCCAGGCCGCCC